>NZ_SCNZ01000004.1:0-315599 GCF_005502655.1 Burkholderia sp. 4NA327C6 | reverse complement strand
ACCCAGAAGCCTCTGCAATCAGCGCAAAAGACCGACATTGCTAGATCGAAAGCCGTCCCCGACCGAGACGCGCGCAGCATCGTCACGCGCGACGCCGCCCCCGATGGCGTGCCCTGCCCCTCATTCCCACGCGCAAAGCCCCCGTTGACAGTATGCATATGCATAGATACCGTTCCCTCACAGGGCGGTGCGTGATCCGGTCATCGGAGGCGGCCGCATTGCACCGCGCCGACGGTCCTGCCGGCGTCACGGCGCAATCGAACCGGCGACGCGAATGGCGCGGCGCGCCCCCCGTTCGCAACCGACTCGTCCGCGCAGCTTGCAACGCGATCCAGGAATGCACCATGAGCACACGTGAAGTCGTCATCTGCCACCCAGTCCGGACACCGATCGGTACGTTCAACGGGTCCCTGAAGGACACCCCGGCCACCGAGCTCGGGGCGATCGCCATCCGCGAAACCTTGCGGCGCAGCGGCCTCGACGGCGCGGCGATCGACACGGTCGTCCTGGGCAACGTGATCCAGGCCGGCAACAAGATGAATCCGGCCCGGCAGGCTGCCATCGGCGCGGGCCTGCCGGTCAAGGTGCCGGCGCTCACGGTCAACCGCGTCTGCGGCTCCGGCGCGCAGGCGGTCGTCAACGCCGCGCAGGAGATCCTGCTGGGCTACGCGAATGCGGCGATTGCCGGCGGCATGGAAAGCATGGAGCGTGCGCCGTACCTGCTCGACGGCGCACGCTGGGGTTACCGGATGGGCGACGCGCCGATTAGCGACAGCATGCTGCGCGACGGCCTCGTCGATGCGTTTTCCGACCAGCATTCGGGCTGGCATACCGAGGATCTCGCGAGCCAGCTCGACATCTCGCGCGATCGCCAGGATCGCTGGGCGTTCCGCTCGCAGCAGCGTTTTTCCGCCGCGCTGGCGGACGGCAAGTTCGACGCCGAACTCGTGCCGGTCGAAGTCCTGCAGCGCAAGACGCGCGTCGCGTTCGCGCGCGACGAGACGCCGCGTCCCGACACGACGCTCGAAGCGCTCGCGAAGCTGAAGCCGGCGTTCCGCCCGGACGGCACGATTACCGCCGGCAATGCGCCGGGCCTGAACAGCGGCGCGGCGGCGATGCTGGTTGCGGACCGCGCATTCGCCGACGCGCACGGGATTGCGCCGAGTGCGCGGCTGGTTGCATTCGGCGTCGCCGCCGTCGAACCCGGCATGTTCGGGCTCGGCCCCGTGCCGGTCGTCAGGATCGCGCTGGAGCGGGCCGGGTGGACGCTGGCCGATGTCGAGCGTTTCGAGATCAACGAAGCGTTCGCGGTCGTGCCGATCGCGGTGGCGGCCCAGCTCGGCATCGCCGAGGAGATCGTCAACGTCGAAGGCGGCGCGATTGCGCACGGTCACGCGATCGGGGCGACGGGCGCGGTGCTGACGACTCGCCTGATCCATTCGATGCAGCGCGACGGCATCAAGCGCGGCGTAGTCACGCTGTGCATAGGCGGCGGCCAGGGCATCGCGCTGGCGATCGAGACGCTTTGAGTCGAAGCTGACGCGGCGCGTCGACGATTCGGAGGACGGGAAGCGCCGCGGGCGATGCGGCCCGCGGTGCAGGCTTCCCGAGTGACGGTGCAGCCGGTCACCGCCTCGGCGGCACGTCGCCACGCCGGCGGGCGGCCCGGGGGCTTTGGTACGCATCCCGCACGGATTCGGCGATTCCGCCCGTGTCACCGATCTGCCACCGTCGACCGGTAGCGTTCGGGTCTGACCCACGCTTTCGACAGACGAATCCGCCATGCAGCGCACGTCGCGCGCCACGCCCCACGTTTATGCGGCCACGTCCCGCGCCCTCGCCGTCAGTCTCGCGATCAACCTGCTGCTGCTCGCCGTCGAGACGGTCGCGGCATGGTCCGCGCATTCGTCGGGACTGCTCGCGGACGTCGCCCACGCGGCGATCGATCTCGCCGCCGATGCGCTGATTCTCGTCGCGTGCCGGCTCGATGCGCGCTTGCCGCCGGAGCGGCGCCCGACCTACGAACCGCTCGCGCTCGCGGGCCTCGGCGCGTTGCTCGTCGTAACCGGCGCGCAGATGATCCGGCATGCGACGAACGGGTTCGCGACGCCGCCCGTCGTGCAGCCGGGCGCGACGACGCTCGCACTCGTCGCCGTCACGCTCGCCGGCAAGGCCGCGCTGTCGCATTGGATGCTGCGCAAGGCCCGCGAGACCGGCTCCGCGCTGCTCGAGGCGAGCGGCTGGCATGTGCGGACCCATGCGCTGTCGTCGCTGCTGGCGGCGCTCGCGATGAGCGCGGCGCTGGTCGGCTTCGGCCGTCTCGACGATCTCGCCGCGCTTGCGATCGGCGCACTCGTGATACGCACCGGTGTCGGTTTCATCCGGCGTGGTTGCGCGCAGTGGCCGGCGCTGGCGGCATCGGCTGATCGGTCGACGCGCAGCTCTTGAACGCAGCGGGCAGCGCCATGCATCATGGGCGGCAGGCTAGCCGCTCTCTGCAGCGCTGAATGAAGAAGAGGCTCGCACCGCGCGAGCCTCTTTTGCATGATGTCGCCGCGATCGTGCGACACGCGACGCGTTGCCCCTGTCGATGTATCGCCAGACGAATGCGGCCGGTTCCGATGGATCGGCGCGGGCTGCCGCTCACCCGAGCGGCACGACACTCCCGAGCAGAATCCGCACGAGCGTCGCCTGGCGCGTGACACCCGTCTTCGAGAAGATCGCGCGCAGATGCGTGCGCGCCGTGTTCTTGCTGATCCCCGATTCCTCCGCTGCCTCCTCGAGCGTCAGCCCGTTCGTCAGCAGCAGCGCGAGCGACGTCTCGGCAGGTGTCAGGTCGAACAGCTTGCGGATGATCTCCTGCGCGCCCTGCGGCTTGCGGTCGGGATCGCGCAGGAACAGCGTGACGGCCGGCCGCCGCTTGTTGTCCTCCGACCAGTCGGACAGCAGCACCGTGCGCACCAGCAGCCCGAGGCGCGGCTTGTCGAAGCTGCGTGTGATCGGCATCGCCTCGACGGTCGCCGCGGCCGTGCCGTGATGCCCCATCACCGCATGGCGGATCAGCCGTTTCAGCGTGCGGTTCTCCTGCGCATCGGTCGCCTCGATCGTGCCGCGCGCAATCGTCAGACCGTTGTTCTGCTTGAGGATCTCGTCGGCCACGCTGTTCAGGTCGATGATCGTGCCGTTCTCGTCGAGCGTGATCGTGCCGATCTGCATCCGGTTGATCGCATTCGCATAGATCGAGCGTTCGACCTCGGCCGTGTCGAGCCGCGAATGCAATTCCACCGCGCGTTTCAGGTGCGGCAGCAGCAGCGCGCAGATCGCCTTGTCGCGCGCGGAGAACTGCTTCGACGCATGGTTGCGGCACACGCGGAAGCGGCACTCGACGCCCGACGCCGTGCGCAGGTCGGCGCCGAGGATATAACGCACGTCCTGCGGCTTCAGGAACTGCTTGTACAACTCGCTCGACAGCCAGCCCGTATCGCCGAACACGTCGTCGACCGTGACCACGCGATCGGCCGGCAGGCCGACGAACGGGTCGAGCGAATAGTAGTAGTTGTTGTACGACGCTTCACCGTCGCCCGGCACCACCGGGCCGAATTCCGACGCGTGCACGGACAGCGGCGCGCGGCGGTCGCTCGCGGCCGCGCGCAGGATCAGCGTCACGTAGTTCGCCTGCAGCCAGCGGCGGACCAGCTCGAGCGCGCCGGCCCACGGCGGCGTCTCCAGCGGCCCCTGGTAGATGCGCGCCATCAGTTCGCTGAAATCCGCGACGCCGATGTCGGCCTCGTCACTGGTTGCCTGGCTCTCTTGCGGAGCCCATCTCGTCTCCATCAGCACGCTCCATCCTCCATACGACATGTTTCCGGCGCGACCCAACCGCGCCGCCATGATTAAGACGCGTCTAAATTCCGACGTCATCGGGAGATTCACTGAATGGTGAGAATTGGCCATCCGTGCGAACGAACCATCGTCCGATCGGATGATGTCGCGCCCTGCCCGCTGCGCTGGAATGCCCGTCAGGCCGTGCCGGCAAGCGTCCGGCGCGGACTCAGGGAAAACCGCGACACGGGTTTACCTGATTCAAAACGCATCCGATTCAGACAGGAGTCCCCATGCCGCTCGACCCACAGGCGCAGGCGCTGCTCGCCGCGCTGGCCCAGGCACCCGCGATCGATTTCGCGCAGCTCACCGTTCCCGCGTATCGCGCGAACCTTGCCGCGGGTGGCGCGTTCGCCCCGGGCGATGCCGTCGCCGCCGAAGCGGACTGGCAGATTCCCCTGTCGGGCCGTCAGTTGTCCGCACGACTGTATCGGCCCGCCGCCGCCGAGCCGTTGCCGCTGACCGTGTTCTTCCACGGCGGCGGCTTCGTGTCGTGCGGGATCGATACGCACGCGAACCTGTGCCGCAGCCTCGCGGCCCGGGCGCGCACGCTCGTTTTGTCGGTCGACTACCGGCTTGCGCCCGAAGCGCGCTTCCCGGCTGCCGCGCGCGACGCATGCGACGCGGTGCGCTGGGCCGCCGCCAGTGCGCGCGATCTCGGCGCGCGCGCCGGTGCGATCGCCGTGGCCGGCGACAGCGCCGGCGGCAATCTCGCGGCCGTCGCCTCGCTGCAGTTGCGCGGCTCGGGTATCGCGATCGCGCACCAGTTGCTGCTGTATCCGGTCGTCGATTGCGCGACCGAGCATCCGTCGTACGAAACGCTCGGCAACGGCTATTTCCTGACGGCGGACTGGATGCGCTGGTTCAAGCGGCACTATTTCGACGAAGGCGCCGATCGCGCGTCGCCGCTCGCGAGCCCGCTCGCCGCGCCGGACGTCGCAGGCGTCGCGCCGGCGACGATCATCAGCGCCGAATTCGATCCGCTGCGCGACGAGGCCGAAGCGTATGCGCTGCGTCTCGCACAGGCCGGCACCCCGGTGACGCTCGTGCGCTGGCCGGGCCAGCTTCACGGTTTCGCGAGCATGCTCGGCGCGATCGATGCAGCCGACCGCGTGCTGACCTTCGGCGCCGACGCGCTGCGCCGCGCGTTCGATTTGACGGAGGCCTCATGACGCTCGCCGGCACGCTGGAGATCGTCGACGAACTGCGGGCGGGCCGAATGGTCCTGCTCGTCGACGAAGAGGATCGCGAGAACGAAGGCGACCTCGTGATCGCGGCCGATCACGTGACGTCCGACGCGATCAATTTCATGGCGCGCTTCGGGCGCGGGCTGATCTGCCTCACGCTGACCGCCGAGCGCTGCGAGCAGTTGAAGCTGCCGCCGATGGCCGATCACAACGGCACGCCGTTCGGCACCGCGTTCACCGTCAGCATCGAGGCGGCCGAAGGCGTGACGACCGGCATTTCGGCGGCCGATCGCGCACACACGATCCGTGCGGCGGTGCGGGCCGGCGCCCGCCCGGACGACCTGGTGCAGCCCGGCCACGTGTTCCCGATCGCCGCGCGCCCGGGCGGCGTGCTCGTGCGTGCGGGACACACCGAGGCCGGCTGCGATCTCGCGGCGCTCGCGGGGCTCACGCCTGCCTCGGTGATCTGCGAGGTGATGAACGACGACGGCACGATGGCGCGGCTGCCCGAGCTGAAGGCGTTCGCCGCGCATCACGGGCTGAAGATCGGCACGATCGCCGACCTGATCCATTACCGACGCGAACACGAATCGCTCGTCGAACGCGTCGGCGAGCGGCCGCTGCATACGCCCTGGGGACGATTCCGCGCGATCGAATATCGCGACACGGTGCACGGCGCGCCGCATCTCGCGCTCGTGCGCGGCGAGCCCGATCCGTCGACGCCGGTGCTGACGCGCGTGCACGAATGCCATTCGCTGCTCGACCTGCTCGATGCGGAGCCGTCCGCGCATTCGTGGCCGCTGCACGCCGCGCTGCAACGCATCGACGCGGCCGGCTGCGGGGTGGCGGTGCTGCTCGACTGCGACATGCGCGGCGACGCGATGCGGGTGCCGGCCGGCCATGCGCGCCGCGACGGACGCGTGACGGGGATCGGCTCGCAGATCCTGCGCGAGCTCGGCGTGCGGCGGCTGAACGTGCTGTCGAGCCCGTTCCGGCTGCCGGCGCTGTCGGGGCACGACCTCGAGATCATGGCGTTCATCCCGCTCGGCGACGACGATCCGGAAGGCGCGCGGAGTGTGCACGCGAATCCGCTGCGAGCGGCGTGAGGCGTTGACGCGGGATGGCCGGCGGGGCCTTCATTTGACAGGCTATCGTTTGTTTTTATTGAATACAGCCTATGATTTGTATTTTGACAATACATGCCATAGACTGTATTTTCAGATTACAAACGATCGCTTGTCATCCTGTGGAGCGCCCGATGGCCTTTCCTGTCCAGACCCTGACCCAACTGCGTCCGATACTCGTCGGCTTCCGGAAAGCCGCGGGCCTCACGCAGGCGCAACTGGCCGCCCGTCTGGGCGTCACGCAACAATCCTACGCGCAGCTCGAGGCCAACCCGTCGGCGGTCAGCATCGAGCGGCTCTTCAAAGTGCTGAACGCGCTCGGCGTTCACATGACGCTCGCACCGGGCAAGCAGGACGTGTCGGCGGCATCGGCCGATCCCGTGCCTGTGCCCGATGCCACGCCGGCGGTTCGGAAACCGGCCTCGAGCAAACGCAAGCCGGAAACGGCCCGCGGCGCCCCGCCCGCCAGGAATCCAGCCAAACCCGCAACCGGCGCCAAACGCAAGCGGCCCGCTGACGCTGCACCCGGCAAGCCGCGGGTTTCGAAGCGGGAGGACTGGTGACGATGGCCGCGCGTACCCGCCACGACCGGCTCGACCTGTGGATGAATGGCATTCCGGTCGGCTACTGGGAAGTCCGGCGCGGCGTCGAGCGCCTCGTCTACCTGCCTGAATGGCTCGACGATCCACAGGGGCGGCCGCTGTCGCTGTCGCTGCCCTTCACGCCCGGCAACCAGCCGCACCAGGGCGCGATCGTCGCCGATTACTTCGACAACCTGCTGCCGGACAGCGAGCCGATCCGCCGTCGCATCGCGCAGCGTTACCGGCTCCGCTCGACGGCGCCGTTCGAACTGCTCGCGTCGATCGGCCGCGATTGCGTCGGCGCGATCCAGATGCTGCCGCCCGGAGAAACACCCGTCGATCTCGAGGCGATCGGCGGCATGATGCTCGACGACGCGGCCGTCGCCGACGTGCTGCGCCACGCGACTGCCACGCCGCTGCCCGGCCGCGCGGAACTGGAAGGCGACCTGCGCCTGTCGATTGCCGGCGCGCAGGAAAAGACCGCGTTGCTGCGTCAGGGAAACCGCTGGCTGCGGCCCTCGGGCAGCACGCCGACGACGCACATCTTCAAGCTGCCGCTCGGGCGCGTCGGGAACATGCAGGCCGACATGCGGACGTCCGTCGAAAACGAATGGCTGTGCTCGACGCTCGTCGCCGCGTACGGCCTGCCGGTCGCACCGTGCGAGATCGGTCGGTTCGACGACCAGAAAGCGCTGATCGTCGAGCGCTTCGACCGGCGTCCATCGCGCGACCGCACGTGGATCCTGCGGTTGCCGCAGGAGGACATGTGCCAGGCGACCGGCACGCCCGCAGGCGCGAAATACGAATCCGACGGCGGCCCCGGCATCGAGACGATCATGGGCATCCTCGCGAATTCGGCCGACGCTGCGCGCGACCGGATGAACTTCTTCGTCACGCAGCTCGTGTTCTGGGTGCTGGCGGCGATCGACGGCCACGCGAAGAACTTCAGCATCGCGCATTTGCCCGGCAACACCTACCGCAGCACGCCGCTGTACGACGTGCTGTCCGCGCATCCGATCATCGGCACGCGCCGCAACCAGCTTCCGCCGCGCCGCGCACGCCTTGCGATGGCCGTGTGCGGGAAGAACCGGCACTACGTGATCGGCGAGATCCAGCCGCGCCACTGGATCGCGCAGGGCCGGCGTGTCGGCCTGACCGAAGATGACGTGCACGCCGCGATGGCAGCCGTCGTCGCGCGCACGGAACCCGCGATCGCCAAGGCCGCAGCGCAGATTCCGGCGGAGTTTCCGGCGGACGTGGCGGATGCGATCTTCGAGGGCATGCGACGGCAGGCCCGCAAGCTGGGCGCGGCCGGGTAGTCCAGGCCGTCGCTCGCGGCGACACGCTACTCCCCTGCCGCGAAGCGCCGGCAATGCTCCAGATACCCCGCTTCATGGCTGCTCACGAGCTGGACGATGCTGTTCCACAGCCACATCGGCGCATCGATCGTCTTCGCGCGGTTGCGGCCGAGTTCGGTGCGCCACGCCGTGCGTGTCGGCTTGTCCATCTGGCGCGCGTGGGCGGCGCCGACCACCGCACCCAGATAGCGCGCGACTTCACGCGCATCGTCCTCGGCGAGCAGATCGATGTCGAGCTTCAGATCCTGTGGCAGCAGTTCGCGGATCACGACCGCGCGATCGAGCAGGCGCGCGGCCCGCATCCGCTCGCCGAGGGCCGGCGACAGATGTCGTGCGCCTTCCACGACGCGCTCGGCGTTGTCGCGCGGCATCGTCGCCGTTTCGTCGCGCGGCGCGGCGGCCGTCACGCCCTCCTTGATGTCCATCAGGCACAGGTCGTCGCCGTCACTGACGTCGCCGTCGATGTCGAGCAGCACCGCGTAGCGCAGCCGTCCAAGCGAGCTGCAGCCCTTCACCCAGTACGCCGCATCGAGCACGTCGACCTTGCCCGCGTCGTTGCGGCCCTTGAGGCTCGTGGCGAGCGTCGCAATCGCTTCGTCGCCGAACAACTTGCGGATCGCGCGGGATTCCCTCGCACTCAGCGGCCAGAAGCGGCGACCAAGCGGAATCGTCGGCGCGAGCCCTTCGATCCGTTCGACCGCGAGTTGCCGCCACGAGCGGCGCATGGCCTGCTTCATCACGAGGTGCACCGGTTCCGGTCGTTCGGGCAGCTTCGCGTTGCGGCTGCCGAATGCCGACGCATAACCAGCCGTCATCGCCTCCATCATGTGCACGATCGTCAGGCCCGCCAGTGCGGACCCGCGCGCGGCCGTCGCAAGCGACAGCCCGAGGCGGATCAGGTCGTGAACGGGATTGCCGATGACCGTCTGGTCGAGATCCCGGATCTGCACGTCGACCTTCCCTTCGCTGTTCGCGACCGGACCGAGGTTGCCGGTATGGCAGTCGCCGCAGATCCAGATCGACGGGCCGTGCGGCAGTGCGCTGCCGTTGGTTTCGACGAGCCATTCGTAGAACCGGGCCGTATTGCCGCGCACGTACGCGTGAGGTGAACGCGCCATCTTCCGGCGGCGCTGCTCGGTCAGGATCGCCTGACGCCCGGTGGGTTTCGGCATGCGCTTGTGCTTCGGCTGTGACTGGCTGCTCATGCGGTTCTCCGGTTGTGCTTGTCGTGTGCGGCGTGCCGCTTCGTCACGATGCCATTGATCGATGCATTCGTGCAAACCGGCAGCGCTGCCAATGGCCGAACGACACGGCCGGCCGTCGCATGCTTCATTCGGCAGGATCGGGCCATCCACCTGGACGATGCGCGCCGGTGCGGGGTACGCACAATGACCGTCGAGCCCATTCCCGACCTCCGCCTGACATGGAACCGACCGACCTGTCCCCCGCGTTCAGCCCGCTGCAGATCGGCCCGCTGACGCTGCGCAACCGACTGATCAAGTCCGCCACCAACGAGGGCATGACGCCGAACGGCGTGCCGTCGCGCGCGCTCGTGCGCTTTCACGAACGCATCGCCGAAGGCGGCGCCGCGCTGACGACCGTCGCGTACTGCGCGATCAGCGACGACGGCCGCACGTTCGTCGACCAGGCGCGGCTCGACGTGCCGACGGTCCGCCAGTTCCGCGCGCTGACCGACGCCGTCCATCGCCACGGCGCCGCCGCATCCGCACAGATCACGCACGGCGGCTGCTTCACGTTCCTGCCGTCGCTGTCGACTCGACGGCCATTGAGCGCGTCGGGCGGCTTCAACAAGGTCGGCGTGATGAGCGGCCGCTTCCTGAAGCAGGCGATGACGCACGACCAGATGTCGACCGTCGCCGATGAATTCGCGCAGGCCGCACGCCATGCGCGCGACGCCGGCTTCGATGCAGTCGAGATCCACATGGGGCACGGCTATCTGCTCAGCCAGTTCCTGTCGCCGCTGTACAACCGCCGCCGCGATGCGTATGGCGGCGACGCGGCGCGGCGTGCCGCGTTCCCGGTCGAGGTGCTGCGCCGCGTGCTCGATGCAGTGGGCCGCGACCTCGCCGTCGTCTGCAAGATCGGCGTGACCGAAGGCGTGCGCGGCGGCGGAACCGCCGACGACGCTTGCGAAATCGCGCGGCGGCTCGAAGCCGAAGGCGCGCATCTGCTCGTGCTCAGCGGCGGGATGAACGTCGAATCGGTGTGGCAGCTGTTCGGCAGCCCGCTGCCCGGCGACGCGCTCGCGAATGCCGACAACGCGATCGTGCGCACCGCAATGGCGCTGCAGAGGCTCACCGAGCCGAAGATGGGCGTGTTTCGGGAGATGTATTTCCTCGAGCACTCGAAGAAGGTGCGCGCGGCCGTCAGGATGCCGCTCGCTTACCTTGGCGGCGTACGTTCACGCGAGAACGTCGAACTGGCGATGCGCGAAGGGTTCGACGCGGTGGCGCTCGCACGCGCGCTCGTGTTCGAGCCCGATTTCGTCAACGGGCTGCGCGACGGCCGGTTCGTGCAGTCGGGCTGCACGTCGTGCAACCGCTGTGTCGTGTCGATGTACACGCCGGGCGGCACCGCATGCGTGCTGCGCGAGCCGAACGACCCCGCGCCGAACCGCGTGCCGGCCGCCGGCGCGTGACGCTTGACGTGTCACGCGTGACGGGTAGCGCCCGATGTCCGATGCGAGCGCCCCGACCGGTCAGCCGGCGTCGCGTGCGCGGGCGAGCGCCGCGAGATTCCCTTCGCCGAACCCGTGGTGCCCCTTGCGCTGCACGATTTCGAAGAAGATCTCACCGGGCCGGCGCTTGACGAAGGTCTGGAAGAACAGGCGCGGCACGCCGTCGCTGCCGATCTCGCCGTCGACCAGCACCGCGCGCCGGCGCAGCGAATCCAGATCGACACCGTGCCCCGGCAGGCGTGCGTCGACGTCGTCGTAATAGCGGGCCGGCGGCTCGATGAATTCAACGCCGTTCGCACGCAGCGCATCGACGCAGGACAGGATGTCGTCGGTGGAGAGCGCGACGTGCTGCACGCCCTCGCCCGGATGGTCGGGCAGATACGCGTGCATCAGCTGGGTGCGCCGCGTGCCTTCCTCATAGACCGGAATCCGCACCGCGCCGCACGGCGACACCATCACACGCGATTCCTCGGACACATGCCAGTGCGCGTCGATTTCGTGGATCTCGCGAAAATGCAGCAGGTCGTGGTAGAAATCCAGCCACTCCTGCATGCGCCCCGCGCCGACGGTCTGCGTGAAATGATCGACCTGCTGCAGCCCGACGCCCACGCAGTCGAGATCGGTATGCGCGGTTGCGATGTCGATCGGCCGGAAATCGATGTCGAAGATCGAAATATCGCCGACGCCGCCGCGCTGGCCGTCTCGCCCGCGCCAGCGGTCGACGAAATAGAGGTGCGAATCGCCGATGCCCTGGATCGCCGGAATCTTCAGCTCGCCGACGCCAACCTTCTCGCCCTCGAACGCCCACGCGCCGAGCTCGATCGCCCGCTCGAACGCGCGCCGGGCGCTGGCCACGCGCAGCCCGATCGCGCACACGCCCATCCCGTATTCCTCCGCGTAGCGGGCGGCGAACGAATCGGGCTCGGCGTTGATCAGGAAGTGCATCTGCCCTTGCCGGTACAGCGTGACGTTCTTGCTGACGTGCCGCGCGATCGCCTTGAACCCGAGCTGCTCGAAGCGCTGCGCGAGCGCTTCCGGCACGGGTGCCGCGAATTCGACGAATTCGAGGCCGGCCATCCCGAGCGGATTGGCAGCCGGATCGGCAACGGGCGGCGTATCGCTGGACAGGGGGTGGGAATTGCCGGGCATTCCAGTCTCCGGGGGCATGCGGTCGATGGGGACGGCGCCCGTCGCGTGCGGCATGCGCGGCCGGGGTGGCGACCGCGCATCCGCCCCGAACGGGCGAGTTTTCAATGCTGCCGATTTTAACCAGTTCGTTCACGCCGGCACACCCTGGCCAAACGGGATATCGTCACGCCGCTTAGTGCAAACCCGGAAAGCGTTCGATAATCGCACGAACTTGAACGATAATCGCGCACTTTGACCGATCGGCCAATTGCCGCCATGCGGCCCGCGCCCTATTCTCCGTTCACTCATCGACTTCAATGCAGCATCGGACGCGGCCCCGCCACGATTCCACGATGCGCCGTGCCAGGAGACATCGCCATGACCCCAACCTTCGACACCCTCGACGCCGCCAGTGTCCGCATACGCAGCCAGGCCCGCAAGGCCGCGATCGGCAGTTTCGTCGGCGCCGTCGTCGACTGGTACGACTTCCTGCTGTACGGGATCGTCGCCGCGCTGGTATTCAATTCCGAGTTCTTCCCGAAAGTCAGCCCGACGATGGGCACGCTCGCGGCGTTCGCCACCTTCGGCGTCGGCTTCCTGTTCCGGCCGCTCGGCGGCATCGTGTTCGGCCACTACGGCGACCGGCTCGGCCGCAAGCGGATGCTGGTGCTGACCGTGATGCTGATGGGGCTGTCGACGGTCGCGATCGGCCTGCTGCCGACGTTCTCGACGATCGGCTGGTGGGCGCCCGTGCTGCTGGTGCTGATGCGCGCGATCCAGGGTTTCGCGGTCGGCGGCGAATGGGGCGGCGCGGCACTGATGGCCGTCGAAAGCGCGCCGAAGCAGAAGAAGGCGTTCTACAGCAGCGGCGTGCAGGTCGGCTACGGCGTCGGCCTCGTGCTGGCCACGGGCATCGTGTCGATCCTGAGCCACACGCTCGGCGAGGCCGCATTCAAGTCGTGGGGCTGGCGCCTGCCGTTCGTGTTCAGCATCGTGCTCGTGCTGATCGGGATGTGGGTGCGCAAGAACATGGACGAATCGCAGGAGTTCGTCGAGAAGGTCGAGCACGGCAACCGCAAGCTGCGCCTGCCGGTGCTCGAAGCGCTCACGCGTCATCCGAAGGCATTCCTGCTGATCATCGCGCTGCGTCTCGCCGAACTGTTCACGATGTATATCGTCACCGCGTTCGCGCTCAGCTATTCGACGACGAACCTCGGCATGTCACGCGACCTGTTCCTGAACATCGGCCTGCTGGTGGGCGCGGTGAGCTGCGTGACGATCCCGTGTTTCGCGTGGCTGGCCGACCGCTACGGCCTGCGCCGCATCTACCTGATCGGCGCGCTGATCGGCCTGGCGTCCGCGGTCCCGTTCTTCGTCGCGCTGGAAGCGCGGTCGGTCGCGTGGATCGTGATCTTCTCGATCCTGCTCGCGAACGCCGCGCACGACATGGTCGTGAGCGTTCAGCAGCCGCTGTTCACCGAGCTGTTCGGCGCCGAGTACCGCTATAGCGGCGCGGGCGTCGGCTACCAGTTCGCGAGCGTGGTCGGCGGCGGGTTCACGCCGTTCATCGCGGTCGGCCTCGTCAGCGTGGCCGGCGGCTCGTGGCACCTCGTCGCCGGTTATCTCGCGGTGGGCTGCCTGATCTCGCTGGTGGTCGCCGCGCGGATGCGGGCGGCGCAGTAATACCCTGACCCGATGGCCGGCCCGATGCGCGGCCGGCCCTCCCGCGCTACTCGACGCTGACCTGCAGCGGCGCCATTGCCTCGGGTTCGAGCGCACGACGTCAAACACTGTCAGTTACACGCGTCGATTCCCCCTTTTCCCCGCTGAACATTCCACGCCGCCCGTCGACCAATGGCATCATATGGGCCTACGTCAGTCACCGATACGCCCCCATATCATGTCGAATCTCATCGTCCACGGCGGCACTCCGCTGCGCGGGGACATCAAGCCGTCCGCGAACAAGAACGCCGTCCTGCCGATTCTGTGCGCCACCCTGTTGACCGATCAGCCGCTGCGCCTCATCGGCGTGCCGGACATCACCGACGTGCGCAAGATCCTCGACATCTTCCGCACGCTCGGCAGCGACGTGTCGGTCGATTTCACGACGGGCCTGCTCGAACTCCACCATCGCAACACGAAATTCGATCCGGCCGTCCACCGGCTGCCGGAAGCGATGCGCTCGTCGATCATGCTGATCCCGCCGCTGCTCGCGCGCTTCGGCGTCGCGCGGCTCGAGAACGACGTGAAAGGGTGCACGCTCGGCGTGCGCGAGATCGACCCGCACGTCGAGGTGTTCGAGCGCTTCGGCGCGCACATCGAACGCACGCCCGATTCGCTGATCGTTCGCACCGACGGCCCGCTGACGGCCAACGACCACTGGCTCGACTATGCGTCGGTGACGACCACCGAGAACTTCGCGCTGTGCGCGACGGCCGCGAACGGCACGTCGACGCTGATGAACGCGGCCTCCGAGCCGCACGTGCAGGAGTTCTGCCAGTTCCTCGCGATGATCGGCGTCGCGATCGAGGGCATCGGCACGTCGCGGCTGTGCGTGACGGGCGGCCACAAGCTCGGCGGCGGCGAGTTCCGCTTCGCCGAGGATTTCCACGAGATCGCGACGTTCCTCGCGCTCGGCGCGATCACCGGCGGCGACATCACGGTGCGCAATTCGTCGCCCGAACATTTCCCGCTGATCGACCGCACGTTCGCGAAGTTCGGCGTCAACGTCACGCACCGCGACGGCTGGTCGCGCGCGGAACGCGACGGCCCGCTGCGCGTGCGCCGGCCGTTCACGCAGAACATCCTCACCAAGGTCGAAGCCGCGCCGTGGCCGTACCTGCCGGTCGACCTGCTGCCGATCTTCATCGCGCTCGGCGTGCGCGCGGAAGGCAGCGCGATGTTCTGGAACAAGGTGTACGACGGCGCGCTCGGCTGGTCCGGCGAACTGTCGAAGTTCGGCGCGCACGTGCTGTTGTCCGACCCGCACCGGCTGATCACGTTCGGCGGGCTGCAACTGACGCCGGCGCGCGTCGAGAGCCCGTACATCATCCGCGTCGCGATCGCGCTGCTGATGGTGGCCGCGAGCATCGAAGGCCGCTCGGAAATCATGAACGCGCTGCCGATCCGCCGCGCGCACCCGCACTTCGTCGAGAACCTGCGCTCGGTCGGCGCGAACGTCGAGTGGACGAGCAGCGAGTAAAGCCCTGACGGTACGGCGCACGCCCTGCGAACAGCCGTACCACCGTCCACATCCGGCCGCGCCTTCCCGCGTTACGCGCCGCCCCCGCAATCGACATCGCCGCCGCCCATGTGGTCGAACCCGTAGAGCATCACGGCCGTCGTGCCGCGCGCGGGGTTGCTCGCGCGCTTCGCGAGGCTTTCGTCGAGCGCTGACGACGAATACTGGACACTCGTGTCCATCAGATTGCCCGGCTCCGAGCGCAACTCCGCTTCGGTCAGCTTGCTCCCTTCCGCGCGCGGCAGCCCGAACGCCTTGCGCACGTCCGCTTCGTTCCACGTCCCCTTGAGCGTGACGGTGACCATCTGCAGCCTGCCTTGCTCCCAGTCGAGCTCGACCTTCGTCGCGAGCGGATGCACGCTGGCCGCGAGCCGGTCGGGGAACGCCGGGCCCTCGTAGTAGGCCGTCGTGTTCTTGCACGCGTCGCCGGTGTTCCTGTACTTCTTCAGCGCGCAGTTGAAGCTCTTGTCACGGTAGCCGAAGGTCGTTTCGACGTAGCAGCCGAATGTCGGTGACGTCATGCGCGGCCACGCGCGGACGTCGACGGTCGGGCGCGGCAGCGCCGTGTCAGTCGACGAATTGGCTGCAGCGAGCAACGGCACGAACGCGACGTACGCGACAAACAGGGGTTTTCGAATTTTCATGTCGAGTTCCAGTCGATGCCGCGCTTGGCCTGATGTCATGTTCGTCTGCGCTGACAGACGCACGGGGCGGGCAAGTCGGAAACCATCGGGGTGGGGATCGGCTCGTACCAGATTCGTACGCGTCCAATTGCCCGAACTCGCCGGGCCGGGGATTCTAACGTCCTGTATCCGACTCCGCGATTTTCAACACCCGGATTCGAGATGATCGAGACGGCAACGCCCCCGGATTCAATTCGGGAATCAATCGAGCTACCTACTTTCCTCAAACCGCATGAAACCGAAGTTCGACCTGCTGTCGATGCGCGAAGTATGGATAGACGCTTACCTCACCGGCGACGTCGAGCAATTGGCCTATGTGGAAAGCGCTCATTTCTTCGTCAAGCATGGCGGACTGACAAAGACGAAACAACAGCAACTTGCCAGCCTGCGGATTTTCTCAGCCGAGCATGTTTCGCGCATGTCGGGCATGACGTGCGTCGACGAATCGCGGTGCATTACCGAATACGGCGAATGGGCGACGATATCCGGGATTTGCGCGATTCGGAACAACGACCAGGTTTTCGAGCGAAACGCATTTACCGAGTTATGGGTAATTGACGACGGACGATGGCAAGTCGCCGCGCTGTGTTACAGGCACTACCCGCCCTCGGTCAGCACGAACGTCGGGTGGACAAGCGGCGAGTAAGGCCGCACCGGAGGCGGCTATGCGCCACGTCCTGCTCCCATCCTTCCATATGCCACCGACACCAGGATACTGGCGAGCCCTCCCGACCGCGAATCTCGGCCAGCGGGTGGAAGCAGTCTGTCGGCGCCATTCCCCAAAACCGTCGCAATTCACGCGAACGGATTTTTCAGCACCGGCCCGCCCTCCACGCACAAGCCGTCATGCATGTCCTCGGTATAGAGGTATTCGCAGCCCTCGATCGTAGCGCTTGCAACGATACACGCGTCGTAAAAGGACAAGCCGTGCCGCTCCGCCAGCTTTCGCCCCAGGTCGTGCGTATCGACCGAGATCGGCACGACACGGCATAAACTCCTGATCGGCTCCAGAAATTGCCCCACGTCGAACCACGGCATCCGCAATTTGCGACTGCAGACACTGGCCACCTCGTTCAGCACCTGGACACTGATGGTCGGCCGCCGAAGCAGCAGCGACTCTGCCCGGTCCGCCTTGGTTTCGTCCTCGGACAACAGATAAAGCACGACGTTGCTGTCGACGAACGATTTCGTCGCGTCAATCCCGCTCATTCGCATCATCCCGGCCGAACTTGAAATCGGCGGGCAACTTGCCACGGAAACGCCGCAACCGCTGCAGAAGCTCTTCGGGCCTGGGCTTGCGACTCACGGCGAAAACGCGAGGGCTATCGACCACAATTTCGATGTCGTCACCTTCGCGAAGCTCCAGAGCGTCGACCACACTGGCCGGAAGGCGTACGGCCAGACTATTGCCCCACTTTGCCACCAGCATACGGACCTCCATAGATATACATCATCGATTGTATATCCCCAATTTCCCGTCTGCAAAGCTGGCCGAATGGGGAATCCCGTTCCGCGCACGCGGTTCACCTGAAAAGGTGCGCGATAATCGCCCACTCACGCGCGATTACCGCGCATCCAGCCACCCGCTCCCGACGATGAAAAAGCCCGAACTCGACCGACGCGACTGGATTGCCGGCCTCGAAAAAGGCCTGGCGATCCTCGAGGCGTTCGACAGCCAGCATGCGCGCATGACACCCACCCAGGCCGCCGCGCGCACCGGCCTCACGCGCACGGCCGCACGGCGCTACCTGCTGACGCTCGAATCACTCGGCTACGTGTACACCGACGGCAAGCTGTACGGCCTCACGCCGCGCGTGCTGCGGGTCGGCTGGTCGTACTTCGATTCGGCCCGCCTGCCGCGCACGGTCCAGCCCTATCTGCAGCAATTGAGCGCGTCGCTGAACGAGTCGGCGTACGTGAGCGTGCTCGACGGCTGGGAACTCGTGTTCATCGCGCGCAACGGCGTGTCGCGGGTGATGACGACCGGCTTCGTGCTCGGCGCGCGCGTGCCGGCGCCGCTGACGTCGCCCGGCGTCGTGCTGCTCGCCCATCATCCGGATCGCGAAGCCGTGCGCGCGTGGCTCGACGACACCGAACTGCCGCCGTTCACGCCGCACACGATCACCAACAAGGCGCGCCTGCTCGAACAGATCGACCAGGCCCGCGACGCCGGTTTCGCGGCGATCGAACAGCAATTGCAGGTCGGCGTGCGCGGGATCGCGGTGCCGTTGAAGAACCGTCACGGTGAAGTGGTCGCCGCGCTGAGCACGAACATGCCGATCGGCGCGGAGACGACCGACGCGGCCGTGCGGCGCGTCCTGCCGCACCTGCAGGAAGCCGCGCTCGCGATGCTCAACGTGCTGTAGCGATGCGCGGAGAGGAGGAAGCCGCGCGCCTGAACGGGCTGCGCAGCGTCACCCGATCCGCCACCACCGCGGCAGCAGATCGCGCACTTCGCGCCGGCGGTAACGGTCGTCGATCAGGTGCACGACGCCTTCGTCGTGCTCGGTGCGGATCACGCGCCCGGCCGCCTGCACGACCTTCTGCAAACCCGGATACAGGTACATGTAGTCGTAGCCGTTGCCGAAGCGCGCGTCCATCGCACGCCGCATCTGCTCGTTGACGTCGTTGACCTGCGGCAGCCCGAGCGTCGCGATGAATGCGCCGATCAGCCGCTCGCCAACGAGATCCACGCCTTCCGAGAACGCCCCGCCCAGCACCGCGAAGCCGACGCCCCGCCCGCCTGCATCGAAGCGCGCGAGAAAGGCGTCTCGCTCGCTTTCCGCCATGCCGGGCGCCTGCGCCCAGACGGGCACGTCCGGATGCCGCGTCTGCATCAGCGCGACCACGCGCCCCAGGTAGTCGAAGCTGCTCAGGAAGCCGAGGTAGTTGCCGGGCCGCGTCGCGTATTGCGCGGCGATCAGGTCGGCGATCGGTTCGAGCGAACGGTCGCGGTCGCGCCAGCGCGTCGACACGTGGCTCGCGACGCGCACCGTCAGTTGTTCGGCGCGGAACGGCCCGTCGACGTCGAGCCAGCCCGTGTCGCCGGGCAACCCGAGCGTGTCGCGATAGAAATGAAACGGGCTCAGCGTGCCCGAGAACAGCACGGTCGCGCACGCGGCTTCGTAGCGCGGCGCGAGAAAGCCGGCCGGAATCACGTTGCGCACGCACAGCGTCGACTGGACGCGGCGCCGGCGGCCGGCCGACACCACGCCGTCCAGCGCCGGCTGGCGCGGCATCGGTTCGCCGTGCAGCGTCGCGTCGAAGATCGACGCGCTGTCGAACGCTTCGGCCAGCACGCCGAACTGGATCGCCTCGAAATGAAACCGCAGCAGCGCATCGCCGTTCGCGCGCGGCGCGTCGGCCAGGTGTTCGCCGATTGCCGCGACGAGGTTCTGCACGGCCGACACGATCGGGCCCGGAATCTCCGGATACGCGGCATAGCGCTCGGCCTGCGCGCGACTGACCGAGCCCCAGGCGCGGGCGAGCCGGTCGAACGCCTTGCGCAGCGCTGCGGGCGCGACCTCGCGGGCCGCCGCGAAGGCGAACGGATCGAGCGATGCGCTGTACATCTTCCTCGCGCGATCGAGCAGGTTGTGCGCCTCGTCGACGAGCACGCCGACACGCCACTGGTTCTGCTGCGCGAGCGTGTGCAGCATCGCGCTGCCGTCGTAGTAGTAGTTGTAGTCGCCGATCACCATGTCGGACCAGCGCGCAAGCTCTTGCGACAGGTAGTACGGGCAGACGTCGTGCGCGAGCGCGGCTGCACGCACGGTCTCGCGATCGAGCAGCCCCGTCTCGATTGCCGCGTCGCGCGCGGCCGGCAGGCGGTCGTAGAAACCTTTCGCGAGCGGACACGATTCGCCGTGGCACGCGCTGTCCGGATGCTCGCATGCCTTGTCGCGCGCGACGAGCTCCAGCACGCGCAGCGGCAGCGCCGGCGTGCCGGCGCCGAGCGTCGTCGCCGCTTCGAGCGCGAGCGCGCGTCCGGGCGTTTTCGCGGTCAGGAAGTACACATGGTCGAGCTCGCCCTCGCCGCAGGCCTTCAGCAGCGGAAACACGGTGCCGAGTGTCTTGCCGATGCCGGTCGGCGCCTGCGCCATCAGGCAACGCTCGTCGCGTGCCGCGCGATAGACGGCCACCGCCAGCTCGCGCTGCCCGCTGCGGAACTGGCCGTGCGGAAACGCCAGCGCGCGCAGCGCCGCATCGCGCGCGGCGCGATGCGCCGTCTCGCGCTCGGCCCAGCCGACGAAACACGCGCACTGCTCGGCGAAGAACGTCGCGAGTTCGGCCGCCCCCAGCGTTTGCGTCAGCACCGTCTCGCGCTCGGACACGATGTCGAAATAGACGAGCGCGACGTCGATTTCCTGGAAGCCGCGCGCGTCGCACATCAGGTGCGCGTAGACCTTCGCTTGCGCCCAGTGCAGCGCACGGTGATTGGCCGGCATTGCGTCGAGGCTGCCGCGATAGGTCTTGATTTCCTCGAGACGGTTTGCCACCGGGTCGTAGCCGTCCGCGCGGCCGCGCACGGTGAGCGTGCCCCAGGTGCCCGTCAGCGCGATTTCGGTTTCGTAGCGCGCGCCGCGGTTCGACGTGACCGCACCGTGGCCGGCGATGCCTTCGAGCGCGGTCGGTGCGGGCGTGAAGCGCAGGTCGAGATCGCCGCGTCGCGCGGTGAACTCGCACATCGCCCGCACCGCGACGACATAGCTCATGCGGACAGTCCCGCCGCTTCGGCGTGCGCGACGCCCTCACCGGCCCACTCGACATCGATCACGCGCACCGGAATGCCGTGCGCGATGCAGTACGCGAGCCAGCGCGTCTGGTTGTCCTGCAGACGGTCGCCGGGGCCTTTCACCTCGATCAGCTCGTAGCGGCGCTCGCCGGGCCAGAAGCGGACGAGATCGGGCAACCCCGAGCGGTTGCTGCGGATATCCGCGAGCAGGCGCGTGAACCACAGCCGCAGGTGCTCGGGCGGCAGGCATGCGAGCGCCTCGTCGAGCAACGCGTCGGTCAGCACGCCCCAGAACACGAACGGCGATTGCAGCCCCGCCTTCGTCGCGAAATGCCGGCGGATCGTGTCGCGATAGGCGCCCGAATCGAGTTGCGCGAAGCACGCGGCAAACGCGTCCGCACGGCGCGCGACGAAATCAGGTGCGTGCAGGTCGGCAGGGCCGCGCTGGAACGGGTGGAAGAACGCACCGGGCACCGCGGCGAACACGGGTTCCCAGCACAGCAGCCCGAACAGCGAGTTGATCAGCGTGTTTTCGACGTAATGGACCGGCGAAGCCGGCTGCGCAAGATGGTCGCGTACCGCGAATTCGACGCTGACGAACGCGTCGGGGCGCGCGATCACGAGCGTCTCGCGCGGCACGTCCGCCGCGGCGGACGCACGTTCGACGCGCTGGCCGAGCCGCCGCTGCAGGCGCGGCAGCATGCGCTCGACGCGCTGGCGCTCCTCGTCGCTCTCGAAGCCGCCGCGTGCATCGAGCGCCAGCGCGAGCGCATCGTCGTCACGCCCGCAGCGTTCGAGCACGCGGATACGACGATGGCGGCTGCCGGGCCATGCGCTGCGCGCATACGCGTCGAGCGCGCCGTCCCAGTCGGCCCGGCGCTCGCACGTCTGCCCGAGCGCGAACAGCAGCTTCGCGCGCCGCGTCGCGAGCCAAGGCTGGTCGCAGCCGACCGCGTCGATGGCGCGCACCAGGTCATCGAACGGCAGATCGTCGGGCCACGCGTCGAGGGCCTCGCGGCACATCTGCAGCGCGAGATACGCGTCGACGTCGCCGCGCTGCTGGAACGCACGCGACGACGGCGCGATCGGCACGCTTTCGTACTGGAACACGCCGAGATCGGCAAGCACGAACTCGCTCCAGTCCTGATGCAGATTGCCGAAGAACATCAGGCGCAGCCGGTCGCACAGTGCGCCGACGGTCACGCGCAGCACGCGGTCGCCGGCTTGCGGGCACCACGCGTCGAGCGGCTGCGCGACGTCGTGCGCGGGCCGCAGCCGTTCGAGCCAGTCGGGCTTGCGCTCGCCCGCATGCGCGGCGAGTGCCGGGAAGATGCGCAGCAGATCGGCCTTGGTCGACAGTGCGAACAGCTCGTCGAGCGTCAGCGCGGGCGCCGGATCGACCCAGCCGAGTGCGACGAGCGGCGCGGCCGCGTCGAGCGCGCAGCCGATTTCGTCGTAGACGAGCTTGCTGGCGCGGAAGTCGGACCCGTTGCGCATCAGCATCCGCACGAGCAGCGCGCGCGACGCCTGCGGCAGCGTCGCGAACTGCCGGACGAACGCGTGCTCGTGTTCGTCGAACAGGTCGTCGTAACGCGCGCCGAGCCAGGCCAGCGCGCGTTCGAAATTGGTCAGGTAGTAAAATGCCGGGGGCGTCGGCGATGCAGGCGTCACGGGGATTGATCACTGTACATTTGTACAGGTCGGAATCATATCAAATGTGACGCCAACTGCCGCACGCCCCGTCGGCGATCAACTGCCCGCCCTGCTCAGAACTGGTAATTCACCGACATGTCGAACACGCCGTTGGTCGACTGCTGCGTGATCGGGCTACGCGCGGCGCGGCCGACGAGCTGCTCGATCGCGCCGTCGATCGTCACGAACCAGTGCTTGTTCAGGAACCAGGCCACCGTCACCCCCGCACCGACCGACTTGAGCCCGGCCCCCGACGAATAGGCGGGCAGCCCGGAACGCGCGGCGGCGCCCTGGTTCACGCCGAACCAGCTGTTCATGTAGCGCGAATCGGCGAACGACACGGTCGGCCCCGCGAACCAGAAGAAATGCTCGTTGCTGCCGGGCAGCGGCATGTACGCGGAGAAATCACCGACCCAGCCATTCGAGCCGCCGATGCTGCGCCGGATATCCGCGCGCAGCACGAGCGGAAAATCCTTCGAGATCACGTAGTCGGCCGCCAGTTTCATCACCGGTGCCGCGTTGATGTTGTCGAGGCCGTTCAGGTGCTGGATGTCGTCGGCCGAGCGGCGCCCGAGGTCGTAACCGACGGACAGGCTCACGCGCCAGTTCGGCCCGCGCAGCACGTTCGCGCCGAGCCCCTCGCCGGTCGACAGGAAGAACAGGTCGCGATAGCGGATATCGACAGTCGGGCCGCCCATCACACGATAGCGGTCGGAGCCCGCATAGCGCGGCTGCAGCGTCATCGCGGCGCCCATGCTGATATCCCAGGTGGAGACGTTCGGCTCGAACAGTTTTTGGAGCGGCACGCCCGCCGAGTATTGCCACTCGCCGAGCGGCGAAGGGGTCTGGGCCGACGCGTCGCGGACGCCGGCCGCGGTGAGCGCCGCGCAGGCCGACACGCCGGAAACGAACCGGCGTGCGCCGGGTGACAGCAAAAAGCGAGCAACGGTCATCAAGGTCCCCGTCGGTTGCGCGAAACGAACCTGAAGAAAAGCGCATTGCGCCTCTTGGGCTGCAGCGGGTGGCAGCCTGCGGCGCGAACGTAGTGTGCGCTGAATTAACGGACATCCTACGCGACACACGCGCGGACGCAAAGCGCCCGCTGCGCGCGGGCACTTTGCCGTACGCGGGGACAGTCCGGTGGAGCGAGGGGTATTCAGAATCGCTCGACGTGATAGTCGCCGGCCAGCGCGGCCGGGCTGCGCGTCGACATCATCCGCGAGAACCCGTCGGCGAGCCGACCGAGCGCGAGCTGCTTCTGGCTCGCATCCCAGTGCGTAAAGGCGTCGTACGCGGCATCGTCGAACGACACGGTGACGGCGGCCGGGCGGCCGCTGGCGCGAAAGCCGATCTGCAGCACGCCGCCCGGCAATTCCTCGATGTGATAGCGCAACGAGCGCGATTCGAAGTAGCGGCCCAGCACCTGAGCGATCGCGCGCTTGTCTGGCGATTGCACGTGAATGTCCATGAGGGTCCTCCTTTTATCAGTGTTCGCGCGGATGGTTGTGATGCATCGCCTCCCGGCATCCGCATCGGTGGCGGGTGCGCCGGCGGGTCGCCCTGCGGCAGCCCGTCCGGCACGGGCGGATCGACGGGATCGTCGTGCCCGGGCGGCGGCGGGTCCGGGTCGACATCGGGCGTCGTCGGCTCGGGGCGGTGCAGCATGGATGGCGTCTTCATGTCTCTCCTGCGCGACGGCGCGCGCATCTCGATGGCGTCGGCATTGCGAGCAATCGCCATGCCCGCTCGCGCACGCCCGGGTGCCCGCCCCGGTCGGGCGCTGCCGTGCGCTCAGTCGTCGTAGGCCGCCATCACCAGCCACATCGTGCGCCCCTCGGCGGTCAGCCGTACCGCGAGCGCGAACCGGTCGGACGGCGTGCATTCCGCGACGAGCGCCCGCTGCGCGCGCTCGGGGCCGTCGTAGACGGTGTCGTTCAGTTCGCGTACCTCGTCCTTGCCGTCGAACATGCGCCGCTCGGGCCGATAGACCAGCGACTCGCGCTTCCACGTGGCGAAGCGCTCGCGCACGTGGGCGAAATCGCCGCCGCATACGTTCGCGTCGTAACGTATTCTTTCCCTGGATGCATTCATCACGATGTCCTCTTGTCCGCGCCGGCGGCGCGCGTGGCTGCGCCGCGCCCCGTGCGGGTTCGCCCACGCGCAGGCGTCGTGCCGTCGGCCCGCGCAGGCATGGCGCTTGCGCCTGCATCCATGACCAAGGAGGTTCGACCATGACCGTTCACGCCCCCGGCCGCCACGACGCCGTGTCACCGGCTGCCGGACTGCTCTGGCTCGCCACGTCGCGCCCGCCGTCCGAAGACAAGACGGAGGAACGCATCGACGAGGGACTCGAGGAGACGTTTCCGGCCAGCGACCCGCCCGCCGTGGACGGCGCGACCCGTATCGATCCTGCCAAGCCGTCCGGCGAGCACGAACGCCGCTCGCCGCACGTCCCTTCACCGCCCCGCGATCACGGCTGACGGCGGCACCCGGCCCGCGCTGCGCAGCGGCGCAGCGGCGTGCCGGAGCAATCCGGAGTTGATGTGATGAAACGCCTTGAACGCAGATGGCATGAAATCAGCGGCGCCGCCGGCGTCGCCGCACTGGCGGCAATCGAAAGCGCAGTGGTGCTCGCGATCGTCGCGATGACGGGCATCGGCCATTGACGTCGTGCCTTGCCCGTTCACGGCTGCCGCCGTGGAAGATGTACAAGCGGGCTGGCAAATTTCTCCGTTGCCTCGCCGGCCAGGATCCGTTCACGCTGATAACGGGCCTGCGCTGGCCTCGGGCCCCGCGTGTGCGGCCCACGCGCGGCACGCCATCTGCTCCCGGAAAGTCCTGCTCACGAAGGAGGCGTTCATGTATCGCGTTACCGAGATCATGTCGCGCGACGTGGTGTGCGTCGCGCCGACCGACACGATTCGCCACGCGGCCGAACTGATGCGGCGCTTCGATATCGGCGTGCTGCCCGTTTGCGACGGCACCGAGCTCGTCGCGATCGTGACCGACCGCGACCTTGCGGTGCGCGGGCTGTCGCACGGCCATTCGTCCGATACGCCGGTGCAGGCGGTCGCGTCCAGACCCGTGCAGTGGTGCGTCGAGGACGACGGTGTCGGCGACGTCCAGCAGCGGATGGCCGACGTGCAGCTGCATCGGATGCCGGTGCTCGACCGCAACCGGCGGCTGGTCGGCATCGTGTCGCTCGGCGACATCGCGACGCGCGCGGGCGGCCCCGAGCGCGACGAGCTGGCCAATACGCTCGAGGACGTGTCGCTGCCGCGCCGGCGCTGACCGGCGTGCGTTGATACCGCGTGACCCATCCGGGTGCCGCTTCGACCAGGAGGTGTTCGATGACAACGGACAGACCGTCGCGCGACGAAACGCGCATCGTCGGCGGCAACCGCCGCAGCACGGGCGCCGGGCCGGGGCCGGACGTGATGGCCGCCCGCACGCTCGAGGGCGATCGCGTCCTGACGATGGACGGCGACGACATCGGCCAGGTCGCCGACATCATGCTCGACGTGCGCTCCGGCCGGATCGCGTATGCGGTCGTGTCGGCGGGCAGCCCGCCCGGGATCGGCGACAAGCTGCTCGCGGTGCCGTGGAACGTGCTCGTGCTCGACATCGAGCGCCGCTGCTTCGTGCTGCCCGTCGCGACCGAACGCGTGCGCGAAGCCCCCGGCTTCGACAGGAACCGCTGGCCCGCCATGGCCGATCCGGAGTGGGCCGAGGCGCTGCATGCGTACTACGGCAGCTCTCCGTACTGGCTGATCGAGGAAGGCGAAACGGCGCTCGACTCCCCGCCGTACGAGGCATCGCCGGGCGGCCCCGAAGCCCCTGAAAGACCTGACGGCGGCAAGCGGTAGCGCGATCGGCGCTCAGTGCGCGGCCGCCACCGTCTGCGCGAGTTGCCGTGCGGCGGCCAGGTGCGCCCTCAGCGTCGGCAACGTATTGGCCGCGAACGCACGAAGCTGCGGATCGCGGCCGTCCCGCGCTTCCGTTTCGTAGATCCGGATCGCCGCTTCATGCGCGCGCGGGCCCGCCAGCGCGACATAGGCCGTGTCGAACGCGTGACCTTCCTTGCTTCGCAACGCGGTCACCGCCGGATCGACGAGCATCCGCGACTGGACCGGTACGCCCTTGGTCGCGCCAAGCTGCCGCAATTCGCCGGCGATCCGTCCGTGATCGTCGACCATCCGCCGCGCGAACGCCTTCACGTCCGGGTTCGACGAGCGGTCGAGCGCGAGCTGGCTCGCCTGCCGCTCCACCTTGCCGATCATGCCGGCCTTGTCGACGAATTCGACATCGATACCGGTCGGCCGCTGCGTCATGCCGGCCTCGTCGGCCGTCGTGCCGGGGCGAATGACGCCCGGCGCGACCTGTGCCGACGAAGCGGGCAACGCCTGCGCATGAGCGAGTACGGCGATCGATGCG
The DNA here is from genome assembly GCF_005502655.1 of Burkholderia sp. 4NA327C6. Taxonomy (NCBI): domain Bacteria; kingdom Pseudomonadati; phylum Pseudomonadota; class Betaproteobacteria; order Burkholderiales; family Burkholderiaceae; genus Burkholderia; species Burkholderia sp. 4NA327C6. The sequence goes on along the minus strand of NZ_SCNZ01000004.1, from coordinate 288,856 downwards.
CCGACGGTCGCGGCGAGCACGATCGCCGCCGGCCGATGGATTCGATTCGTTTTCATCCGGACCTCCGTGGGTCGCGACGGAGCGGGCCGGCCGCGCGGGTTGCCGTTGCGTCCATCGCGCACTCCGTTCGTCATGACCGGGCGAGCGGCCACGCCGGCTGCTACCGGCCTCGCCCTTTCCGATCGTGCGCGGCGTCCGGTGCGACATCGGCGATCACGCTCGCCAGCGTCGGCATGTCCACCGGCTTGCGCAGATACGCGTCGAACCCGGCCGCCATCACGCGGTGCCGATCGGCGTTGCCGGCGTGGGCCGTGACCGCGACGACGGGCAGATGCCCGCTGCTGCCCGGCAAATGACGGATGCGGTCGAGCAGCCAGAAGCCATCGCCGTCCGGCATCGCGAGATCCGACAGCACGACGTTCGGCGCCTGCCTTTCCACCGCGTCGAGCGCGTCATGCCCCGACTGCGCGGTCGATACCTGCGCGCCCATCGTTTCGAGGGCCGCGGCGAGGCTCGCGCGCGATGTCGGATCGTCGTCGACGACGAGCACGCGCTGGCCGTCGAGCGTCACCGGCTCCGGCGTGCCCGCCGCGTGCAGCAGGTTTTCGGCCGGATCGTCGACGTCCCAGCCGGCCGGCAGCGTGACCGTGACGGTCGTCCCGCGCCCGGTACCGGGGCTCGTCGCGACGACATCGCCGCCGTGCAGTTGCGCGATGTTGCGCACGATCGACAGGCCGAGCCCGAGACCGCGCTCGGGCGACGCGAATGCGCGTTCCGGCCGGCTGAACGTCTCGAACAGGTGCGACAGGTATTCCGGCGCAATGCCCTGCCCCGTATCGGCGACCGACAGCCGCACGCGCTCGCCGGCCCGGGCCAGCGACACGACGATGCGCCCGCCCGGCGGCGTGAACTTGATCGCGTTCGACAGCAGGTTCGACAGGACCTGGCGCACGCGCTCGCGATCCGCCGGAATCACGCAGGTCGGCATCGCGTATCGGGTCGACAGCTCGAGCCCGCTCGCCCGTGCCGTCGCGTCGAGTTCACGCGTGGCATCGCGCACGACCCGCACGAGATCGACCGGCACGCGCTCGAGGCGCAACCGGCCGGTCGCGAGCGACGACGCGTCGAGCAGGTCGGCAACCATGTGCGACAGCGACCGCGCGCTGCGATCGATCGCGTCGACGGCCTGTTGCGCGAGCCCCTGGCCGTCGATGTTGCGCAGCACCTCGACCCAGCCGTAGATCACGTTCAGCGGCGTGCGCAGCTCGTGCGACACCGTGGCCAGCAGTTCGTCCTTCAGCCGGTTCGACGTGTCCGCCTGTGCGCGTGCGTCGCGCGCGCCGCGCAGCGAGCGCAGGTTGCGCCGCTCGCCGCGGCGCCGTTCGTGCGCGTCGCGCAGCGTGATCGACAGGCCCATGCAGTTGCCCTGCGCATCGACCATCGGCGATGCCGCGAAAGTCGCCCGAAAACGGCCTCCGTCGCGCCGCACGCACAGCACGTCGAGCGGACCGACCGGCGCGTGCAGGTTCGCGAACGACGCGGGCAACGGATGTCGCCGCAACCAGCGCGGCGCGATCATCGCGGCGACGTCGCGCCCGGCGGCCTGCGCCGCGTCGATGCCGAAGATCCGCCGCGCGGCCGGATTCCAGCTCGTGATCCGGCGCGCAACATCAACCGCGACGATCGCGTCGGGCGAAGCGTCGACCACACGGCGCAACAGGCTGTCGTCAGGGACGGGTACGCGTGCAGCCGGCGTCGGTTCGCGATGCGGCTCGCGGGCATCGGCGTCGCCGTCGTCATCGGGTGCGCGCAGACGATCGTTCGCGAGCAGCGGCTTCACGGCCATCACGAACATGCACTCGACGAAGCTGATCGCGACGAACGTGCCGCCCTGCGTGAGCAGCGCGGCCAGCGGCGCATCACGCCACCACAGCGTGGCGATCACGGCCATGCTCAACGCGACCGCAACCAGACCACCGCCGAACGACGTCAGCCATGCGGCAACCGCAACGCCTGCATAAAATGGCAGCGGCGCAAATGGCGCGTGCCCGCCGACGACGTGAACCGCCCACGCCTGTAGCGCAGACGCCAGCCCGACGGCCAGCACGATCCATGCACCCTGCCGTAACAACTCACGGGTCAGGGGCCTCATTGCATCCTTGCCTCGCGCCGGCTCCGGTCGCACGGCGTCATGCCGTGGGTCAACCATCCGGCCTGCCGTCGAGCGTGCCGGGCGAGCCTGATGGCCGCCGCAAACGGCATGCCTGACGCGGTTCGTCGATGGCCGCCTGCCTGACTCGCCGGCTGCCCGGGGTGCCGTGACCGGTTAAGCGCCGGCCGGTGTCGCGCGCCGCATCACTGCACGATGGTCACGATCGTTTTTTCATCGGAAGTCTGTAAAAAAGCACCGATACGACCCCGGATAGCCGGAAACGCCCTCATTCGCATCGGGAATCGATCGCCTGTCTCTTCTGTCCCCGCCGCGCACATTGGAAATTTCTATTTCGCGGCACCTTCGTGGTCGTTTTGCTGTCGATGAAAATATTGCAATCAACGGAGCGCGTGGTGCCGATTTTCAAAACGGCCCCGCCAATACCGATCCATGCCAATGGGAGAAACCGCAAACCGGTCGAAGCAGCGTGCAGACGGCCGCCGGTTGTCCGGCCGGTCCACCGCGATGCGCACGCTGCTCGGCCGCATCGAAAAGATCGCCCCGACCCGCGCCAGTGTGATGATTGCCGGCGAAAGCGGGGTCGGCAAGGATATCGTCGCGCGCCGGCTGCACGATCTCAGTGCCCGGTGCGACGGCCCGTTCGTCCCCGTGAACTGCGGCGCGATTCCGCCCGATATCGCGGAATCGCAATTGTTCGGGCACGAGAAAGGCAGCTTCACCGGTGCAATTGCGCAGCGGGAAGGCTTCTTCGAAGCCGCGCGCGGCGGCACGCTGCTGCTCGACGAGATCGCGGAAATGCCCGCACCGATGCAGGTGAAGCTGCTACGGGCGATCGAATCGAATGTGATCGTGCGGGTGGGCGGTACCGAGCCGATTCCGCTCGACGTGCGCATCGTGTCGGCCACGCGCCACAACCCGGCCGAAGCCGTGCGCGACGGCCGGCTGCGCGAAGACCTGTTCTATCGCCTCGCCGCGTTTGCGCTATACGTGCCGCCGCTGCGCCAGCGCGACACCGACATCGAGACGATCGCACTGGAATTCGTCGACGCGCTCAACGCGCGGCACCATGCGCACAAGCGGCTGACCGAGGCCGCGATCGCGGCGCTGCGCGCGTATTCGTGGCCCGGCAACGTCCGTGAGCTGCACAACACGATCGAGCGCGCCTACATCCTGGCGGACGACGGCATCGACGTCACGTTGCCGAAGCCGGCGATGGCGCCCGAACGCCTGTCGGAGAACACGATGGCGCTGCCGCTCGGCGCGACCTTGCACCATGCGCAGCAACGCTTCATCGCGGCAACGCTGCGCCACTTCGACGGCAACAAGCCGCGCGCCGCGAAAGCGCTCGGGATCAGCCTGAAAACGCTCTACAACCGGCTCGCGCTGATGCGCGACGACGGCCGCGCCTGAGCGGCGCGGCCGACTTTCCCACGAGCCGCGTCAAGCGACCTTGAACCGCCCGACCGTGGTCGCCAGCGCGTTCGCCTGCGACTGCAGCGCGGTCGCGGCGGCAGTCGACTGTTCGACGAGCGCCGCGTTCTGCTGCACCATTTCGTCGAGCTGCGTGACCGCGCGATTCACCTCCTGGATGCCGCGCGTCTGCTCGTTCGCCGCGTGCGTGATCTCGGAGATGATCGTCGTCACGTTCGACACGTTGGACACGATCTCGCGCATCGTGTCGCCCGCCTGACGCACCTGCCCGGACCCGGCCGACACGCTCGCGACCGTCGATTCGACCAGCACCTTCACTTCGCGCGCGGCCTGCGCGCTGCGTTGCGCAAGGCTGCGCACTTCCTGCGCGACGACCGCGAAGCCGCGGCCCTGCTCGCCCGCGCGCGCCGCTTCGACGGCCGCGTTCAGCGCGAGGATGTTGGTCTGGAACGCGATCCCGTCGATCACGCCGATGATGTCGCCGATGCGGCCCGAGGCTTCCTCGATCTTCTCCATCGTCGCGACGACGTCCGACACGACCACGCCGCCGTGCGACGCGATCCGCGACGCGGCCGCCGCGCGTTCGTCGGCCTGGCCGGCAGCGGCTGCCGATTGACCCACCGTCGCCGTGATCTCTTCCATCGACGCGGCCGTTTCCTCGAGGCTCGCCGCCGCCGATTCGGTGCGCGACGACAGGTCCTGGTTGCCCGCCGCGATCTCGTTCGCGGCCGTGCGCACCGATTCACTCGCATCGCGGATCTGGCGCATCACGTCGTTCAGCTTGTCGACGAAGCTGTTGAACGAGCGGGCGATGTCGGCCACTTCGTCGCGGCCGTCGGCCGGCAGGCGCTGCGTCAGGTCCCCGGCGCCCGAGCCGATCGCGGCCATGGCCTGGCGCACTTGCGACAGGCGGCGGAACGCGGTCGCGGTGATCGCGCCGATGATCAGCGACGCCACACCGACGATCACGAGCAGCGTGATCAGCGAAGCGGTCAGCAGCGAGCGCATCCCGGCCGTCGCCTCGCTCTTGTCGAGCAGCACCAGCGCGTACCAGTCCGTGCCCGGCACGGGGCGCGCGCGCACCAGCTTCGCGTCGCCGCCGACCGTCACCTCGACGGGCGCGGTCGCGGCCGCGATCGTCGCGCCGTTCGTCGCGCCGAGTTCCGGCGACACGTCGGCGACCGGCTTCAGCGTGAGCTTCGGATCCGGGTGCGCGACCACGTGGCCGTTGCTGTCGATCAACATCCCGAAACTCGCGGGGGTCGGATGAATCGACTTCACGTTCGCGATCACGGTGTCCATCGCGACGTCCGCTGCGACGACGCCCTTCAGCGCGCCGTCACGCAGGATCGGCACCGCGAACGTGACGACGAGGTTGCCCGTGCCGGCGTCGACGTACGGCGGCGTGACGACCGGCTTGCCGGCCTGCGCGGCCTGCTTGTACCACGGGCGGCCGGTCGGATCGTAGTCGGGCGGAATGCCGGTCGGGTCGGAGAAGTGGAACGCCTTGTCGGCGTAGCCCGCGTAGACGTTGGTAAAGCCGCCGGCCGTGGCCATCTGCTTGAACACCGGCAGCGGATCGGGCGTCAGTGCGGCGTCCTGCAGCGACGCGATCATCCGGCTGCGGGTGGCGACCCAGTCGGCGATCCCGACCACATGGCCGCTGGCGACGGAGGTCAGGTTGCGGTCGATCGCGTCTTCGTTGTACGAGCGCGCGATGAAATAGTTGATGAGCGTGGTGGCGACCAGCGCAAATACGACGATGGCGACGCACGCGGCAAGGATGCGAGCGCGGATGGACGAGAGCATGGCAACGACTCGGTAAGGGAGCGGGAACGCCCGGTGGACGAATTGACCGGGTAAACGGCAATCGCGCCACTTACTTGAGGCTGCTGTGACAATTCAGTGAAACGTATGACAAAACGCAAGGCGGGTTGTCAGCAGATCGTCAGGATGACCGCGATGCGCGGCGCGGTGCGTGCACCGCCCCGGACGCGACGGCAGCACCGTCGATCCCGGGCACGGCGATCAAAAAAGGCTTTGGAACGGGCCGGTTTGCTGTCGACCAACGCAGGAATGTCGATCACGATCCGGCCCCGGCCCGGCGATGGATCGTGTGACGCCCGCGGCGTCGGCCGCGGCGCTCGCCCGTCACAGGCGATGGCTCGGACGCGGATCGGCGTCCGCGGGCGGCCCGTCGGCACGCGTGTCGTCGTGGAGATCGTCCTGCCGGCGCATCCGTTCGCGCAGGTGCCGGATCGCGAATACGTGGATGTAGTCGTGCACCCGCGCGTCGGACGACAGTATGCGTACTTCGTCGTCGAGCATCGCACGCAGCTGATCCGAACCGATCGCGCGCTGTTTGGCGGCTTCCTTGAGTGAATCGAGCAAATTGTCCTTGGACATCGACGGACTCCTGACAGTCGAGGAACGAAAAGAAGAAGGTACCGGAAGATTAAAGACTGAACGGCGACGCGGCGTGCGATGCGCCGGCGCGTGTTTGCGCGCGATCAACGGCACGTTGCGTGCCGTCGTGCCGGTTCGCTCCCGAACCGGCCGCGCAAGGTCCGCGGCGCAAACTGCCCGCGAACGAGACTGGAAGCCCTGCCACGCCACCCCGGGGCGCGGCATCGGCTGACGGATGAGCGATGAAACGCTGCTCGACGCCGATGCACCCTCCAAGTTAGACCGGACGAAATCATGCGTCAAGCGACCTCCTCGACGCGCTGCCCATTCATCCGAACGAACGGGCCGGCGCGTCGCCGCGACAGCCGATCGGCCGCCCTGCGTGTCAGCGGATTCCGATAGGCGCCGCGCAATACCTGACAGCGACTTCAGCGCGCGCCGCTTGGCAGCGCATGGGCGCGACACGATACTGGTGACATGGACGAAACGTTCATACGGGTCATCGCTCAGCCGGCCGTCGAGCCGGCATGCGGGGCCTGGCGCAGGAGACCAACCATGGCACATCGCAACTTACCGGGCCGGGACGGCCAGCGGCACGCGTCGGGCAAAGCGCGCGCCCAGCCCACCCAGGCCGTGTCGGCCGGCAATCTTCCGTCCGACAATATCGACACCTTGCTTGCGCTTGCACGCGAAGCCGGGTTGCTCGTCACGCTGGACGGGCAGATCGGCCGCGAAAAGTACCAGAGCGTCGCGGGCTCGGTGCTCGCGTTGCAACGGTTCGCCGCGGCACTCTGCGCGCGGGCCGCACCCGGCGTGCCGGCCGATGCCGAGCCACGTCGCAACGCGCGCCCCGGCTGGCCGCACGCGAACCGCCTGCGCAACCGCATGTGCAGCGCGTGTACGCCGCTGCATGTCGGGCGCCAGCGTCCGCGGGTGCGCCGCGGTGTTGGCCGACGGCACGACCTCCGGTCGATGCTTCGCTTCACCTGAGCATGCAAGCATGCCGCTGTACGGCACGGGGGCCGTGCAACGGCTGCGCATCTCACAAGGTCAGCAGCGCATGCCGCACGCCGTGCCTGAGCGGCAGCGGTACGCATGCCGCGACCCTCACCGATCCGCATCGGCGCCACTGCGCGCCATCACGCATCGTGACGCGCCGTTCGACACGGCCGCCATGACGACGATTCCTGCGGGGAAGGCAATCCAGACGGGGCCAACAAAAACACGAACGAGGAAAGCGGACGGGGTGGCTTTCACCCCGCCCGTCCTCCAAGGCAACCGTAGCTGCCTACCCTCGTGCCAGAGAGTTCTCGGTCGGATGGCGCGCGGTGCATCGCACGTTGCGGCTCCGGAAATCGATGCAACGGCTGTGAAGGCACCGTCGATCACCGCCATCAACGCGCATGTTGCAGCGTGGCTGCGCGGTACATGCACGACAGACCCACTGCGTTGCCGGATGTTCCGTCAATGTCTCACGCGCGAAGTGCGCGGTTTCTGATGCAGGTCAAGCCAAGTGCGCTTCGATCGCGACACCGCGCGAATTATTCGGTACCGCGCACGAGCAGCACCGGCACCTGTGCGAGATGCGCAATGCGGCGCGCAACGCTGCCGATCAGCCAGGCGGCGATGCCGCGCCTGCCATGCGTGCCGACCACCAGCAGTTCGGCGCGCCAGTGCACGGCGTCGCGCATCAGCGCATGGGCCACGTCGTCGCTGGTCGGGCGGGTTTCAATGACACTGCGCTTGCTCGGGTTCCCGGTCGCATGGAACAGCGGGCCGATCTTCGCGAGCGCATCCTCGCCCTCCGCGCGATACGCATCCTCGAGCGCGCGCACCGGCACGATATCCGTCAGACGAACCGCGCGATCGATCACGTAGGCCGCGTACAGCAACGTCGTCGGCGTCGCGAAGCCGAGCCCGACGCGCACCGCGTGCAGCGACGGCTCGCTGCCGTCGACCGCGAACATCAGCCGCTGCAGGCCGCCGTCCGACGGCCGCGCATAGGCGGCTGGCACGATCAGCAGCGCGCAGCGCACGCGTGTCGTCAACGTGTCCGACATCGCGCCTTCGACGAGCCGCAGCAGCCCGTGATGCGGATTCGCACCGACCACCAGCACGTCCGCTTGCCATGCCGACGTATCGCTCACCAACGCATCGGCTACCGAGCCGCCCGTCACCGACGTATCGATGATGGCCTGCTCGACTTCGATGCCGCTGCCGGCGAACAACGCCGCGATCCGTTCGTTGATGGCCTGCGCTTCGCGCATCAGGTCCTCGCGCGCGGACGTCAGCAGTGCGTCGATGCGCGGGATGTCGGGCAATACGAGGCGCGGGTTGTCGATGACGCAGATGATGCGCAATCGCATGCCGGGGCGCAGCAGCGTGCGTGCATAGCGCGCGGCGGACAGCGATTCGGGCGTCGGGTCGACGGCCAGCGCGATCCGCGCAAGCGTCGGGATGGGCTGGGCAGGCTGCATGGCGAAGGCCTCCGTACGTGCGCGTCGTCGCGAAACGACGCCGGGAGCTTCGCGCGGAAGCGGCGCACGGCAGCCGAACAACCGCCGCGGTCGCGGGCGGTCACGGAAATCGGCGGGTTGCCACGCGAAGCGCGGACAATCGATTCGTCCAGCATAGATCGTCCGGCCCGCGCGTGCATGATTGCGATCAAGGGTCGCGCGGGCCCCTGCCCTTGCTGCCTACGACTTCGTCGGCACCGATGCCGCCGGACGGTTCGCGTAGAACAGCGCATACGTGATGCCGAGCAGCACGATCCATACCGGCCCGATCACGAGTGCGACGCGCGTATCGGGCGTGAACGCCATCAGCACGACGACGAGCACGAGAAAACCGAGCGCGACGAACGAACCGAGCGGATAGAACGGCACGCGGATCGGCAGGCGTGCGATCTTGTCGGCCGACAGCGTGCGGCGAAAGCGCATCTGCGCGATCAGGATCACGCACCACGTCCAGATCGCGCCGAATGTCGACACCGACGTGAGCCACGTGAACACGTGCTGCGGCGCGAGATAGTTGAGCAGCACGCCGATCAGGAGCAGCGCGACCGACACGATCACGCCGTACACCGGCACGCCGTTGCGATTGACCTTGCCGAGCGTGCTCGGCGCTTGGCCCTGCTGCGCGAGGTTGTAGAGCATCCGCGCGGTGCTGAACAGGCCGCTGTTGCACGACGACAGCGCCGCGGTCAACACGACGAAGTTGATGATGCCGGCGGCGGCCGGGATGCCGAGCCGCGAGAACGTCATCACGAACGGGCTGCCCTGCGTGCCGATCTGGTCCCACGGATACAGCGACATGATCACGAACAGCGCACCGATGTAGAAAATCAGCACGCGCCAGAACACCGAGTTCACGGCCTTCGTCAGCGACTTCTCCGGGTTGCGCGCCTCGCCGGCGGTGAGGCCGAGCATTTCGACGCCGAGATACGCGAACATCACGATCGGCAACGCGGCGACCACGCCATTGATGCCGTTCGGCATGAAGCCGCCGTGCGCCCACAGGTTCGACAGGCCGATCGCGACACCGCCGTTGCCGATGCCGAACGCGATCATCAGCCCGCCGCCGATGATCATCAGCACGATCGTGACGATCTTGATCAGCGCGAACCAGAACTCGAATTCACCGTACAGCTTGACCGCGATGAAGTTCACCGAGCCCATCGCCATGAGCGCCGCGAGCGCCCAGATCCAGTTCGGCACGCCGGGGAACCACATGTGCATGTAGACGCCGACCGCCGTGATTTCCGCCATGCAGGTGACGATCCACACGAACCAGTAGGTCCAGCCGGTCAGATAGCCGGCGAGCGGCCCGAGGTAATCGCGTGCGTAGCGGCTGAACGCGCCGGCGACGGGATTGGCGATCGCCATCTCGCCGAGTGCGCGCATGATCAGGAAAATGGCGACGCCGCCCAGCAGATAGGTCAGCAGGATGGCCGGGCCGGCGACGCGGATCGCGGTGGCCGAGCCGAGGAACAGGCCGACGCCGATCGTCGCGCCGAGCGCCATCAGGTTGATGTGCCGCTCTTCCAGCCCGCGGTGCAACTGGTCTTCTGGTTGTGTCAAGTCCGTCTCCTGGCAGCCGCGAACGGGCCGCCGTCATTGTCGATATCAATGCGCGACCGTTCATGCCGATCCCGGCATGCCGAAAACGAAATAATCTCCGCCGTCGTTTTCCAAATAAGAAACGACACGGATACTGCGTCAATCCGATTGGAATCGCCGCGGATTATCCGTATGTTCCGGAACAATCCGGAAAACGGATCGGGCCTTTCACGGAATACGCCCGCGCGGCCCGTGTGACGCGGCTGTGCGCGTGACGGACGGCGACGGGATCAATCGCTTTCGGCGCGAACGAACACGCGTCGAATGTGCGCGATCAGGCGCACGCAATATGCAGGCGGGATTATAGGGAGGATCAGCGGTTTCGCGCCAGTCGATTTTCGGAAGAATCGCAGGGTTTGAAACCGGTAATGGAATTCGAATGCGCGCGACGCTCGCGTGCGGATTTATTTCGACAGCGTCGCGCGCACCGTATATTCGCCTTCGATTGCTCCGTGCTCGGGACGTACGAAATAACGCGACGAATCCAGATCGGCCGGCAGCGGCTCGACCGGATAGCCGTGCTTCTCCCACGCGTCGAGTCCGCCCTTCAGCGCGCGGATGTTGTGGATCATCTTCTTGCGCTGCATCTTCGCGATCAGGCGCTTCGCGGTGGCCTCGTTCGGGCACACGCAATACACGACGATCGGCCGCTTCAGCATTTCAGGATCGAGCAGGTCCGGCGAATCGAGATCGACCGGCACCGCGCCGGCGATCCGGTACGGTTCGCGCTCGCGGATCGCTTTCGGCCGCGCGTCGAAGATCAGCGGCGGCTCGTCCGACGTCATCATCTCGACGAGCTGCGGCGGCGAGATGCGCACCTGCGCAAGATAGCGGCGGAACTGCACGCGACGCACCCAGCGGTACAGCAGGAACGTGATGAAGATCGCGAGGAATGCATCGAGGATCGTGCCGCCGCTCGCGCGCACCCACAGCACGAACTGGACGATCTGGTCGTGAATGGCCGCGCCGCCGATCAGCCAGAACGCGGCCCACAGCGATGCGCCGGCCAGATCCCAGAACAGGAACACGCCGACGCCGATCGCGGTCGTGCCGAGCAGCGGCGCCGACACGAGGCCGAGGCCAGGCAGGAATTTGGACAATACGAGCAACGGCGCGCCGTATCTTTCGAATACGTTACGTGCGAACCGCAGCGTCGTGTCGAGCGACAGCGAGAAGCGCACGAGGCCGTTCAGCAGGCGCCGGCCGCGCGTGCGGCCCATGAAGAACCACAGCGAATCGGCCAGCATCGTCGCACCGATCGCCGCCGCGAACATGCTGACCCAGGACGCCTGCCCCATTGCCGCCATCGTGCCGCCGAGAATCAGCATCGGCACGGCCGGCACCGGCACGCCGAGCTGCGTGATCAACACGCTCGCGAACACGGCCCATGGGCCGAGCGACGATGGAATAGCGATGGGAAAGTGCCACACGGCGGCGCTCCTGGAAGGCATGCAGTGGCGCGACGGGGGCCGTCGGCACGGCGGGGCAACGGCCGCCGCGGCACGCCCGCAGCCGACCCGATGCACCACGGCATTCTAAACGGGTTTGGCCGCGACCGCGCGGAACACGCACCGCCGGCACGGGCTTGGCGCCCTTGATGGCACGGCCGTGACAGTCACATGTCGGTGCGCTGGGCGAGCTGCCCGACGTGTTCCGCGTAGTCGGGAAACGCGGCGGCCAGCGCGGTCGCGTCGGCCAGTTCGAATTCCGCGAACTCGAAGCCCGGCGCCACCGTGCAGCCGACGAGCGCGACATGCTCCGGCAACGCGCAGCGCGCGCCGAACCAGCTCCCGGCCCGCACGACCGCCTGGAACACGGTGCCCGGATGCGTGAGCGGGTTGCCGAGCCGGTGGATCGTCAGCCCGTCGCGCTCGTCGAGCACCCACACTTCGATCGGGTCGCCCGCGTAGAAATGCCAGACTTCGTCGGAGCGGATCCGGTGCCACGACGAATACGCGCCGTCGCACAACAGGTAGTAGATCGCGGTCGACGCGGCGCGTGGCGCGCCGTCGGCCGGACGCACGACCGAATCGGTCGCACGGTAGGTTTCGCGGAAATAGCCGCCTTCGGGATGCGGCTGCAGGTCGAACTGGCGAATCAGGTCGGTAGCGGAGATCGGCATGGCGGATGACGTCGGTAAGGTAAGGAACCGGGCAGCCGGCGTACGGCCTCGCTTCGCTCATCGCGATCGCATGTCGCCGGATGCTGCTGCGTCGATCGCCGCGGCCATGCGCGCGGCGAACAAGCGGACACCGGTCGATGCTGCCAGAACTGCGTGTCCGGATGCAACCGCCGGCACGCGATTGTGCGCGCGAGGGACACCGGGCATGCCGCGCTCGCGCGGTCGATGCGACGGCAGCGACAGCCGCGCTCACACGCCGTGCGCGTGGCGTTTCCGTTTCATCCGGCCGTCATCCGACGAATGCGCGAGACGGTCGCCGCCCGCAACCGCTCGTGCGTCCACGTCAGCGCCGTACCCCGCGCGTCACGCAGCCGCCGGCGTGCCGGGCTCGCTGTGCCGCACCAGCAGCACGGGCCGGTCGGCCGCGCGCAGCAGCGATTCGGCGACACTGCCGAGCAGCAGCCGGCGCAGGCCATGCCGCCCGCTCGTGCCCATCACGATCAGGTCGGCATCGGCTTCGGCCGCCGTGCGCATCAGCACCGTGGCGACGTCCTCGCCGTAAGCGTCGAGCGCGCGCACGGTGCCTCGCACCTGCTCGTGCGCGAGCGCCGCCTTCGCGTCGTCGAGCACCGGCGTCGCCGCATCGGCGGCGGCCGCATCGCCGTCGCGCGCGGCCGCGAAGCCCGCATCGACGTCGACCAGTTGCGGCCGGTGCTCGACGACGTACGCGCAGGTCACTTCGCCGCCGGACGCCGCCGCGATCCGGATCGCCTCGTTCAGCGCGAGACGCGCGCTCGGGCTGCCGTCGAGCCCGACGAAAATCCGCTTGTACATGGTCCGTCCCTCCGACCGGGCACGCACCGCGCGTCGCGCGACGGCGGCCCGTTATCGCCACCCGGCCCGGTGCCGGGTGGCCTGCCGAACAGTCTGCCCCACGTGCCGACGCGCCCGTTGATGCGCGTCAAGCGCGGCCGGCGCGCCCCCTGCTCCACGCCTGGCTGCCGCTATTTCTAGTGACCCCATTACAAAAAACGTGTAAATCGCGCACAATTTCATCTTGAAAATAGACGTTGCGTGCAGCCCGTGCGAGTTTGCCCGGTTTTGCTGCGCTGCCCCCGTGCCACGGGGCGGCCCCCGACAACAGAATGGCCATCGAATGACCGCAAGTGGAACCCCGACGCGGGACGCCCGAGGGCCTACGCGCCTCCAGATCATGTTACGCCAGCCGCTCGCGACCGGCGTCGTTGCACTATGCGCCGGCGCCGTGCTGTCGCTCGGCGTCGCGCTGCTCGTGCGCGAGCAGTGGCAAGGCGCCGTCCATACGCGTTTCGAACGCCGCACGACGCATGTGACGGCGATGCTCCGCCATGAGCTGCAATCCGGCGCGGCCGTGCTCGAAGGCGCGCGCGGCGCGTTCAACCTCGTCCCGGGCATGACGCCCGAACAATGGCGCCGGTATGCGGAGATGCTCGACCTCGACAGCGGGCGCTCGCCGGTCCGCCAGATCGGCTATGCCCCGCTGCCGCCCGCGACGCGCACCGCTCTCGCCGGCGCGAAGCCGCTGCCGGCCGGCACGCTCGCGACCGCCGCGCTCAGTGCCCCGGCGTCGAATTCACCGGTCGTGCGCTTCGGCGCGTCCGACGCGGCGCCGCTCGCGCGTGCGCTGCAGACTGGCGACGTCGCGCTCGGCGTCCACCCGGCCGACGACGACACGTCCCGCGAGGCCCGCACCTTTACGCTGTTCCTGCCGGTTGCCGTGTCGCCGCGTGCGGCCGCCACACCGCCCGGCCCGCGCGAAAACGGCGCCGACGGCGTGCTGTTCGCGGCGTTGAGCCCGCGGCGCCTGGTCGAGCGTGCGCTCGACGCGGAACGCGGGATCGACGTGTGGATCACCGCCGGCGGCGATCGGCGCGCGATCGTCAGCGTCGAAACGACGACCGACGAGGCCTCGGCTTCGCCCGACCTGATGCGGCGCACCGACGAGCTGAATTTCGGCGGCACCGCGCTGACGCTCGCGTATTCCGCGGACGGCCGCCCGAGCGCCACCGGCGCGCAGCGCGCGGCCGGCACCGTGCTCGCCGCGGGCCTGATCGCGTCGATCGCGTTCGCGGTGCTGATCCATGCGCTGCTGCGCAGCCGCTCCGCCGCCGATCCGGGCGCAAGCAGCCGCGGCATCCTCAACGAGGCGCGGATGATGGGCATCATCCGTTCGTCGATGGAAGCGATCATCACGATCGACGAAAAGCAGACGGTCGTCATCTTCAATCCGATGGCCGAGCAGGTGTTCGGCGTGTCCGCGATGGAGGCGATCGGCGCGCCGCTGTCGCGCTTCATCCCCGAGCGGTTCCGCGCCGCGCACGCCAAGCACGTCGACCAGTTCGGCGTGACGGGCGTGTCCGAGCGGCAGATGGGCCGCCAGCGGGTGCTGTTCGGGCTGCGCGCCAACGGCGAGGAATTCCCGATCGAGGCGTCGATTTCGCAGATCCGCGACGCGTCGGGCAAGCTCTATACGGTGATGCTGCGCGACATCACCGAGCGGCAGCGCGCCGATAACGCGCTGAAGCAGTCGCGTGAAGAATTGCGCGAACTGTCGGCGAACCTGCAGAACGTGCGCGAAGAGGAAAAGACCCGCATCGCGCGCGAACTGCACGACGACCTCGGCCAGCAGCTCACCGCGCTGAAGATGGATCTGTCGGTGGTCGAACAGCAGCTGCGCGTGCCGGGTCGCACACAGCCCGACGAAGACGTGCAGACGCACCTGCAGGGCATGCGGCGGCTGATCGACGCGACGGTCGCGTCGGTGCGGCGCATCGCGGCCGACCTGCGGCCCGTGATGCTCGACGATCTCGGCCTCGTGCCCGCGATCGAATGGCTCGCGAACGATTTCACGAACCGCTACGGGATCGATGTCGAGCGGCACATCGAAACCGGCGGGCTCACGTTCACGAGCGCGGGTGCGACCACGTTGTTCCGGATTGTCCAGGAAGCGCTGACGAACGTCGCGCGCCACGCGGATGCGACGCGCGTCGCGCTGCGGCTCGACGTCGAGGAAGGCTTCTGCGTGTTGCGCGTCGCGGACAACGGCCGCGGCTCGGCGCCCGGCGGCCCGGCCCATGAAGACAAATCGTTCGGCCTGATCGGGATTCGCGAACGCGCCCACATGCTGGGCGGCTCCGTGACGATCGACACCGCGCTCGCGCGCGGTTTCTCGATCACCGTCGCGTTCCCGCTCAGTACCGTCCAACAGGAAACACCCATCACATGATCAAGGTGCTCATCGCCGACGACCATACGCTCGTACGCGACGGTCTGCGGCACATCCTCCAGAACGCCACCGGATTCGAAGTGGCCGGCGAAGCCTGCGACGGCCCGTCGACGATCGCGCTCATACGCGCCACGCCCGCGCAGGTGCTCGTGCTCGACCTGTCGATGCCGGGCCGCAACGGCGTCGAACTGATCAAGCAGATCAAGGACGAGAAGCCCGCGCTGCGCGTCCTCGTGCTGACCATGCACGCGGAGCAGCAATACGCGGTGCGCGCGTTCCGCGCCGGCGCGTCGGGCTACCTGACGAAGGAAAGCGCGAGCGCCGAGCTGGTCGGCGCGGTCACGAAAGTGGCGTCGGGCGGCGTCTACGTGAGTCTCGCAATGGCCGAGCAGTTCGCGCAGAGCCTGAACGAGCCGGCCGAGACGCTGCCGCACCAGCGGCTGTCCGATCGCGAATTCGACGTGTTCCGGCGGATCGCCGCCGGCCAGACGCTGACCGAGATCGCCAACGCGCTATGCGTGAGCGCGAAGACGGTCAGCACGTACAAGACGCGTATCCTGGAAAAGATGCAGATGCCGCACGAAGCGGCGCTGGTGCGTTACGCGATGCGGCACAAGCTGCTCGACGAAACGGACGACGTGTAACGGAGGTCGTGTAACGGATGACGCCCGGCAGCGGCTGGATGGCAGGTGCCGCCGGCCGCCCGGCATGCGCCCGGCCGGGCGGCGCACCCCGCTTACCCGTTTATCCGCTTACTTGGCCGGCACGGGGCACGCGAGATCGCCTTCCTCGCACGACAGATAGCCCTTCAGCGTGTCGGTGCGCGCTTTCGTCAGATCGTCGAGGCAGGTCGACACGACCATCGGATACACACTGCCGCCCTCGGCGTTCGCGCTGGAGAAGTTGCATTCGGCATCGCGGTACGCGATCCACGCACGCTGCGCATTCACGAGTTTGTCGGCGAGCGGCCGCGCATCGCGCAGGCGCGCGGTGACGGCCTGGTAGGTCCGGTTCAGTTCCCCGTCGGATTTCTTGTACGCGCGATCGGCGCACGCCGTCATCGCCGCCTGATCCGTCGCGTCGGCACAATTCGCCTGCGCATGGGCGACGTTCGCCGCCAGCGCGAGCGAGCACAGCAGACCAGTCAAGACACGCATGGATGCTCCTTGTTGTTCGTTGAAGTCGTGGAACCCGGTGCGTTGCGGCGCCCCGTTTGCATCGGTCACCCTGCGGCAGTGACATCGACCGCGATGCTAGCGCACGCGGGCCGGATTGTCAGCGGGCGCCGCGCGACCACCGGCCGCTACGACGGGTTCGCCGCCGGCTGATAGCGCTCGAAGAACGGCGTCACGTCGAAATAGTAGCGTCGGGACTGCCCGCTCGCGTCCGTCGCCGTCATCTCGTCGTAGCGACGGTCGCCCTTCCGGATCAGCGCCTGGCCGGTCACACGAAGCTGTTTCACCGCCAGCCACGAATACTCTTCATTGACGGCGACCACATGAACGGCTGTCTCGGGCGTCAACCCGTCGCCGCTGTGCGCGATTTCCTGCGTAATGCCGAACAGATAGAGGCGCATGTCGGCTTGCGCGGCTGTGTCTCCCGCCTTCCCCAGCAACGCACTGTAATTCGAAATCAGGCTGAATACCGGAATGTCGCGGATGGGCCGGATTCGTTCGATTTCGCGAATCTTCGACAACGCACCGGCGATGTCGCCTTGCTGTTCGAGCTGGATCGCCTGCTTCTGCGAATCCTGAACCAGCTGCATCAGTTCGAGGTAGTTGAAGCTCCGGTCCGACAGGAATCGTGCGCGTTGTGCCCGGGCGTCCTTCCATGCGACCGCATATTTTCCATCCTGGTCCGATACCGGCAGCGGCTTGAAGATATCCCGGCTGGCCTGGTTGATCTCGGCGCGCTCTCGAGGATTCATCACGAAGTACGCAACCGCGGCGCCGCTTCCCGCGCCCGAATAGGTCACCTTCTGAAGACTCGCGCCCTGATGCTGAATCGCCTCGACACCGGTGGCATGAACCTGCCGCAAGCGCAGCCACTCCGCGATTTCGCCGACCCGGACGACCCGCACCGGATCGTCGGGCGTGCTTCCGCTGCCGGAGAATTTCAACAGGATCGCCGCAAAGCCGGCCGCACGGCGCCGGCACGCACCGGCCTCGGGCTCCTTGGCAAGGCTCTTGTATATGTCGAAACAAGCGGCCTGAACGGCGTAGTCGGGATATCGATCCAGCGGTGCGTACTTCTGCAGTTCGAGCAGTTTGTCCAGCGCCTGCTGGCTGGCGCCCGATTGATTCAGCGCATTGGCCTGGCCGGCGATTGCCTGTGTGTCGCGGGAAAACGCCTGAAGATCGATGTGTTCATCGTTCGCGATGCGCTGCCTTTCCGTCTGCAGCGTGTCGATCAGCGACGAAGCGTCCTGAGCGAACGCGCTTGCGGCAGCAAGCCCCAGAAGCAAAACTGCCCAACATCCGTTGAATCGCATGACGCCCCCGTTTTATTTCATTTGCGCCGCTCACGCGCGGCTTGTTCGATGGGCTCGAATCTATCATCGTTCGGACGGTTTGCAATTCGGATGGCGGCGCCGGCGGCCGGCACGTTTCGGCGCAAAAAAGCCCGCACTCGAATGAACCGGGTGCGGGCTTCTCGATACGGCCAAGGCGGCGGCTCCGAAGACCGCCGTCCGGCAACGGGCTCAGTGGCCGAAGAACACCGACGAACGGTCGGATGCGGCGGGGACGACCACGCGCTGGCCCGACTGCGACGCTGCGGCAGGGTTCGAACCGTAGCCCGTTGCATCAGCTTGCGCACCGGTGTTCTGCGCGGCGGCGATCTTTGCCTGTGCGGCCTGGATGTTTTCCGGGTAATTGATCCAGTCGTTCGGGTTGTAGCCGGCCTTTTCGAGCTGGACCAGCTCGGCGCGCACTTGGGCGCGCGTCAGCGGCTGCTGGTTCGATTGGGCGAACGAGACGACCGGTGCGGCCACCAGGGCGGCCAGTGCAACTGCCTTGATCAGCGATTTCATGATGCGTTACCTCCAGGATTGTTTTGTCAGGCGCTTCGGACTCGGGGTCGTTGCGCATGAGTAGAAGTCTAGGAGGCCGCACTATCAGGGTAAATACTTAAATCACGAATTCACTGTTGACGGAAAAAAGACAATCGCTGCGGAACATGCCGAATCATCAGATGATTAGCGGCATTCACGCACTGAATACCGTGGCGCGGCACCCGGTGCGCGCAGCCCTGCATCAGCGCCGCCGGCCGGTATCCGGCGACGCCATCAACCGGTCGAACAGCAGCGCCTTGAGGCGGATCAGGTCGTCGGCGCCTGTTTCGCCGAACGCCGCGTGATGCAGCGTCAGCGCGGGCGCGGCCGGATCGGCATGAACGGCGCGCACCGTGCCGTCGAGCGCCAGCAGCTCGACCCGATCGCCCGCCGCGTACGGAAGCTGCACGCGCAAGGTTTCGCCGATGGCGGCGATCGGCCGGTCGACGGCAATCGACAGGCCGCTCACGCTGATGTCGTGCACCATCCCGATGCCTTCCGCGCCCTCCGACCCGCCCGCGCAGCAGGCGGCGATCCGCACCGGCACGCGCGGTTCCGCGCGCGTGCGCAGCCGGTCGACGAAGCCGGGCGACGACAGCACCAGGAACCGCGCGGCGCCCGCTTCCTGCACCGACTCGACCGTCGCGCCGAAACGCGACACCGCGGCACGGCCGATTGCCACGGCCTCGATGTCGTCGCCACGCGCGAAGTCGAGCGCGGCCGCCGGCTGCGGCTCGACGAACAGCGCGCCCGATGCGGCGATGCCGATCAACCGGCAGCGCTGCAGCCCGCGGGTCGTGCCGACCCGGCGGCGGATGCCGATCGAAGCGCCCGGCGACAATCCCATCCGCTGCGCGTGAGGCACCGCGGCAGGCGCGCGCGGCTCGGCCGCGGCTTCGGCATCGTCGCGCCGTCGTACCGGACGGAAATGGTCGAACAGGAAAGCATGCTGCGCGGCATCGTGCAGCGTCGTGCCGGCCGGCAGCAGCGCGGCGCCGTCGGCATCGAAGAGATCGAAGCCGAGCGGGACGCCGGCGGCGAGATCGTCGCGCGCGAGCGGGACGTAGTCGGTAGATAGCCTCATCGGGGCGGCGCGGAGCGACCGCGCGAGCTGTCATGACAACATGATTACGGCAGCATCGCGCGAATTCTGAACGGCTCCGCTACTGCGAAGCGCCGGGCGCGTCGGGTGCGGCCTGCACCGGCGCTGGGGACGGTGCAGCCGAAGGGGCGGCAGCCGGTGCGGCGCCGAGGCCCGTGCTGCTTCCGCCCGCCGCACTCGCCCCCGCCGGCGGCTGCGCGGGTTGCGACTGCGATGCGCCCGCCGACAGCGCGGCGGCCGACGCGACCACTTCGGACGCCGGCACCCATTCCTCGACGATGCCGCCCGATGCCGCTTCGGGTGCCGATGCGGCTGATGCGGCCGACGCCGCGCCCGTATCAGCGTCGGGCGCACGCTCCACCCGCTGCGTCCTGACCGGTGCGGGGGCCTTCTTCGCCTCGGGCGGGAACCACGTGTCGACCAGATCCGTCACGCGCTCGCGCAGCGACGCGAACCAGCCGGGCGACGGCTCGGTATCGAATTTCGCCTTCGTGTCGACGATCCGGGCGCGCTGCGCACGCTGGAAGAAATCGCCGACGATCGGCAGCGCACTGTGCGCGCCCTGCCCCCAGTAGTCGCTGCGCAGCGTCACGCGGCCGTCGTCGAACCCGACCCACGCACCGGCGACGAGGCCGGGCTGCATCAGGATGAACCAGCCGTCCGCGTTGTCCTGCGTCGTGCCCGTCTTGCCGGCCACGTCACCCCGGATCCCGAAGCGCGTGCGGATGCTGCCGCCCGTGCCGCGCGTCACGACGTCGCGCATCACGCTGAGCAGCGTCTTGTCGGTTTCGGCGTCGAGCGCGCGCTCGGGCGGTGCCGGCGCGTATTCGGCGAGGACGTCGCCCTGGCGGTTCTCGATGCGCGTGACCATCTGCGGCTCGACGTACAGGCCGCCGTTTGCGATCGTCGCGTACGACGCGACCATCTCCTTCAGCGTGACCGGGCTCGTGCCGAGCGCCAGCGACGGCACGCGTTCGAGCGGGCTTTCGCGCACGCCCATGTCGCGTGCGAGCCTGGCCACGGCAGCCGGCCCGACCTTCTCCATCACCTGCGCGGTGATCCGGTTGCGCGACAGCGCGACCGCGTCGCGCAGCGTCATCGGTTTGCCGGTGGGCGGCACGTCGTCGTTCGGCCGCCAGATCTCGCCGCCCTTCAGCGGAATCTCGACCGGCTGGTCGATGAACGTGTCGTCCGGCTTCATCCCGTTCGCGAACGCGACGCCATAGACGAACGGCTTGAACGTCGAGCCCGGCTGGCGCCGCGCCTGCGCGACGTGGTCGAACGGTTCGTTGGTGAAGTCGCGGCTGCCGACCCACGCACGGATCTGCCCGTCGCGCGGATCGATCGCGAGGAAGCCGGCCTGCACGTCGGTCTTCGTCTTGCACAGCGCGCGCATGAAACCGCGGTCGGCCGCGAGCAGCTTCATCGCGGCCGCGTCGTCCTTGCCGGCGTCCTGCGCGGCCTTGTACTCGGGCGACTCTCGCATGAAGGTGCGGAACACCTCATTGTCGGTGCCGCAGCCGTCGCGGCCGCTCCACGCGCTGTTCGCGATGCCCTGCAACTGGTTGCCCTGCAGCGTGAGCGCCTGCGTCGCCATCTGCTGCAGGCGCGAGTCGATCGTCGTGCGCACGATCAGCCCGTCCGAGTAGATGTTGTAGTCGTTGCGGTCGGCCCATGCGATCAGCCATTTGCGCAACTGCTGCGCGAAGTGAGGCGCCGGCCCCGGCGGCTCCTTCTGGCGCTCGAAGTCGATCCGCAGCGGCCGGCGCTGCAACTGCGCGAACTGCGCGGGCGACAGCTTGCCGTACTTCACCATCTGGCCGAGCACCGTGTTGCGCCGCTGCAGCGCACGCTCGGGGTTCAGCACCGGGTTGTAGTAGCTGTTGCCCTTCAGCATCCCGACCAGCGTCGCGCTGTCGAGCACGTCGAGCTCGTCGGCCGACTTGTCGAAATAGGTGCGCGCGGCCATCTCGACGCCGTACGCGTTGTACAGGAACGGCACCGTGTTCAGGTAAGTCTCGAGGATCTGGTCCTTGCTGTAGACCGCCTCGATCTTCAGCGCGGTGATCGCCTCCTTCACCTTGCGCGTGAGCGTCGGCGCACGGCCAATCTCGTCCGGATACAGGTTGCGCGCGAGCTGCTGCGTGATCGTCGAGCCGCCCTGGCGGCTGCCCGAGAACGTATGGAGCGCGGCCGATGCCGTGCGCTTCCAGTCGAGGCCGTGATGCTCGTAGAAACGGTGATCCTCGGTCGCGATCAGCGCGTCGACCATGTGCGGCGAGATCTGCTTGAGCGGCACCCATTCGCGGTTCGACGGCTTGAATTCGGCCAGCAGCTTGCCGTCGGCGGACAGCACCTGCGCGGGCTGGTCGACGCGGGCCTTGCGGATGTCGCCGATGCCCGGCGTGAACGGAATGAGCACGACCACGTACACCACGAACAGCGCCGGCACGGCGGCGCCGGCGAGCAGGACGCCGCGGCGCGTCGGGTGGCGGACATGCTGCCACGCGGTGGCGGCGAGGGGCTTGACCCGCGCGACGGCGGCAGCCGCGACGGGTTGGGCGCGCGCGACCCATCTGGCACAGAAGGCACGCACTGACGACACGTTTCGGCGATTCACGCGGGTGGAGCTCGGCTGAAAAGGGTGCATCGTACCAAACTCGCGCGGGCCGCCGGACGGCGATGGCGTGGCGGCGGCACACACCGGGCGGCCGAGCGGCCGTTCACACGCAAAAAAGGCGCGCGCCCCGTGACGGGAACGACGCGCCAAGCCTGGTACGACAAACGGGCGGCCGCGCCGGGCGCAGCCGATCGGCGCGGCAACTCAGCGCACGAGAAAACCGTAGGTCAGCGGATCGCGCTCGTCGACGATCCAGTTCGCGAACCCGCAGATATGCGCGCTGCCTTCCACTTCCGGAATCACGGCCGGGATGTCGCCGACCGTCGTTTCGCGCAGCACGCGCCCCTTGAAGACCGTGCCGACGATCGATTCGTTGACAAGCGTATCGCCCGCCGCGAGCAGCCCGCGCTGGTAGAGCTGCGCGACCCGGCCGCCGGTGCCGGAACCGGTCGGCGAGCGGTCGACCTCGCGATCCGCGAACACGCAGCAGTTCGCCTGCGTCGAGCCCGGGTGGCGCGGCGCGTTGGCGATGATCGTGCCGTAGATGTGATTGATTTCCGGGATCTCCGGATGCACGACCGGGTACTTCGCGTTCGCGGCGGCCTTCACTTCCGCACCGAAACGGATCAGCTTTTCCACCGCCGCTTCGCGCACCGGCAGGTCGAACGGCGCACCGTCGACGTAGAAGTAGAACGCGCCGCCGTACGCGATGTCGCCGGTCACGGTGCCGAACGACGGCGTCTCGACCGACACGTCGCGCTGCCAGATGAACGACGGCACGTTGACGAAGCGCACCGGCCCCGCATGCTCGCCGTCCCACTTGACGAACGCTTCGATGAAGCCGCACGGCGCATCGATGCCGACCCGCGTTTCCGGCACCGTGCGCTGCACCCAGCCGAGCTCGACGGCCGCGGTCGACAGCGCGATCACGCCGTGCCCGCAATGGTCGCTGTAGCCTTCGTTGTGCACGAAGATCACGCCGAAATCGGCGTTCGGCGACACGGGCTCGGTCAGGTAGCCGCCGTACATGTCGGCGTGGCCGCGCGGTTCGAACATCAGCGCGCGGCGGATCTCGTCGGCGTTTTCCTTGAGCCACGCGCGGCGCTGGACGATCGTGTCGCCGGGCGCGCGCGGCAGCCCGCTCGTGACGATGCGGAACGCTTCGCCGCCGGTGTGGACTTCGACGGTGGAAAGGGATCGGGAAATTTTCATGGGGGAATCGAAAGCGTTGAAACGAAGGACGGCGGCCGCGCCGCCGTCCGATGGCTGGCTGGCCGTTACTTCGCGTACGGTTCCGGCAGGCCGTTGCGGATCACGTAGACGGTGGTCGGCGCGCCCTTCAGGTCGCCGTTCGCGTCGAACGAATAGGTGCCCGCGACGCCCGTGTAGTTCGACTTCGCGAGCTGCGCGATCAGCTTCGCCTTGTCGGAGGTCGTGCCGGCCTTGACCATCGCGTCGGCGAGCAGCTTCATCCCGTCGTAGTAGTTCACGCCATAGACCTGCGTATCGGTGTGATACGTGTCGTGGTACTTCTTCAGGAATTCGCGGCCGGCCGCCGTTTTCTCGAGCGCAACGCCGCCCTGCGCGCAGTAGACGATCGACGCCGCGTCGCCCGCGACCTTGCCCATGTCGGCCGAGCAGATGCCGTCGCCGCCGAGCAGCTTCGCGCGCAGCCCGCGCTGCTTCATCTGCTTGGCCATCGGCGCGCCCTGGGCCGCATAGCCGCCGAGGAAGATCACGTCGGGGTTGCTGGCCTTGATCTTGGTGAGAATGCCGAGGAAATCGGTGGCCGACGAGTTCGTGAATTCCTGGTCGACGATCTTGATCCCGTTCGCCTTCGCGACGTTCATGAACTGCTCGGCCACGCCCTGCCCGTACGCGGTGCGATCGTCGATCACGGCGGCGGTTTTCGCGTTCAGCGTCTTCGCGGCGAAGGTGGCCATCGTGCCGCCGAGCTGCTCGTCGCTCGCGCCGATCCGGAAGATGTTCTTGAAACCCTGCCTGGTCAGCGCCGGGTTCGACGCGACCGGCAGCATCGGCACGCCGGCAGTCGAGTACACGCGCGATGCGGGAATCGCGACGCCCGAGTTGTACGGCCCGAGCACCGCGACCACGCCCTTGTCGACGAGGTTCTGCGCCACCTGCACACCGGCCTTCGGGTCGGCCTGGTCGTCGTCGGAGACCAGTTTGAACGTGACGGTCTTGCCGGCGACCTTGATGCCGGCCTTGTTGAGTTCGTCGACGGCCAGCCGCGCTCCGTTTTCATTGTCCTTGCCGTTCGCGGCCTGCGGGCCGGTGAGCGGCGCCGAATGGCCGATCATCACGACTTCCTGCGCGTGCGCGGAAGTCAGCGCGCCGGCGGCGATGGCCACCGAGAGCGCGGTAACGAGGTGTCGCATGATGTCTCCTGATTGGTTTTGTGTGAAACCAATGTAGGATACGCGTGGTCACCATGCAAGCAATTTCAAAATAAAAACTTCGATTCTGGTCATTTTTCAGACCAGAACGAGCCCGGCACGGTCACTTCGGCGTGATGTCGCGCCGCACGCGGCGGATGTGCTGCTCGACATAGAACGCCGCCGCATCGGCGTCGCCGGACACGATCGCCTCGTAGATCAGCCGGTGTTCGGACACGTAGAGCCGGATCCGGCCCGCATCGTAGATGCCGTCGTCCTTCAGCCGCTTCCACAGCGGCTGGTCCATCGTCTTCGCGACTTCGTCCGCGATCTTCACGATCAGCGCGTCGCCGGTCATCAACGCGAGTTGGCGGTGGAACAGCCGGTCGCTCTCGTTCCACAGCGCGCGCTGATGCGGATCGTCGACGTCGGTGATGGTCTCCATCTGGGCCAGATAGCGTTCGGCGCCGGGGTCGGCGCGCCCGTGGGCGGCCGCGAGGCGCGCGATCGCGGGCTCCAGGATCAGCCGCACGTCGAGCGTCGACGTCGGGCTGAAATCGGGCTCGGACGCCCGGTGCGCGTCGCCGCGCTCCGCGAGCACGTCGAGCGGCGACGCGACGACGTAGGTTCCCGAATTGCGCTTCGTGAACACGAGCCCCTCGTTCTGCAGTGCGCCGAGCGCCTCGCGCACGGCCGGGCGGCCGACCTGGAACAGCCCCGCGAGCTCGCGCTCGGACGGCAGCCGCGACTCGGCGGCGTAGCGCCCCGCACGGATCTCGTCGCGGATCTTCTCGGCCACCTGCTCGTAGATCTGCAGCGGCCTGAAACCGCCTTCGAGTGTGTCGGGACGCGCGGACATCATCGTATGGCTCCTGCCCGGTCGCGGGCGTGAATCTGGAATGGGTTCGCACTATACCGGAGCGCGCGGCATCGAGGCCATGGCGGCCTTTCTGGACAGATATTAGAACCAAAACTGGCGAGGCGCTTTATTTTCTGGGTTGCTAGCGCGCCATCAAGTGGTATAGATTCGATCCACACTGCCCTGTGTCACGGTATCCGGCAGCCCTGTGGCGGGTGCGGCATGCGCCCGCCGTCCACGCTCACCGACGCATGCGACGTACACGATGACCGCTCTCTCCCCGATTCCCGTTTTCGATGCGGCCGACACGGCCGCGCTGCTTGCCTATCCGGCGCTGCTCGCCACGCTCAGGCAGGCCGTCGCCGACTATGCGGCGGGCGAGATCGTCAGCCCCGAACGCCTGGTCGTGCCGCTGCAGGCGGGCGGCGTGATGTTGTCGATGCCGTCGAGCGCACGCGACCTCGCGACCCACAAGCTCGTGACCGTGTGTCCGGGCAACGGCGCGCGCGGGCTGCCGACGATCCTCGGCCAGGTCACCGCATACGACGCGACCACCGGCGAGATGCGCTTCGCGCTGGACGGCCCGACGGTCACCGGGCGCCGCACGGCGGCCGTCACCGCGCTCGGCATCCAGGCGCTGCACGGCGCCGCGCCGCGCGACATCCTGCTGATCGGCACCGGGAAACAGGCGGCCAATCATGCGGAAGCGCTCGCCGCGATCTTTCCCGAAGCACGCCTCCACGTGCGCGGCACGAGCGCCGACAGCGCAGCGGCATTCTGTGCCGCGCACCGCGCGCAGGCGCCGCGCCTCGTGCCGCTCGATGGCGACGCGATTCCCGATGCGATCGACGTCGTCGTCACGCTGACGACGAGCCGCACGCCCGTCTATCGCGAAGCCGCGCGCAAAGGCCGGCTCGTGGTCGGCGTCGGCGCGTTTACCGCGGACGCGGCCGAGATCGACGCGAACACGGTGCGCGCCAGCCGGCTGGTCGTCGACGATCCGGCCGGCGCGCGCCACGAAGCCGGCGACCTGATCGTCGCGCAGGTCGACTGGCAGCACGTCGCGTCGCTCGCCGACGTGCTGGCCGGCACATTCGACCGCAGCGGGCCGTTGCTGTTCAAGAGCGTCGGCTGTGCGGCGTGGGATCTCGCCGCGTGCCGTACGGCACGCGATGCGCTGGCTGAGCGCCAGGCCGGCTGATCCGGCAGCGCTACCCGTCTGCCGCGCTCGCGACGTCGCCACCTCGGGGCCGCTCCGGCGATTTCCCGTACGCGTTGTAGGAATTGCCCTACAACGCGTCGCAGCGGCCTACATCAACTTCCAATTCGGCCGATTTCATTTTCGGCGGCGCAACACGATACTGCCGGCATGAATGCCAGCCAGTTACCCGCCGCGCTCCGGGTGTTTCTCGTCGATCATGCCGCCGCCGTCCGGCAGCGGATCGCGCTGCTCGTCGGCGCGATCCGCGGTGTCGCCGTCGTCGGCGAGGCGGAAGACGGCCAGGAAGCGTTGGCGCATATCCGCGGCAGCCAGGCGGACGTGGTGATCGTCGACCTGCGGCTGGCGGACGGCAGCGGCCTCGACCTGATCGGGACGCTGTCGAAGGCCGCGCCGCGCATCGTCACGATCGTGCTGACGAATCATTCGGCGCCGGCATTCAGAGAGGCATGCGCATCGGCCGGAGCCGACTACTTCTTCGACAAGACCGTCGAATTCGACGCCGCATGCCAAGTCATCGAATCCCTGGTGCACGCTCGCGTGCACCGCCCCTGACGAGCCGGAGTGACTCATGTCAACAGCCACCCCCTGCGCCGCCGACGTATCCATCACGCCTCGGCCGACGATTCCGCTTCGCGCGGTCACGCGCGCCGACGCCGCCAAACATCCCGCCGCACGCTGCTCGGTATGTGCGATGCGCTCGATGTGCCTGCCGCCGCACCTGACCGCGGCCGAATACGGCCGCCTCGACTCGATCATCTGCACGACCCGGCAGGTGCGCCAGGGCGAAGCGCTGTTCCGCACCGACGACGCGTTCCATAGCATCTATGCAGTGCGCGCGGGTTCGTTCAAGACGGTGATGATGCATCGCGACGGCCGCGAGCATGTGACGGGCTTCCAGATTGCCGGTGAAACGCTCGGGATGGACGGCATCGGCGGCGGCCAGCATTGCTGCGACGCGATCGCGCTCGAGGACAGCGTCGTGTGCATCATCCCGTTCGGTGCGCTCGAAGCGGCGTGCCGCGAAATCAAGCCGATGCAGCACTTCCTCTACCAGATGCTGAGCAGCGAGATCGTCCGCGAATCGAGCCAGATGCTGCTGCTCGGCACGATGTCGGCCGAACAACGCGTCGCGCATTTCCTGCTGAACCTGTCGTCGCGCTTCGAGGCGCGCGGCTATTCGGCGACGGAATTCAACCTGCGGATGACGCGCGAGGAAATCGGCTGCTATCTCGGGATGAAGCTCGAAACCGTGAGCCGGATGTTCTCGCGGTTCCATCGCGAAGCGATGGTCGAAACGCGCGGCAAGCGCGTGCGCATCATCGACTCGCAAGCGCTCGCACGGGTCTGACGGATCCGGGTTACACCTGGCGGCGCAGCGCGCGATGCATCATCGCACCGCGCCGCCGGCCGCCGCGTTGCGCAGCCCCACCCTTGCACCGGCCGCCTGGCACGCGATCAGCACCTGTTCGGCCTGCGTGAACACACGGCGCAGCACGTCGTCCATGTCGTCGCCCACGCACGGCGGCAACGGCCAGCGCGCCGTGTCGTGCGTCACGAGGTCGAGCCGCGCGTCGTAACAGCGTGCGCCATCGGCGGCGGCTAGCGATTCGATCGTGAGATGGCAACCGGTGATCAGCGCGCGAAACCGCTCGAGCCGCACCAGCTGCGCGCCGGCTTCGGCTTCGACCGCGGCGGTCCCCGCGAATCCAAGGCAGGCGATCTGCATGCCCACGCCCATGTCGTGTCTCCTGACGGGGCCGCCCGCTCGTCGACCGCCTTGCATGTGCCGCCTGCATCGAAAGGCGGCGGCACGTGTTGCCCGTGGCACGGCGCGATTTCTCCGATCGCTGCCCGGCCGATAGTCTGCCCGCGCCGTCGCCGGCGCGGGTCCGTTCATACGTTGAAAGTTTGCGACGTCTTCATCTCGATCCACGTCATGCCGGCCCGCAACCCTTCGATCATCGCCTCGCGCTCGGTCGGATACGCGTGGCTGTGCTCGAACGTGTGATGAAAACGCGCGGCGCCGGTGCCGTGCTCGACCGACACGCGGCAGCGGAATTCGCCCGATTCGCACGGGCGCGTCTCGACTTCGACGGACCAGTCGCGTTCGTGGATGTTGCCCTGCAGTGTCATGCGCCCTCCTGCGGTATCAGTCTCCGAGCCGGAAGTGGCCGCTGTGCAGCAGCACCGGCCGGCCGCCGATTTCCTCGAGCATGCGTCGTGCCATCGCCTCGATCGCCGACCGGTGCGCGTCGAACGCAGCCAGCAAGTCGCGTTCGAGCAGCGACGGCGCGCCGAAATGATCTTCCAGCGCCTCGGCCGTGACCGCGCACTGTACGCAACGTCCGTCGACCAGTGCCGAAAACGCCACGACCAGATCGCGTGCGCAATATTCGGGTGGTTCCGGCGGGAAGGCAATCTGCATCTGTCCGCCTGTCATCGTCGTAATCGCTCCATGACGAGAGCATAGTGGCGCGCGCGCCCGCACGCTTGACCCACGTCAACCGGTTCGCTGCGCCGCACGATAACGGCACGGCAGCGTGCCGGCGCGGCCGCGCGGCATCGCCACGAACGGCTTTCAGCCCGCGTCGGGCTCGATCGCCGCGCCGCGCTGCGCGAGCAGTTCGCGCAGCACGCTGCGGTGGCAACGGCGCTCGTCGTCGCAATAGCAGCCGATCGAAAACGCTGTGGCCGCCGACAGCGCGGCCAGCAGGTCGAGCACCTTCGGCGCATCGCCCTGCGCCATCTCCGCACGGAAGTGACGCCGGAACGCGTTCCATTCGGCATCGGTTTCGGCGGCCTGCGCCTGGGCGACGAGTTCCGGGCTCGGCGACAACGTCGGCAGCCATACATCATAGTAGTTGCGCGACGCGAATTCCGCCTTCGGCACGCCGCGCGGCGGCCGCCGCACCGTGCCGATCCGCAGGCCCTCGCCGGCCGCGCGCGGCGTGCCGAGCTGGATGATCCGGATGCCCATGTGCTTCCTTCCGAGTCGCGTTGGATGCCGTGATCGTACGCCCGCGCCGCCCTCGCGTCAGCCGGGTGGCGCACATTGCGGCCGCACAACGAAAAACCGGCTGCCCCCTTGCGGAGACAGCCGGTTCGGCCAGCCGCGTTGCGCGCCGGGGCGCGCCGCGCTCAGACGCCGCTCTTCAGCACCTTGCCGATGGCATCCGCGACGATGGCGACGTTCGAGTCGTTCAGGCCCGCGACGCACATCCGGCCCGAACGCAGGATGTACACGCCATGCACTTCGCGCAGCGCATCGACCTGCGATTCGGTCAGGCCCGTGTACGTGAACATCCCGCGCTGCTTCACGTAGCGCGTCAGTGCCTCGCCGCTGACGTGGTCGCGCAGGCCGTCATGGATCGACTGGCGCATCCGCGCGATGCGGCGGCACATCGCCGCCAGTTCCTCTTCCCACTGCTTGCGCAGCGCAGGCGTGCCGAGCACGGTTGCCACGACCTTCGCGCCGTAGGTTTGCGGGTTGCTGTAGTTCGAGCGCACGGCGCCGGCCAGCTGGCCGAGCACGCGATCGGCCGCGGCGGCATCCTCGCAGACGACGCTCAGGCCGCCCACGCGCTCGCCGTACAGCGAGAAGTTCTTCGAGAACGAGTTCGCGACCAGCACCGGCACGCCGCGGCGGGCCAGCTCGCGCACCGCGAACGCGTCCGCGTCGAGGCCCGCGCCGAAGCCCTGGTACGCCATGTCGACGAACGGCAGGAGCCCGCGCGCCTCGATCACGTCGATCAGCTTCTCCCACTGGCCTTCGTCGAGGTCGACGCCGGTCGGGTTGTGGCAGCACGCGTGCAGCAGCACGATGCTGCGCGCCGGCAGCGCATCGATCGCCGCGAGCATCGCGTCGAACTTCAGGCCGCCCGTCGCCTCGTCGTAGTACGGGTACGAGTTCACCGTGAAGCCGGCGCGCTCGAAGATGAAGCGATGGTTTTCCCAGCTCGGATCGCTGAGCCACACCTGCGAATCCGGGAAATAGCGCTTCAGGAAATCGGCGCCCACCTTCAGTGCGCCGGAGCCGCCGAGCGTCTGCAGCGTCGCGATGCGGCCGGCCGCGCGGGCCGGGTGATCGGCGCCGAACACGAGCGCCTGTACGGCGTCACGATACGCGGCCAGGCCGACCATCGGCAGGTACGGCTTCGCGCTGCTGTCGCGCTGCAGCGTGGTTTCGGCTTCGCGCACGGCGCCCATCACCGGAATCCGGCCTTCTGCGTCGAAGTAGATGCCGATGCTCAGGTTGACCTTCTGGTCGCGCGGATCTTTCTGGAAGTTCTCGTTGAGCGTCAGGATCGGATCGCCCGGGTACGCGTCGATGTGTTCGAACATGGCTTGAGTCGGTCTCGTTTGGAAGAATGATCGGTCGTGGCCTGCGTCAGCGTGCGGATGCGCCGTCGTGCACCGCATAGCCTGCATTCTTCTGACGGAAGCGATACCCGACCGCGAGCACCGCGAGCCATACCGGGATCAGGTACACCGACAGGCGGAGATCCGGCGTCAGGTACATCACGACGAGAATGCCGGCCATGAATGCCAGGCACAGGTAATTCGTGAAAGGATAGCCCAGACTGCGGAAGGAAGTCTCCTCCCCGGCTGCACGCTTGGCCTGGCGGAACTTCAGGTGGATCAGCGTGATCATCGCCCAGTTGATGATCAGCGCCGACACGACGAGGCCCATCAGCACCTCGAACGCCTTGCCCGGCATGAAGTAGTTGACCAGCACGCACAGGCCGGTCGCGAGCGCCGACGCGCCGAGCGCGGCGAGCGGAATGCCGCGCTTGTTCACCGAGCACAGCACCTTCGGTGCGTTGCCCTGCTGCGCGAGGCCGAACAGCATCCGGCTGTTGCTGTACACGCCGCTGTTGTAGACCGACAGCGCGGCCGTCAGCACGACCACGTTCAGCACGTTGGCCACCACGTTGCTGCTCAGCGCGTGGAAGATCAGCACGAACGGGCTGCCGCCGGTGACGACCTTCTCCCACGGATACAGCGACAGCAGCACCGCGAGCGCGCCGATGTAGAAAATCAGGATGCGGTAGATCACCTGGTTGGTCGCGCGCGGAATGCTGCGCTTCGGATCGTCGGCCTCGGCCGCGGTGATGCCGATCAGCTCCAGCCCGCCGAACGAGAACATGATCGCGGCCATCGACATCACGAGCCCCGACACGCCGTTCGGGAAGAAGCCGCCGTGCTGCCACAGGTTCCGGACACTTGCCTCCGGCCCCGCATGGCCGCTCGCGAGCAGCCAGCCGCCGAAGCCGATCATCCCGACGATCGCGGCGACCTTGATGATCGAGAACCAGAATTCGGTTTCGCCGTACGACTTCACGCTCGCCAGGTTGAGCAGGTTGATCGCGACGAAGAAGACCAGCGCCGACACCCAGGTCGGCACGCCCGGCCACCAGTACTGCACGTAGATCCCGACGGCCGACAGCTCGGCCATGCTGACGAGGATGTACAGCACCCAGTAGTTCCAGCCCGACAGGAAGCCGGTGAAGTGGCCGACGTACTTGTTGGCGAAGTAGCTGAACGAGCCGGCGACGGGCTCGTCGACGACCATCTCGCCGAGCTGGCGCATGATGAAGAACGCGACGATGCCGGCCACCGCGTAGCCGAGCAGCACGGACGGGCCCGCCATCTTGATCGTCTGCGCGATGCCGAGGAACAGCCCCGTGCCGAGCGCGCCGCCGAGCGCAATCAGCTGGATGTGCCGGTTCTTCAGCCCGCGCTTCAGGCCGTCGCTCTCGTTTCCAGAAACCATGTCTTCTCCACTCTGTCCGCCTCCGCCTGCAGCGGGGTGCGGCGCGCCTCGGTGTGCCGGGCGCTGTTTTGGTGTGCCGGGGCCGTTCGTGGAGCCGCCGGGTTGGGGACTGCAATCTTCGCGTGGCGGCGCCCGATTCGCGTCGGCGTGCCCGCCAGACCGGCCGCCGACTGTCGCCGCGCCCGCATTGCTGCGTTCGCACACGAAAATCCGGCGTCAGTTTAGCGTCGCGACGGCGAAATCGGGTTTCGTAACCCGTTCATGCAAACCCTACATTATGAGATAAGATTGCATCCAGGAGACAGATGAGGAAACAAAAATGCATGAACCGGTTCTGGATCGCCTCGATCGCCACTTGCTCGCGATCCTGCAGGAGAACGGCCGCGCGTCGAACCTCGATCTGGCGAAGGCCGTCGGCCTGTCGCCCGCGCAGACGCTGCGCCGCCACCGGCGGCTGGAGGAGATCGGCGCGATCCGTCGCTACGAAACCCGGCTGTGCCCCGACACGCTCGGTTTCGGCGTGACCGCTTTCGTGCACGTGACGATGGAGCGCGGGCATATCCGCGACCTGTCGAAGTTCCAGAAACTGGTGTCCGATCTCGCGCAGATCCAGGAATGCTTCTCGGTGACGGGCGACATCGACTACGTGTTGAAGGTCGTCGCGCACGATCTGAAGGGCTTGTCGCGATTCCTGCTCGAGACGCTGATGCGCATTCCCGGCGTGAGCGGCGTGCATTCGAGCGTGTGCCTCGACGAGATCAAGTGCACGAGTGCGATGCCGGTCGAGGCCTGATGTAGCGGGCCGTGCGCCAGGCCGGCCCCGTCATCTCGCCACTTCGAATGCACTGATCAGCAACGCCCCCGCCGCGATCACCGCGCAACCGGCCGCGCGGCGCGGCGTCAGCCGCTCGCCGAGATACACGCGCGCGATCAGCGCCGCGAACACCACGCTCGTTTCCCGCAGCGCCGACACCGGCCCCATCGGCGCGCGATCCATCGCCCAGATCACGATGCCGTACGCGAGCGCCGCGAACACGCCGCCGCACGCGGCCTTAGCCGTTTCACCGACCTCCTGCGTCAGCCGCAGCGGCCCCGCCCGCAGCCGGTAGTACGCGGCCATCATCGCGCCCGTCAGCACGAACATCCACGCGGTATAGCCGACCGTGTTGCCGCTTTCCCGCACGCCGATCCCGTCGACCACGCTGTAGGCCGCGATCGACACGCCGGTCGCGAACGCGGTCGGCAGCACCTGCATCATCCGGTGCTTCGCGCCGCGCCCGCGCTCCAGGCCGATCGCCAGGATGCCCGCACAGATCAGCACGAGCCCGCATTGCGCACCGACATTCAGGTGCTCGCCCGCAAACGCCGCCGCGCCGAGCGTGACGAGCAACGGCGCGGTGCCGCGCGCGACCGGATACGCGACGCTCAGGTCGCCGTGCTCGTACGCGCGCACCAGCAGCAGCGTATAGACGACGTGCAGCACGGCCGACGCGACGACGCATGCCCAGCTCGCAGGCGTGATCGGCGCCGCGGCCGGCAGGAACAGCAGCGCGAACAGCCCGATCGCGATCTGCAGCACCGTGGCCGACCGGAGCCGGTCGCCGCTGCTGCGGACGAGCGCATTCCATGACGCGTGCAGGAACGCCGCACACAGAACGGCAAACAGAACGGGGATCGGCACGATGAATTCTCGCTGACGGTCGGCCACGCGAATTCGTCGCCGCAGGGCATTCATCGTAGAAATACGTCATCCGATTGTCAAAAAACTCGCGCTGCGCCGCACCGTGCGCCGACCGGTCGATGGCGCCGCGTCCCCCGCCCCGCGCGGCATCCGCGGCAATCGGCCCGCGCGCCTCGGGATGTGACGCGAAGATGGCATGCGGTCCGCCCCTTTCCGTTCACTTTCGCATCACATTCCGCCGTAATGAAATCGATACCGCAGCGCAATCGCGACGAAACCACTCCGTCCCCATATCTTCATACGGGGCTGTTCCAATGCGCGTGCTCTCTCACGAGCT
Source organism: Burkholderia sp. 4NA327C6 (assembly GCF_005502655.1). Classification (NCBI taxonomy): domain Bacteria; kingdom Pseudomonadati; phylum Pseudomonadota; class Betaproteobacteria; order Burkholderiales; family Burkholderiaceae; genus Burkholderia; species Burkholderia sp. 4NA327C6. The sequence goes on along the minus strand of NZ_SCNZ01000004.1, from coordinate 254,299 downwards.
TCGCGCCGAACCGACACGGCGACGGGGCCGCTCTCCACCATCGAAGACCTTACCTGGAGTTTCCCGATGTTCCGTCAAGCCTTGCTCGTCACCGCCTGCGCAGCCGCGGCGCTGGCGCTGTTCGCCTGCGGCGGCAGCGACGATCCCACGTCGACGCCTGCCGTGTCGTCGCAGGATGCGCTGCAGACCGCCACGCCGATCAAGCACGTCGTCGTGATTTACGGTGAAAACATCTCGTTCGACCACTACTTCGGCACCTACCCGAACGCGACGAACCCGTCGGGCGAACCGGCGTTCACCGCCAAGTCCGGCACGCCGACGATCAACGGGCTGACGGGCACGCTGCTCACCGCGAACCCGAACTTCACGAACACGGCCAACGGCACCGACGCGGCGAACCCGTTCCGCCTCGACCGCACGCAGGCCGCGACCGCCGACCAGAACCACGCGTACACGGCCGAGCAGCAGGCCGAGGACAACGGCCTCGCCGACCTGTTCCCGAAATACACCGGCAAGGGCTCGTCCGGCGGCGCCGGCGCGTTCGGCACGAAGGGCCAGGTGATGGGCTACTTCGACGGCAACACCGTGACGGCACTGTGGAACTATGCGCAGCGCTTCGCAATGAGCGACAACACGTTCACGACGGTCTACGGCCCGTCGACGCCGGGCGCGCTGAACGTCGTGTCGGGCCAGACCAACGGGATGCAGATCGTCAAGACGTCGAAGCAGCCGTCGACGCTCGCCGCGACCTCGTACTACATCAATGATGGCCAGGGCGGCTTCACGATGATCAACGACGTCGACCCGGGCTTCGACGTGTGTTCGAGCACGACCGACCAGGCGATGATGACCGGCAAGAACATCGGCGACCTGCTGAACGCCGCGAAGATCACGTGGGGCGGCTTCATGGGCGGCTTCAACCTGTCGACGACGAACGGCAACGGTACGACGGGCTGCGCGCGCAGCACGGTCGCCACCGCCGTGAACGCCGCGACGGCCGACTACATCCCGCACCACAACTGGTTCCAGTACTACGCATCGACCGCGAACCCGCAGCACACGCGCCCGAGTTCGGTCGCGGCGATCGGTTCGAGCTTCCAGGCCGACGGCAAGACCGCCGAACCCGCGAACCACCAGTACGACTCGGACGACTTCTTCGCGGCCGTGAAGGCCGGCAACTTCCCGTCGGTCAGCTACCTGAAGGCGCCGGCCGCGCAGGACGGGCATGCGGGCTATTCGGATCCGCTCGACGAGCAGGCGTTCGTGACGAAGGTCGTCAACTTCCTGCAGCAGCAGCCGGACTGGCAGAACACGGCCGTGATCGTCACCTATGACGACTCGGACGGCTGGTACGACCACGTGTACACGGCACCGACGCACGCATCGTCGGACGCGGTCGACCAGGTCAACGGCAGCGGCAAGTGCGGCACGGGCGGCACCACCGGCGTGAACGGCGCGACCGTGAACGGCCGCTGCGGCCCGGGCGTGCGCATTCCGCTCGTCGTGATCTCGCCGTACGCGAAGCAGAACTACGTCGACCACACGATGCTCGACCAGGCGTCGGTCGTGCGCTTCATCGAGGACAACTGGCTCGGCGGCCAGCGCATCGGCGGCGGCTCGTTCGATGCGACGGCAGGCGACCTGCGCGCGTTGTTCGACTTCACGTCGAAGCCGAACACGACGCCGCTGTATCTCGACCCGACGCTCGGCACCGCTTTGAGCTCGGCGCCGGCGATCTGACCGGTATTGCCTGACCGCATGGCCGGCGCATCACGCGCCGGCCGTTTCCATTTCAACGCGCCGCTTCGTGCGACGCCCGTTTTTCGACCGACAGCATGACAGCTCGCCCCGCGTTTCCGTCTCCCGATGCCGCCGGCACGCCCGCGCCGCGCCCCCCTTCCCGCCTGGTGCGCCGTGCGGCGTTCGTGCTCGGCGCGGCCGTGATCGGCTATGGCGCATTCGCGATCGCGTTTCCCGCGCGGGTGCCGGCGGCGATCGGCACCGTGGTCGCCGACTGGACGGGCGCGAACCCGCATCCGGTCGTGCTGCAGCGGCCCGCCGCGCAACCGCTGTCGGCGGTCGCGCAGCTCGGCCGCGCGCTGTTCGCCGATCCGTCGCTGTCCGCGTCGGGCAAGCAGTCGTGCGCGTCGTGCCACAGCCCCGATCATGCGTATGGCCCGCCGAACGCGCTCGACGTGCAGCCGGGCGGCCTCGCGATGACGCAGCAGGGCTATCGCCCGCCGCCGTCGCTGATGTACCTGTACCGCCAGCCGAACTTCAGCATCGGCCCCGATGCCGGTGAAAACGACGCCGCGCCGAGCGTCGCGCAGCAGGCCGCGTCGGCGGCCGGCGTCGTCAAGGCGCAGAAGGTGGCCGGCACGTCGGCCGCGCCGCAGCTCGTGCCGCAGGGCGGGATGTTCTGGGACGGCCGCGCCGATACGCTGCAGCAACAGGCGTTCGGCCCGCTGCTGAATCCGGTCGAGATGGCGAACGCGAGCGTCGACGACGTCGCGCGCAAGCTCGCGCAGTCGTCGCATCGCGCGCAATTCGAGCAGTTGTTCGGCGCGCGCGTGTTTTCCACGCCGCAGCTCGCGGTGTCGGAGGCCATGTTCGCGATCGCGCGCTACCAGGTGGAGGATCCGTCGTTCCATCCGTACGACAGCAAGTACGACCGCTGGCTCGAAGGCCGCGCGCGCCTCACGCGGGCCGAACTGCGCGGGCTGCGCCTGTTCAACGATCCGGACAAGGCGAATTGCGCGGGCTGCCACCTGTCGAAACCCGGCAAGGACGGGCTGCCGCCGATGTTTACCGACTACCAGTACGAGGCGCTCGGCGCGCCGCGCAACCGGGCGCTCGCGCAGAACCGCAACCCGGCGTTCTACGATCTCGGCGTGTGCGGGCCGTTCCGCGACGACCTGAAGGACCAGACGCAGTATTGCGGGATGTTCCTGACGCCGACGCTGCGCAACTCGGCGACGCGCCACGTGTTCTTCCACAACGGCGTGTTCCACACGCTCGACCAGGTGATGGCGTTCTACAACGAGCGCAGCATCGCGCCGCAGAAGTTCTATTCGCGCGGCGCGGACGGCAAGGTCGACGAGTACGACGACATCCCGCCGAAGTATCGCGCGAACGTCGACGTGACCGATGCGCCGTTCGATCGCAAGCCGGGCGACAAGCCCGCGATGACGGCGCAGGACATCAAGGATATCGAAGCGTTCCTCGGCACGCTGAACGACGAGCCGGTGCGGCACTGAGTGCCGGTTGGCCGCCGCGTCGGGGCGCGTCGCGTCAGCAGCGCGCGCGGATGCAGAGAAAGGCCGGGGCCAGCGACAGCTCCGCATGAAGCCGCTCCGATGCGGCCTTCATCTCGGGCAGCGGCTTCGGCTCGACGAACCGGTCGAGCCGCCAGCCGCTGTCGGCCACGGCGTTCAGGATGTCGGCGAGCGGCCGCCGCCACGCCTCGACATAGGGTTTCGGTTCGCCGAAACCCGACCAGTGAAAGCCGAAGCGGGACGTATCGAAATAGCTGCCCTCGCCGCGCGTGCGTTCGTCCATCCAGTCGCGCATCGGATGCGCCATCGAAAACACGAGCGTGGCGCCCGGCCGTGCGACGCGCCGGAATTCGCGCAGCGTCGGCAGAAGATCGCGCACGTAGTCGAACGCGAGCGAACAAACGACCTTGTCGAATGCTGCGTCGGGCAGCCAGGCCAGCGGCCCCTCCAGATCGCCTTCCACGATGTCGACCGCGAGGCCCGCGCAGCGCGTTTTCGCGAGCGCGACCATCTCCGGCGTGACGTCGAACGCATGCACCGTCGCGCCCTGGCGTGCGAGGTGCGCGCTGCAGATGCCGGGCCCGCAGCCGGCATCGAGCACCGTCAGGCCGGCTACGTCGCCAAGCAGCGCCATCGTCGCAGGTCGCTCGTAGAGCGCGTTGTGCGCCTTCGTCGGCGCGATGTCGGCATAGCGTTGCGCGAAGCTCGCGTACGCCCGGCGGGCGGGTGGTTCGTTCGGATCGGTCATGCTGGCTCCGTCGGCGGAAACTGGAGGTGCCGATTCTGCCCGATCGGATGCCGGATGGCGACTCGGCGTCCCGCCTGCGTCACGACAGGCTGTCGAGCAGCCGATACCAGGCCACGCCGGCCGCGATATAGAAACGCTGCAGCCCGTGAAACGGAATGGGCCGGATCGGCGTGCGCCGCAACGGCAGCGGCAGTTGCGCGTCGCCCGACAGGTGCGCGGCCAGATGCTTGCCGAACGTCGTCGCCATCGCGATGCCGCGCCCGTTGTAGCCGAGCGCGATCGTCACGCCCGGCGCGGGCTCGTGCACGTGCGGCATGAAATCCGCGGTGATCGCGACGCGCCCGGCCCAGCGGTATTCGAAGCGGACCCCCTTCAGTTGCGGATACAGCAGCGTCGTCGCACGCTCGAGATGGCGCCAGTCGCTCGCCGCACGCGGCTCCGCGAACGGGCCGCGGCCGCCCATCAGCAGGCGTCCCGCGGCATCGCGCCGGAAGTACAGCAGCAGGCGCCGCGCATCCGATGCGACCTCGCCGCCGGCGAGGATGTCGCGACCGAGCTCCGGCGCGAGCGGTTGCGTCGCGACGATGAAGCTGTTCGCGGCGATCACCGACTGGCGCAGGCCGGGCCACAGCCCGTCCGTGTACCCGTTGGTCGCGATCACGACGCGGTCCGCCGATACCGTCGCGCCGCCGGCCGTCGCGACCTGCCAGCGGCCGTCGACACGCGTCAGCCCGACGGCGCGCGTCAGCCCGTGCACGACCGCCCCGCTCGCCTGCGCCGCGCGCACGAGGCCGCGCGTATAGCTGAGCGGCTGCACGCTGCCCGCGCGTCGATCGATCCAGCCGCCCGCGTACGCATGCGTGCCGAGGCGGCGCGCGACGTCGTCGCGACCGAGCAGTTCGACCGGTGCCCCGCGCGCGGCCCACTGCTGCGCACGCCGGGCGACCGTGTCGAGCATCGCGGCAGTCGGTGCCGGCTGGATCCAGCCGTGGCGTCGCGCATCGCAGTCGATCGCGTACCGCGCGATCAGGTCGAATACCGTGTCGGCCGCACCGCCGACCACGGCGGCAAGCTGCTCGCCGGCTTCGTCGCCGAACCGGCGGACCAGTTCGTCGGGGTCGTATTTCAGGCCGGGGATCACCTGGCCGCCGTTGCGGCCGGACGCGCCCCAGCCCGGCTGCGCGCCGTCGATCACGCGCACGTTCACGCCGCGTTCGGCCAGGTGAAGCGCGGTCGACAGGCCCGTGAAGCCAGCACCGACGATCGCCACGTCGCACGACGCGGACGCGTCGAGCGCGGGAGTATCGGGCGCCGGCGCGGCGGTCGCCGCCCACAGCGAGTCCGGCCACCGGGAGTCGGGCCATCCGGGTGCCGCGTTGCTTGCACTCATGTTCGATCCGGGGTGGCGGCGTCGTCCGACGCCAGCAGTCGACGCAGGAATTCCTGCGTGCGGGGATGTTTCGGCTGCGTGAGCACGTCGCGTGCGGATCCGCTTTCGCAGATGGTGCCGTCGTGCAGGAAACACACGCGGTCGGCCACCTCGCGCGCGAATGCCATTTCGTGCGTGACGACGACCATGGTCATGCCGTCGCGCGCGAGTCCGCGCATCACGCCGAGCACTTCGCCGACGAGTTCGGGATCGAGCGCCGACGTCGGTTCGTCGAACAGGATCGCCTGCGGCTCCATCGCCAGCGCGCGTGCGATCGCGACGCGCTGCTGCTGCCCGCCCGACAGCTCGGACGGATACGCATTCATCCGGTGCGCGAGCCCAACCTTGTCGAGCAGCGCGCGGGCCTGCTCGCGCGCTTGCGCGGCCGGCGTGCGGCGCACGTGGACCGGCCCTTCCATCACGTTCTCGAGCGCCGTGCGATGCGAGAACAGGTTGAAGCGCTGGAACACCATGCCGACCCGCATCCGCAGCTCGTGGATCCGTTTCGAATGCGCGTCGACCTTCACGCCGTCGATCGTGATCGCCCCTTCATCGTAAGTCTCGAAGCCGTTGATACAGCGCAGCACGGTCGATTTGCCCGAGCCGGACGGCCCGATCAGGCACACGACCTCACCCTGCTGCACGTCGAGGCTGACGCCCTTCAGCACGGCGTGCTGCTGAAACCGCTTGTGTATCGCGTCGATCCGGATCATGCGCCTCTCCTCAGCGAGAGTCGCTTGCCGAGCCGGTGCACGCCGAACATCAGCGGCAGGCCGAGCGCGAGATACAGCAACGCGACGAGCGTATAGACGCTCATGTTCTGAAATGTCGACGACGCGATCAGCTGGCCGGCGCGCGTGATCTCCGCGACGGTGATCGTCGACGCGACCGATGAATCCTTCAGCAGCATCACCAGCGTGTTGCCGTACGGCGGCAGCGCGATGCGGAACGCCTGGGGCAGCACGACGCGCCGCATGATCATCGGCCCGCGCATGCCGATCGCGTGCGCGGCTTCGATCTGGCCACGGTCGATCGCCTCGATGCCGGCGCGGAAGTTTTCCGCCTGGTAGGCCGAATACGCGATGCCGAGACCGAGCACACCGGCCTGGAACGCCGACAGCTGGATACCGAGATCGGGCAACACGAAGTACATGTAGAACAGCTGCACGATGATCGGCAGGCCGCGAATCACGTTGACGACCGTGCTCCCGACCGTCGACACGGCACGGTTGGGCGACACCTTCAGCAACGCGAGGATCAGCCCGAGCACCGAGCTGAGCACGAACGCGCATGCCGTGATCTCGATCGTGACCACCGCTCCCTTCAGCAGGATCGGCAGGAAATCGATCGCATTCTGAAAAAACATGAGGTCTCCTATGCGACGGCCCGGCGGCACGCCGCAGTGGGTGCCCGCGATGCGCGGGCGATACCGCCCGGGAATCCCGGGCGCGCGCTCAGCTCATGTGCCACTTCTGCAGGATCTGCTGCAGCGTGCCGTCGACCTTCATTTTCCGGATCGCGCCGTTGAGCTGCTCGAGCGTCGCCGTGTCGCCCTTGCGCACGATGAAGCAGACCTGCCCCTTCACGACGCTCTGGTATTCGGGCACGAGCCGCACCTGGCGGCTGACGCCGTGTTCGATCTGGTACGCGACGATCGGCTGGTCGGCGAAGCCGGCCTTGATGCGGCCGAGCGCGACGTCGCGCATGATGTCGGCGATCGAATCGTAGGTCCGGACTTCCTTGAAGATGCCCTTCTTGTTGAGCGCGTCGACGAACGCCGTACCGACCTGCGCGCCGACCACCTGCCCCTTGAAATCGTCCATCGACGTATAGCGGCCCGGGTCGTCCGCCTTCACGATCAGGCCTTCGCCGAACGTATAGACCGTGTCGGAGAAGTCGACGACCTGCTGGCGCGCCGGCGTTTTCAGCATCGCGGCCGAGATGATGTCGATCTTCTGCGTGGTGAGCGACGGGATCAGCGCCGAAAATACCGTCTGCTGCACGTCGACGCGAAACCCGGCCGACTTCCCGGCCGCGGTGATCGCATCGACCATCATCCCCTGGATCGAATTGCTCTTGACGTCGAGAAACGTGAACGGCACCCCGGTGGCCGTCGCGCCGACCTTCAGCGTGGGCTCGGCCGCGACGGCGCCGGCCGATGCGGCGGAGAAAGCGATGCAGATGGCGAAACCGGCGGCCAGTGCGCCGAACCGCTTGATGAACGAAACCATGGTGTCTCCTTCTCGGGTACTTCGGTGCGCCGGCCGGTCGCGGATCGACACTGCGACGATGACCCGATCTTAAAGCGAATCAAAAATATCGCCAAAAGATTTATGCGTATCGATATGCGATACGATATGATGCGATATCGAATCGATTCGGCCTCTTGTCCATGGAAACGTCGCCCGACCAGTCAAACGACCTGCTGTTCAACCAGTCGCTGGAGAAAGGGCTGAACGTGTTGCGCGCGTTCAGCGCGAAGCGCCGCACGATGACGCTGGCGGAAGTGGCCGATGCGGCCGGCATGACGAAAAGCTCGGCGCAGCGGATGGTCTATACGCTCGAGAAGCTCGGCTACATCCGCAAGCATCCGGTTACGCGCCGCTACCAGCTCACGCCGCACGTGATGCGGATCGGCTTCAACTATCTCGCGGCCGATACGCTGATCGACGTCGCGAATCCGTTCCTGTCCGAACTCACGAACCTGACCGGCGAAACCACCAACCTCACCGAGCCGGACGAGGATGAAATGGTGTACGTCGCGCGTTTCGTGTCGACGAAGTTCGTGCCGATCCACATGCCGATCGGCAGCCGCATCCCGATGTACTGCACCGGCTCCGGCCGCGCGTTCCTGAGCGCGTTGCCGCCGGAAGAAGCGCGTGTGCGGCTCGACGGCATGGCGCGCACGCCGCATACGCCGCGCACGGTCACGGCGCTCGACGAACTCGTCGCGCTGCTCGACAGCGCGCGGCTCGAAGGCTACGCCACGAACCAGGAGGAACTGTTCATCGGCGACATGTCGATTGCAGCGCCCGTGCTCGGCAGCCAGGGGCAGCCAGTGGCCGCCGTGCACGTGGTGGCGCCGACGAGCCGCTGGACGCTCGACGACGCGCGCCGCAAGCTCGCGCCGGCCGTGATCGACTGCGCGCGCGGGATCAGCAATTCGATCCGGACGCTCGAGTAGCGTCGGCGAAATGGCACACCGCGCGCCGTTGCATGGCGCAACGGCGTTCGCTCGCTACTGCGGCTTTGGCGAATGCTCGGTTCGATAGGTACTGTTCGGGCGCAATACAAGCTTCTTCGCTGCGGCGTCCAGTTCCTTGCCGTGATACAGATCGATGCATTTCAGGAAGTCGAACTTCACATCCCTGACTTCCGATTCAACCACCGGATTCCGATAATCGCGGGCCAGATACTTCGAGACCAGCGCCTGAATGACGTCCGGCGCACGCTCCATGTCGTAGTAGGTCCAGTCGCGCAACGCGCTGGTGCTGCTGCCGATGTCCTTGCTCACGCCGGGCTCGCGCTTGTAAGCGGTAGCCAGGCAGTTGGCGAGCACCATGTCCTTGAAATTCTGGATGTAAGTCCGTGAACCGGCCTCCGGCGACGCTTGTGCGACGTCCTTCGCCACGGCTATCGCCGGTTGAAACACGAAGCAGGCCAACGCGGCAGCGACCCAGGCTTCCCTCATGACAGACTCCAGAAATTTGCGCGATCGGTACGATACCGCGCACCCGGCTCGTTGAAGTAGCAATGGTCGTAACACGTGCGCCCGTTGAATAGTGTGGCGTGGCCCTGTGCGTCGCTCCATCCCGACACCTCGAACAGGATGACACCCTGTCGCCCTGCGAGCGACCCGCCATTTGATGGTGGATATTCGACGCGCTCGGCTTTCCCCCACCGTTGTTCGAGCAAACGAATCAAATCCCTGACACGAAAAAAGTATTGCCGATCGTCTCCGCCCGATACCGTTTGCCCGGGGATTCGCGGCATCACCATCCCTGCTTCGCCGAGGATATAACTCAACTTCCCGGACGCCGATTTCTTTCTACTCCCCCGCGTTTTCCCCGATCCCGTTCGACTTGACTCGATGCCTTCGATCGTCAACACTTCGCACATCGCAAGTGTGATCACACATCACAGATCAAACCTCGGAGAACGCGTCTTGGCGCCTCGCATCGTCCCGCCCGCACTGAAAGTCGTTGAACAGGAAACGATGGCCGACAAGGTCTACCAGCAACTGCGCGAAGCGCTGATGAGCGGCCGTTTCGCGCCCGGCCAGGCATTGAGCCTGCGCAGCGTCGCCGAGGCGGTCGGCTCGTCGACGATGCCCGTGCGCGCCGCACTCACCCGACTGCACGCGGAGCGCGCGCTGGTCGATGGCCCGAATCGCGCGCTCGTCGTGCCGCCGATGACGCTCGACATGCTCGACGAATTGCGCGACGTGCGCATCGCCCTCGAGGGCTGCATCGCCGAACGCGCGTGCGGACGCATGAGCGACGCGCAGATCGCGGCCGTGCGCAAGATCTGCGAGACGATGCAGGCGCACGTCGAGGCAGGCCGCTCGCGCGCTTACCTGCAAAGCAATTTCGCGTTCCACAGCGCGATCTACGCGCACGGCGCAAGCGAAAGCACGCTCGCGATCGTCGAGAACCTGTGGATGCGCGTCGGCCCCTTCCTCAACATGGTCGCGCTCGATATCCCGCACATGCGGCGCTCGATGGATGCGCACCGCGCCATCGTCGATGCGCTCGAACGGCGCGACGGCGCAGGCGTGCGGGCAGGCATCGCGCTCGACATCGGCGGCGCGGCACACGATCTCGCCGAGACGCTGCGGGCGGAACAGGCCCCGCGGACCGTGAACGCGAAGCCGTAGCGGCCGCCTGCCGCGGGCGCCCGGTCGCGAGCGTCCGCGATCCGACTACATCAACGATGGAGACAACCCGGCATGACAGCTTCCGACCTGCTGAAACCCTATGACGGCCTGCGCGTCCTCGTGACGGGCGGCGCATCGGGCATCGGTCTTGAAATCGCGGACGCGTTCGCCGAATGCGGCGCGCACGTGCATGTATGCGACGCGTCGCAAGCCGCGATTGCAGCGCTCGCCGACCGGCCGCCGCGCGCCGGAGCCGGCGCGATCAGTGCGACGCTGGCCGACGTATCCGATCCGGCCGCCGTCGAACGCGTGTTCGCCGACGTATCGGCCACGCTCGGCGGGCTCGACGTGCTCGTCAACAACGCCGGCATCGCCGGTCCGACCGGCGGCATCGACGAAATCGACCCCGTGCAGTGGGAACAAACGGTCGCGATCAACCTGACCGCGCAATTCCAGTTCGCACGCCACGCGGTGCCGCTGCTGCGCGACGCGCAACACGGCGGCGCGATCATCGCGCTGTCGTCGGTCGCAGGCCGGCTCGGTTACGCGTTCCGCACGCCGTATGCGGCCACCAAATGGGCCGTGGTCGGCCTCGTGAAGAGCCTCGCGATCGAACTCGGGCCGCTCGGCATTCGCGTGAACGCCATTCAACCCGGCATCGTGCGCGGCCCGCGGATGCGCCGCGTGATCCAGGCGCGTGCACAGCAGCTCGGCATCGGTTACGACGAGATGGAGACCCGCTACCTCGAGAAGATTTCGCTGCGACGCATGACCGATCCGGCCGAGATCGCCGCGACCGCGCTGTTCCTGTGCTCGCCGGGCGGGCACGGAATCACCGGGCAGGCCATCTCCGTCTGCGGCAACGTCGAAGTGCTCTGACGCACCCTGCATCGTTCACCGAAAGGAATCCATCAGTGGCCAACGCTCGCAAAGTCATCATCACCTGTGCGCCGACCGGCGCGATCCATACGCCGTCGATGTCGCCGTACCTGCCTGTCACGCCGCACGAGATCGAAACGGCCGCCGTCGCGGCCGCCGAGGCCGGCGCGGCGATCCTGCACCTTCACGCACGCAATCCGTCCGACGGCAAGCCGACCCAGGATCCGGCCGTGTTCGCCGAATTCCTGCCGCGCATCAAGGCGCGAACCGATGCGGTGATCAACCTCACGTCGGGCGGCAGCCCGCACATGACGGTCGACGAACGCCTCCAGCCCGCGCTGCATTTCCAGCCCGAAGTCGCATCGCTGAACATGGGCTCGATGAACTTCGGGCTGTACCCGATGCTCGAGCGTTTTCGCGAGCTGAAGCATCCGTGGGAACGCGAACATCTCGAGAAGAGCCGCGACCTCGTGTTCAAGAACACGTTCGCCGACATCGAAACGATTCTCACGCGCTGCGGGGCGAACGGCACGCGCTTCGAATTCGAGTGCTACGACATCTCGCACCTGTACAACCTTGCGCATTTTGTCGACCGCGGGCTCGCGAAGCCGCCGTTCTTCGTGCAGAGCGTGTTCGGCCTGCTCGGCGGGATCGGTGCACACCCGGAAGACCTGATGCACATGCGCCGCACGGCCGACCGCCTGTTCGGCAGTGATTACGTGTGGTCGATCCTCGGCGCCGGCCGCAACCAGATTCCGCTCGCGACGATCGGCGCGGCGCAAGGCGCGAACGTGCGCGTCGGGCTCGAGGATTCGCTGTGGATCGCGCCGGGCAAGCTCGCGGAATCGAGCGCCGCGCAGGTCCTGAAAATGCGGCAGGTGCTCGAAGGCCTGTCGCTCGAGATCGCGACACCGGCCGAGGCGCGCGCGATGCTCGCACTCAAGGGCGGCGACGCGGTGAATTTCTGATCGCCGGGTAGCACCCCAACACCAGAATCCGCAAGCGCAGTGACAAGGCGCCGGCCCGAGCCGGCCGGCGCCAGGACGCCCATCATCGCCCCGCTCCGTTCGAGTGCTGCCGGCGCGGCTCCGTCGTCTGCCCATCCGCTGCATGCATCGCAGCGGCATCTGCCGAACGCGGCGCACCGTGCTTGCCGTGCGCGCCGGTTCGCCCTTACCGGAGTCGTCCGCATGTCCACTCATCACGCCCAGGCCCTGTCTTCCGCCGCCGGCGACGCGAGCGCGTCGCTGAACCGGCTGCTGTTCCGCAAACTCCTGCCGCTGCTGATCGCCGCGTATGTGATCAGCTTCCTCGACCGCACCAACATCGCGTTCGCCAAACATTCGATGGGGGTCGATCTCGGCATTTCATCGGCCGCGTACGGACTCGGCGCCGGGCTGTTCTTCCTGACCTATGCGCTCTTCGAAATTCCGAGCAACCTGATCATGCATCGCGTCGGCGCGCGCTTCTGGATCACGCGGATCATGATCACGTGGGGGGCACTGTCGGTCGCCATGGCGTTCGTCAGCGGCGAGACGTCGTTCTACGTGATGCGCCTGCTGCTCGGGGCCGCCGAAGCCGGCCTGTTTCCCGGCGTGATGCTGTACCTGACGTACTGGTTCGGCCGCGAGGAGCGTGCTCGCGCAACCGGCTATTTCCTGCTTGGCGTGTGCATCGCGAACATCGTCGGCGGCCCGCTGGCCGGCGCGCTGATCGAGCTCGACGGCACGCTCGGCTTCCACGGCTGGCAATGGCTGTTCGTCGTCGAAGGCATTCCGGCGATCCTGCTCGCATTCGTCGTGTGGACACGGCTGCCGGATCGTCCGAGCACCGCACCGTGGCTCGCCCCGGAAACCGGGCGTGCACTCGAACGCACGCTGGCCGCCGAGCAGGATGCGGGGGCCGGCGCGCACGGCGGCCATGCATTCGGCACCGCGCTGCGCGATCCGCAGATCTGGCTCGCGATCTTCGTGTACTTCTGCCACCAGTTGACCATCTACACGGTGATTTTCTTCCTGCCGGGCATCATCGGCGCATCGGGACGCTTCTCGCCGTTCGCGGTCGGGTTGTTGACCGCGCTGCCCTGGCTCGCGGCCGCGTGCGGCGCCGCCACGCTGCCGCGCTTTGCGCGCGAGTCGCGTCATTCGCGCCGGATGCTGTGTGCGGGGCTGGTCGTGATGGCGGCCGGGATGGTCGGCGCCGCGCATGCGTCGCCTGCCGCGGGGCTCCTGTGCGTGTGCGTGGCCGCATTCATGTTCTTCGTCGTTCAGTCGATCGTCTTCACGTTTCCCGCGTCGCGGCTCGCCGGTAACGCACTGGCAGGCGGACTCGGGCTGGTGAATACGTGCGGGTTGCTCGGCGGTTTCGTCGGGCCGACCGTCGTCGGTGCGATCGAACAGGCAACCGGCAACGCGAAGAACGGGCTGACACTGCTGGCGGCCGCGCTCGTCATCGCGGCGTTCGCCAGCCTCGCGTTGCGGCACGGACACGAGCGGCCAGGCGCACGGTCGCCCGGCTGACGGCAGGCCGGATTCGGGATCGCGAGAGGCGGACGCATACGCTGCCCGCCTCTCGCGTCGCCCCGTCAGAACAGATACATCCCTGCGACGAACACGACGCCCGAGAACAGCAGCGTCGTCACGCAATAGCCCATGATGTCGCGCACGCCGAGCCCGGCGATCGCCAGCGCGGGCAGCGCCCAGAACGGCTGCGCCATGTTGGTCCAGGCCTCGCCGTACGCGATCGCCATCGCGGCCTTGCCGAGATCGGCGCCGAGCGCCTGGGCCGCCGGCATCACGAACGGGCCCTGCACGACCCAGTGGCCGCCGCCGGACGGCACCGCGAAATTGATCACGGCCGAGCTCAGGAACGCGAGCAGCGGGAACGTGTGCACGTTCGCGATATCGACGAACCACTTCGTGATCACGCCCGCGAGCCCCGAGTGATCCATCAGCGCCTGGATGCCCGCGTAGAACGGGAACTGGATCATGATCCCCGATGCGCCGCGCGCCGCACCGGCCACCGCGCGCGCATAGGCCATCGGCGTACGGTGCAGCAGGATGCCGGCCGCGAGGAACGCGAGGTTCACGGTATCGATGTCGAGCGCGAAGCCCTTCTGCACGAACTTCAGCACGAGGAACGCCGCGCACAGCGCCGCGACGAAGACCGACAGCAAGCGGCTTTCCTCCAGCCGTTCCGCGAACGTCGCATCGGGCCCGAGCTGGCGCTCGACGCTCGGCGGTTCGGCCAGCAGCGCCGGATCGACACTGACGACGTCACCCGGCTTCGGCATCATCATGCGCGCGAGGAACGGCAACATCACGATCAGGCCGATCGTGATGAACGCGTTGTAGCCGGTGAAGATCGTCTCCGACACGGGAATCAGCCCGATGGTTTTCTCCATCGGATTGCCCTTCGTGGCCGCGACGAGCGGGACCGATCCCGACAAGCCGCCGTGCCAGCTCAGGAAGCCCATGTAGGCGGACGCAACGAGCAGCCGGTAATCGCTGCCGGCGACACGGCGCGCCACTTCGCGCGCGAGCATCGCGCCGAGCACGAGGCCGAAGCCCCAGTTGATCGCGCACGCGAGCGCGCCGACGAACGCGACGAGCATCACGCCCTGCCCGGGCGTGCGCGCGGTGCTCGCGAGCGCCACGAGCATGCGCTTCACGGGCGGCGAACTCGCGAGTGCGTGACCGGTGACGAGGATCATGACCATCTGCATCGAGAACGCGAGCAGGTTCCAGAATCCCGAACCCCACATCGTCGTGAGCTGCACAGGCGTGTTCGGCGTGAGGCCGAACGCGAGCGCGAACGTGACGATCGTCAGCAGGATCGCGAAAATCAACGGGTCGGGCAACACGCGGTGGACCACCTGCGTGAAGAATTGGGAAATGCGCTGAATCAACTTGAGCTCCTCGTTTCCTGATAGGGACGTCCGCGCGTGTCGTTGTTGGTTGAGGCGCGGAAACGCGCGGATTCTTGCACAGAACCGCGCAGTCTGCCTTGATGCCTTTGGTGGCCATTGCGCCGGTCAATTTCAGGTTCTCGAATCCGTCACAGGGGCGTCACGGAGTTCGGGCGTCGGAACACCCATCTGTGAATCACCGCCGATAGCGGGCGCAAACCGGAATCGATGGCGGAAAGTGCAAACGCAAAAACGCCCGCCTGGATATGAATCTGGCGGGCGTTCTGCGTTTCATGAAGCGATCCGGCGTGGTTCGCATGAACAGGTGTCAGGCCAGTAGCCTGCGACCTTCAGAAGGTTACGATTCCCAGCGCCCGCGCTCCATCGCCTCTTTCAGCATTCCGAGTGTCAGCGACCTGCCGCCCAACTTCTCGCGCGCATCAAGGCTAAACGGCGATTTGACAACCGCAGCGAGAAACGAACCCATGCCGAGCTTCGCGGACGGGTAGTAATGGTGAATGTCGAACGCGGACAGGTCGACACCGAACGCCTCCCCCCATCGCTTGATAAGCGTGTCGATAGCGTCCGGCTCCATGTCGAGATCGTGATAGAGATCCGTGTCCCGATTCAGTTCGATTCGACGGACTGGAAGCGCGCCGATATCGCCCGTGATAAATGCTTCGAGACGCTTCCATGTGTCAGCCATACAGACGATCCTCGGGCTTCACGATGCCGTTGTAGGTCTTTACCGTGTGATAAGTGATCAGCGATACATCGGTTGCCAGCATTACCCATCCGACGCCGGGAATCGCACGCCCGACGAACGCACCGATATTCCGCGTAAATTTGATGCGCAACATGATAAGGCTAGTGAACGAGGTAACGGTAGGCAATATCCGGTGCTTTAGCTCGTACGGCAACATACGACGCGCAACGACAGACGCGATGGAGGTGCCCTTGACTGCGTTCGCGAACTTGCCGCGCGTGGGAATGAAACGCTGCCCCAGCAATACCATCGCGATGCCAACCGCATCATCTACACCCAACGCCTTGCCGGTTTCTTCGATGAAGATCAGCAAGAGCAATTCTTCACGGCGCAGGCCCTCATGAATGCCGTACTTGTACGAAGTTGCCATTTTCTCTCGGACAGTTTGAGTTTGAGCGAACTGGCAAAGCTATCGTGAATAACGCAGGGAGGACAACGCGTCCGCCGGGTCGGCGACCGCTGCAGAACCGTGTCGGGATGCAATAGATCGATTACGCGCGGTTCGCTTCAGCGATGTTCGGCTTGAACTTCCGATCGTTACGGCTTCGTCGTCCAGCACGAGCGTCGCGGCAACGGTATTCACCAGAACGGATACAAACCGTCAATTTTTCTGGTGGCTCGCCGGTTTCTGATGGTGGTGCGTTTCCTGCTTCCTGACCACTCATGCGCGTCAGCGCATAGCCGCTGCGTGTTCGCGCACCGTTGCAACCGCACTTTCCCGCCGCTCCGCCAGCCGCTGCGCGAACCGGTACGCGACGAGCGAGCCGGCCACCGCAAGCAGCATCGGCACGAGGCTGTCATGATCCGCGCGCGTGAATTCGAGCAGCAGCACGACCGCCGTGATCGGCATCTGCATCGACGCGGCGAGAAACGCGGTCGCACCGATCAGTGCGCATCCGCCGATCGACGCGCCCGGCCACACGAGGCTCCACAGCCCGCCGAGCACGACGCCGAGCAGCGCGCCGTTCGCGAGGCCCGGCGTCAGCAGGCCGCCTTCCGCACCCGCCCGCAGGCTGCCCGCCTCGATCAGCACCTTCAGCACGAGCAGCGCCGCAGCGAGACCGATCGTCAGTGTGCCGTCGAAGCCCAACGACGCCGGGCCCTTGCCGTTGCCGAGCAATTGCGGAAACCGCATCGCGAGCACGCCGATCACCGTGAAGTTGACCAGCGCGAGCACCGGCAGCCGCCAGTCTTTCGGCGCGTTCGCCCGGGCCTGGGTCGTGAGCCGCACGAAGCCGTACGCGGCAAGACCGAACAGCGGCCCGCAGACGATCGACCACACCACGAGCGGCGTGCTCAGCACGAACGGAGGCACCGTGTACTGGTGTTCGTTGCCGAGGCCGATCCACGCAACGGCCGCCCCGATCGCCGACGTCGCGACCGCGATGACAAGCGCACGCAGTTCGAACGTGCCGAGCAGCACTTCGAGCACGAAGATCGCGCCGCCGAGCGGCACGTTGTAGACGGCCGCGAGGCCCGCGCCCGCACCGCACGCGACCATCAGCCGGCAGTCGTCGGGCGTAAGCCCCGCCGCATGCGCCAGCCGCCCGGCAAGCAGCGAACCGATCTCGCGCGGCGCGACTTCGCGGCCGAGCGGCGAGCCGAGCGCGACGGTGACGATCTGCAGCAGCGCGTGAACCGTCGTGCTGACGACCGGCATCCGCGGGTCTGCCGCGCGCACCGCGCGGCGGATGCTGACGAGCGGCCGGCCATACCGGTACAACGCCCACCAGCCGCCGCCGGCGACGATCCCGCAGGCGACCAGCACCGCGAGGCGGCGCAGCGGATCCGCGCCGCTCGCGCCGGTCAGGAAGCTCTCGGTGCCGATCACGTGCGCGACGCTGTAGCCGTACGCGACGTGCTGGATCGCATGCAACAGCAGCGCGAGCAGCATGCCGCCGAGGCCCGCGCCGACGCCGGTCAGGATCGTGACGACGGCCACGCGCGCGAACGGGCTGGCGGCCGGCGAGGAGGATGCGGGAGCGGACGGGAGATCGGGGCGCATGGGGTCGGCGAATGGAGTCGAAAAGACGGCGCGCAACACGCACGCCGCCGTCAGGACCGCATCGTAGGCCGGCGCCCATCATGAGACAAACGTATTTTTCGAATTGACTGATGCATTCCATGAATACATGCCGCCGGACGGGCCGGGATCGCCCGCCGCGTGCGTCAAGTCCGCGTCAATCCGGATACGTGACGCGCTCCGGTTCGCGCCGCAGGATCACTTTCCCGTGGCGGATCGACAGCGTCGCCTTGGCCTGCCGGCGCATCGCTTCGTAGTCGCTGTCCGCGTCGAGCACGACGAGATTCGCCGGACGCCCGACCGCGATGCCGTAGTTGTCGCCGAGATGCATGGTCGTCGCGCTGTGGTCGGTCACGAAGTCGAGGCAGCGCTGCAGGTCCTGGTAGCCCATCATGTGGCAGATATGGAGGCCCGCATCGAGCACGCGCAGGATGTTGCCGTTGCCGAGCGGATACCACGGGTCCTTGATCGAATCCTGCCCGAAGCACACGTTGATGCCCGCGCGGTCGAGCTCCGCGACGCGCGTGACGCCCCGCCGCTTCGGAAATGTGTCGAAGCGCCCTTGCAGGTGGATGCTCTCGGTCGGGCACGAGATGAAGTTCAGGCCCGCGCGCTTCAGCAAGCGGAACAGCTTCGAGCAGTACGCATTGTCGTACGAGCCCATCGCGGTCGTGTGGCTCGCCGTCACGCGCGAGCCCATCCCGCGCACGCGCGTCTCTTCCGCGAGCACTTCGAGGAAGCGCGAATGCGGATCGTCGGTTTCGTCGCAATGCACGTCGACGAGGCAGCCGGTGCGCTCCGCGAGATCCATCAGGAAGCGGATCGAGCTGACACCCTGCTCGCGCGTGTTCTCGAAATGCGGAATCCCGCCGACGACGTCCGCGCCCAGGTCGATCGCCTGCTCCATCAGCGCGCGGCCGCCGTCGAACGATTCGATGCCTTCCTGCGGAAACGCGACGATCTGCAGGTCGATCAGCCCGCGCGCCTCGTCCTTCACCTCCAGCATCGCCTTCAGTGCGGCGAGCGTCGGGTCCGTGACGTCGACGTGCGTGCGCACGTGCTGGATCCCGTGATCGCGCAGCATGCCGATCGCCGCATGCGCGCGCGCCTTCGTGTCCTCGTGCGTGATCGTCGCCTTGCGTTCGGCCCAGCGCTCGATGCCCTCGAACAGCGTGCCGCTCATGTTCCATGCGGGCTCGCCGGCGGTCAGCACCGCGTCGAGGTGAATATGCGGCTCGACGAGCGGCGCAATCGCCAGGCGGCCGCCCGCGTCGAGGTCCGCCGTGCCCGTGGGCGCGACCGGTGAAGGCTGCGCGTCGACCCGCGCGATCGTGCCGCCGTCGATGCCGATCGTGAACAGGCCGTCGCGGCCGCGCAGGCGTACGTTGAACAGATTCATGTGAAGTCTCCCCGTGGCATCCATGAAAACGGCCGCGCGCTTTGCGCCGACGGCCGTGCGACCCAGTTGACGAGTATCGACGAGACTCGGCGATCGGTGATGCGCACGCGTCTTCTCATTCGTGTGACACCCGTCGCCGGCGTGAACGCCTCATTCTCCGCGCGCCGGTCACGCCGATCAACCGCCGTGCCGCGCCCCGCGCATGTTGCAACGACGCGACAGCCGGTCACCGAGGAGCGGATGCCATCCGTGCACGATCGCGCAAAAACCGCCGGCCTCAGGCGCGCGCGGCACATCGTGTCAGTTTTGTGAAGGACTCTTGCCGGATCCGGAAAGGTGCGCTCGCGGCCCCGGCGGCCTCGCGCGCGCGATGCGTTCCTATACTTGCGCCGAACTTTCGTTCCCAGTCCCACACGCAGGAGCCTTCACTTGAAAAAAACCCTCATCGCCGGCGCATGCGCCGCCGCACTGTTCGCCCCGCTCGCTCACGCACAGAGTTCGGTCACGCTGTACGGCCTGATCGACGCCGGCATCGTCTACACCAACAACGCCAACGGTGCATCGCTGTGGCGCCTGAACAGCGGCACCGTCAACGGCAGCCGCGTCGGGTTTCGCGGCACCGAGGATCTCGGCGGCGGCCTGAAGGCGCTGTTCGTGCTCGAGAACGGCTTCAACGTGAACAACGGCGGGCTCGGGCAGGACGGCAAGCTGTTCGGCCGCCACGCGTACGTCGGCCTGAGCCAGACCGGCTACGGCACGCTGACGCTCGGCCGCCAGTACGACACGATGGTCGACTTCGTCGCGCCGCTGTCGGCCACGGCCGGCGACTTCGGCGACGCGAGCTTCGCGCATCCGTTCGACAACGACAACCTGAACCACTCGCTGCGCATCAACAACGCGGTCAAGTACACGAGCGAGACCTATGCGGGCTTCAAGGTCGGCGCGATGTATGCGTTCTCGAACGCGACCAACTTCGGCGCGAACCGCGCGTACAGCGTCGCGGCGAGCTACACGAACGGCCCGTTGAAGCTGGCCGGCGCGTACCTGCAGATGAACGGCACGAAGGGCTCGACGAGCGCGAGCCCCGGCGCGACCGATGCGGTCGAAGCGAAGAGCCTGAACCAGGGCGGCTGGTCGATCGGCTCGGACCGCATGCGTTCGTACGGCGGCGGCATCAGCTACGGGTTCGGCCCGGCCACCGTCGGCTTCGTCTATACGCGTTCGCAGTACGACAACACGGGCTCGTTCGGCTCGACCGGCCAGGTCGCGTTCAACAACTACGACGTGAACGTGCGCTATGCGGTGACGCCGGCCGTCAGCGTCGGCGCGGCCTACGTGTACACGGACGCCAGCGTGTCGAACCCCGACAGCAAGCACGGCACCGATCCGAAGTGGCACCAGGTCGACCTGCAGGCCGTCTACAAGCTGTCGCGCCGCACGGACGTCTATGCGGAAGCGATGTACCAGCACGCAGCGGGCCGCGGCTACCAGGCGTTCATCAACGGCTCGGGCGGCGCATCGAGCACCGCGAACCAGATCGTCGGCACGATCGGCATGCGCACGCGCTTCTGACCGGCGTGATGCCTCGTCGCCCGACGGCCACGAACCTGCGTCCGCACACGGGTTCGCCGGCCGCGGGCGGCCTGCCCCAATGTTGTTCCATCTGGAAGGCAGCGTGCCTGGAATCGGGGTTTTTACGCGCGCGGGCGCTGCGTAGACTGCCAGCAAAGGTCGGGGCACGCATCGCGCGTCGAACCGGCCGCCCACCCCGCCCCCAGGAGAACCTCGTGAAATCGCTCGTCGTTACCGCCGCCGCTGCCGTCCTGCTCGCTGCACCGGCGCTGTCTTTCGCCCAGTCGGCCCAGTCGCCCGTCACGCGCGCGCAAGTGCTGCAGGAGCTGATCGATCTCGAGTCGGTCGGCTACAACCCGGCGCGCGGCGAAGTCAACAACTATCCGGACGACATCATGGCGGCGCAGGAACGACTCCACGAAAAGCGTCTCGCGCAACGGAAGGCTGCGCAGGCCGCCTATGGTCACGCCGGCGAACCGACGACGGAATCGGGCGCGGCTGCCAAGCCCGCGCTGTAACGGCATGACGCAGCGCCGCTGCCCGCGTGAACGATGTCATGCAGGCGCGGCGCGGGTTGCGTTGGCTTCGATTGGCTTCGATTGGCTTGAAGAGAAGACACCGGCAGTGCGGCCATGCGCCGGTGCAAACCCGCCGCTCAGGCGGCCTGCGGTTCGCGATCGATCGCGTTCAGCATCTCGACGTCGCGCGCGATCATCCCCGGCACCTGGGCACGCAGCATCTCGACCCAGGTCCGCACCTTCGCATCGACGAAGCGGCGCGACGGATACAGCGCGTACACGTTCATCTTCTGCAGGATATGCGCGGGCAGCACGCGGACGAGCGTGCCGTCGCGCAGCGCGTCGATCGCCGAATACAGCGGCAGCATGCCGATCCCGATGCCGTCGCGGATTGCGAGGGCAAGCGATTCGGCCGTATTGGTCTGCACCGGCCCCGCGACGTGGATCTGCTCGACACCCTCCGGCCCCTCGAGCACCCATTCGTGCGTCGGGAACGCCGGCGTGCACAGCGTCAGGCACGCGTGCGCGGAGAGATCCTGCGGGCGTACCGGTGCGCCGTGGCGTTTCACATAGTCGGGCGACGCGCAGAGGATGCTGAAGGTCGAGCCGAGCAGGTGCGACACGAGTTCCGAATCGGGCAGCGACGACGCTGTCACCACGGCCATGTCGCTCGTGCCGTCGAACAGGTCGGGCATGCGCTGCGACAGCGACAGTTCGATCGACACGCCCGGAAACTGCGCGTGATAGCGCGTCAGCGCGGGCAACACATAGTGATGACCGACGCTCGCGAAGCTGTGCATGCGCAGTACGCCGGCCGGCCGTTCGTGCGCGCAGCTCGCTTCTTCTTCCGCGCGGTCGACGTCGGCGAGGATCTGGCGGCAGCGCCGCAGATAGCTTTCGCCGGCCGACGTGAGCGCGAGACGGCGCGTCGAACGATTCATCAGACGGGTGCGCAGGCGCGCCTCGAGTTCCGACACCGCGCGCGACATCGCGCCCGTCGTCGAATTCAGCGATTGCGCGGCGGCGGTGAAACTGCCCGTCTCGACGACGCGCGAAAACACCCGCATGTTTTGTAGCGTATCCATTCCTGTGAGCAACCTGTAGCGGAGCCGCTATTTTCCTCTACGGGATGCGACAGATTGTTACTCCGGCTGCAACTATCGTTTCCCCGCAGCTGCGTTAATGCGCGGGCGCCGCCCTCCTACAATCGGCGCCTCAACAGTCGAACGGACCCGTTCGGACGCGCCGCGCACCGTGCGTGGCCCCGTACCGGTCCCCTCTTTTCATGAAGCCACAACCTGCGATCGAGCCTCCTTCCATCGAACCGGCACGATGGAGAGCCTGGCTCGATCCACTCGGCGACGCGGCGCGCGACTGGGCCGCGAGCGACGGGCTGATCTGGCTGCACCTCGCGAAAACCGTGTTCGCGGCGCTCCTCGCGATGGGCATCGCGATGCGCCTGGAGATGTCGCAGCCGCGCACGGCGATGACGACCGTGTTCGTGCTGATGCAGCCGCTGTCGGGGATGGTGTTCGCGAAGAGTTTCTACCGCGTGCTCGGCACGGTGGCCGGCCTCGTCGCCGCGCTCGCGCTCGGCGGGCTGTTCGCGCAGCAGCCCGAGCTGTACATGGCCGGCATCACGCTGTGGATCGGCACCTGCATCGCGCTCGCGGTGCGCAACCGCCACTTCCGCTGGTACGGCTTCGTGCTCGCCGGCTACACGGCCGCGCTGATCGGCCTGCCGGCCGTGATGACCCCGCAGACGCTGTTCCAGTCCGCGCTCACGCGCGCCGCGGAAGTCGCGCTCGGCATCGCGTGCTCGGGCGCGGTCAGCGCGCTGATCCTGCCGCTCAGCTCCGCGAAGGCGCTGATGCGTTCGCTGGGCACGCGCCATGCGACGTTCGCGGCGTTCACGGCCGGCGCGCTCGCGGGCGACGTCGCGCGCGGCGATTTCGAGCGGCGCTTCGCCGATTTCGTCGACGACATCGTCGGCTTCGAGGCCAACCGCGCGTTCGCGTCGTTCGAGGATCCGCACATTCGCGCGCGCAGCCGCCGCCTCGCGCGGTTGAACAGCGAGTTCATGAACGCGTGCACGCGGCTGCATGCGCTGCACCAGCTCGTCAAGCGGCTGCGCGCCAATGGCTCGGACGCGGTCCTCGATGCACTGGCGCCGCACATCGACGCGCTCGCGCAGCGCTTCGCCGCACTGCGCGACGAGCGGCAGCGCGGCGTCTCACCGGCCACCGGCGCACTGCTCGAGCTGCGTCGCTTCCACAGCGCGTTGCCGAAAGCCGCGCGCGCATCGCGGCGCGACATCGAAGCCCATGCGGCCGGCGGCCTGCTCGACTTCGATACCGCGATCGAGCTGCTGTACCGCTTCATCGGCGAATATCTCGGCTACGCCGACACCTATGCGTCGCTCGACCAGGACGATCACGCGTTCGAGCGCTCGGTCACGCACTACGCGGTGAAGACCAATTCGTTCTTCGTCGGCTTCGCGTTCCTGCGCACGATCGTTGCCGTCGGCGCGATGAGCGCGTTCTGGATTGCGTCCGAATGGCCGAGCGGCCCGCTCGCCGTGATCGCCACCGCGATCGCGTGCGCGCTCAGCTCCACGTCGCCGCGCGCGCCGAAGTTCGTCGCGCAGATGAGCGTCGGCGCGGCGTTCGCGACCGCGGTCGGCTACGTGTTCCTGTGCTACGTGTATCCGAACATCGAGGGCTTCCCGCTGCTGTGTGCCGCGCTCGCGCCGGTGCTCGGCCTCGGCGCATTTCTCGCGATGCGGCCGGGCTTGTCCGGCTACGGGATCGGCTTCGCGGTGTTCTTCTGCCTGCTCGCGGGGCCCGACAACGCGATCGCGTATACGCCCGAGGTGCTGATCAACAACGGCCTGGCGATCGTCATCGCGATGCTCGCGTGCTCGCTCGTGTTCGCGGTCGTGTTCCCCACCCACATGCCGTGGCTCACGGGCCGCATCGCGCATGACCTGCGCCGCCAGGTCACGCTGGCGTGCGAAGGGCCGACGGAGCGTCTCGCGCAGCGCTTCCAGTCGAGCACGCACGACCTGATGGCACAACTGCGCACGCTGCTCGTGCGGCGCACGCGACAGCATCGCGACGCGCTGCGCTGGATGCTGTCGACGCTCGAGGTCGGCCATGCGGTGATCGACCTGCGCGACGAGCTGAACGCGTTCTGCGAATCGAAGCCGCCGCAAACGCTGCGCTGGACCGGTTCGATCGACGCGGTGCTGCACGAGCTGCCGCGCTTCTTCGACGATCCGACGCCCGGCCACCACGCGCGCACGCTGAAATCGGTGAACCTGGCGATCCGCGCGGCGCAGCACACGCTGCAGTCGTGGTATGCGGTGCCCGACGAGCGGCACCGGATGCAGCGGATCGTCGGCTGCCTGCACTTCATGCGCAGCGCGCTGCTGGACAAGGACGCACCGTTCAACCGGCACCGCCATTGACGATCGGTGCGCGCGCAACGAGATCCTTGTTCCGGATGGAAATAAGCTCTACAGCCGTGGTGATTAATCTTTAAGCAGTGCGAGCCTATAGTTTCCTCACTGCCAGCGAGACTGGCACTCACCCCGGAGAAACCAAAATGAAGCCGCTGCACCTCGCCCTCGTTGCCCTGTCGCTCACCGCTGCCGTTGCTCACGCACAGCCGGCGCCGGCAGACGCCGCACAGCAACCGGCGAACCGCGCTGAAGCCGTGAAGGCCGCAGGCCGCGTCGATCGTTCGCAATCGAAGCAGGAAGACCCGAACGCGTGTGTCGGCCCCGTCAGCTTCTGCAACATCTACTTCGGCAGCTAAGCATGGCGCCGCGTCGTCACGGCCAGGCCCGCGCCGCCCGCATCGCATGCGCGGGCGAGCGGCGGCCCGGCCGATCGCGGCATCGCCACGCCACCCCACGCCGCTTCGATTGAAGCGGCGCATGCCGTTTCAGGCGCCGCGCCCCGGCCGCCAGCCCACCTCGCGCAACGCATCCAGCAACCGCGCCTGCCCCAGCCCTTCGACCCGCGCCCCGCGCGACTCGACGTCGCCGCCCGCGACGAGCGCATTCACGATCGCTTCCTCCACCGCTTCCGCCGCTGCGACGAACAGCGCGGAAATATGGTCGTTGTTGACCATCTTCACGCCGGTGGTCGGTGCGCCCTTGCTGCCGTAGTTCGCCGCCGGCAGGCCGTCGTTGCCCGTTGCGAACGCCAGGAAGATGTCGCCGCTCGAATCCTCCGTACCGCCGCCGGCCCGCGCCAGCCCGACGCTCGCGCGCTGTGCAAGACGCGTGCACTGGTGCGGCAGCAGCGGCGCGTCGGTCGCGATCGTCACGACGATCGACCCCATCCCTGCCTCGCCTTGCGCGTCCGGCGCGCGGAACGGCGACGGCACGTGCCGCAGCACTTCGCCGACCGGGTAGCCGGCCACGCGCAGCATCTCGCGCACGCCGTAGTTCGCCTGCACGAGCGCGCCGACGGTCCAGCCGCCCGCATCGGCCGCGAGCACGCGCGACGCGGTGCCGATGCCGCCCTTGAACTCGTGGCAGATCATCCCCGTGCCGCCGCCCACGCCGCCTTCGGCGACCGGCCCTGACTGCGCGGCGGCCAGCGCGCGCAGCACGTGCGCGGCGCTCACGTGCTGCCCCCAGATGTCGTTCAGCAAGCCGTCGTAGGTTTCCATCACGACCGGCATGCACCAGTACACGCGGCCGGCCGCCGCTTCGCGCTCGTTCGCGACGAGCGCATCGCGCACCGCGCCGACGCTGTGCGTGTTCGTATAGGCGATCGGCGTGGTCAGCAGGCCGGCCTCGCGGATCCATTCGAGCCCCGTTGCGTCGCCGTTGCCGTTCAGCACGTGCACGCCCGCGAAGCACGGCGAATCGTGCGCGGCGCCCGCGCGCGGCTCGATGACGGTGACGCCGGTGCGGATCGATGCGTCGCCGTTCTCGACGTTCAGCGTGCAATGTCCGACCCGCACGCCCGGAACGTCCGTGATCGCGTTGAAGCGGCCCGGCGTGCCGAGTCCGATGCGGATGCCGAGATCCCTCGTGCGCATGATGCAATTCCTCCAGTCTCTCAATGGTTCGGTGTGTCAGTGTTTCGATACGGCAAGTTTCGATCCGCCGCTCACAGCGTGCGGAAGGCTTCGCTGTGGCGCGCCCAGACCGCATACATCACGAGCGCCGCGACCAGCAGCCCCGCGATGATGATCAGGTCGGTGGGTTTCGTTGCCGTTGCGAGCGTGGTGTAGAGCGTATACGCGGCGCCGGCTACCGCGACGAGCGGCGTCACGGGCCACAACGGCATCCGGTAATGATGTTCGACGTCACGACGCACGAAGCGGCTCGCGAGCGCGGCCAGCCCGACGACCAGATAGATCAGCAGCAGCAGGTCGACCGTGAATGCGGTCAGCTCGTCGAGGCTCGACACGAACACGAGCCCGGCCGACGGCACCGCGAGCGCGATCGTGGCGAGCCACGGCGATTCGAAGCGCGGATGGATCGTCGAGAAGGCGCGGTTGCAGGTGCGCGACCAGAGCGCGTGCCGGCCGCTGCTGTACAGCAGCCGGCCCATCGTGATCACGATCGCGATGATCGCGTTGAACACCGACAGGAAGATCCCGCCGCTGACCACGCGCGACACGGCCGGATTGCTCAGCGAACGCACCACATAGCCGATCGGGTCGGCGCTCTTCGTCAGCTCGGTCAGCGAGGGTGCGCCGAGCACGATCGCGGTGAGCGGAATCAGTTCGACGACGAGGATCACGAGCAGCGAGTAGATCACCGCCTTCGCGACATTGCGGTTGCCGCCGCGCAGGTCTTCGGCGAGATAGGCAGCCGAGCCGAAGCCGTTGTAGCAGAAGATCGCCGTGCCGATCGCCGGGACGATCGCGGCGAGCGTCGCCGGCACGAGCGCGTTGCCGCTCGCGACGACGGGCGCGATCAGCGCGTCGGCGCCACGATGCGGCGAACCGAAGCCGAGGCCCGCGATCAGCATCAGCACGCCGATCTCGACGACGAGAAACGCGCCCGTGATCCACGCGTTCGTCTTGATGTTCAGCATGCCGAGCAGGTAGCTGACCAGCACGATCGTCAGCGCGACCGACTGGTTGCCGAAATGCGTGCCGAGCGCGTTGTTCAGGTACGGCGCGGCGCCGCTCGCGAGCACCGCCGGGATGAACACGCTCACGGACAGCACCGTGATGAAGGTCAGGTAGCCGGGCAGCGTGCCGAACACGCGCTTGGCCATCACGTATTCGCCGCCCGCGCTGCGGTGCGCGGCGCTGAGTTCCGCATAGCAGAGCGCGAACGCCAGCGCGAGTACGCCGCCGAGCAGGAACGACAGCACGGCGCCGCTACCGGCCTGCTGGATCGCGAACGGCGCGATCACGAAGATCGAACTCGCGGGCGTCACGCCCGATACGGTGATCATCACCGCATCGCGCACGCTGAGCGTCTGCGACAGCGCGCGCGGCGCGTCTTCCGTTGCAGGCGCCGCTTGCAGCGTGCCCGTCGATTCCGACATCATCGCCATTTCGTTCTCCTGTGCTTGGGTCAATCCTTTGCCACTTATTTTTGAACGCCCATACTCGGGCCCGATTGATTGCGTGGCAGTCTAGGAAGCCAATTTCAGGACCGCTATTCCCCCTTCGTGTTACGCCCTTCCGGTGGTGGTATGGATCGTCTCTTTTCCGAAATCGCGATGCACCAGGCGCTCGGCCGCGCAATCGATCACCTCGGCCAGCCGCGCTTCTGGCGGTTCCTGGTGTTGCTGCTCAATGAAATGGTGCCGTTCGACAACGCGCTTGCAACCGCGATCGGGCCCGACGGCGTGCCGCTCGTGCTCGACGAATACGACAAGGGCGGCACCGATGCCGCATCGCCCGTGCCGCTCTACCTGAACGGCGTGTATCTGCTCGACCCGTTCCTGCAGGCCGCGCACGACGGGCTCGCCGACGGCTGCTACCGGCTCGAGGAAGTCGCGCCCGACCTGTTCCGGCAGAGCGAATATTTCCTGAGCTACTTCCGCGATGCGGTCGGCGACGACGAGATCCAGATCCTCGTGCGGCCGAACGCCGACATGCTGCTGTCGCTGTCGCTCGGCGCGGGTGCGCGGTTCGACGTCGAGCCGCTCGGCAAGCTGACGGCCGCGATGCCGTGGGTGCTCGCGGCAATCCGGCAGCACTGGCGGCTGGTGGGCGATGCGGCACGCGCGACGCCCGATGCCGATCTCGGTGCGCGGGTCGAGCAGGCGCTTGCCCGCTTCGGCGCGGGCGTGCTGACCGATCGGGAGATGTCGATCGCGAGAATGGTGCTGCGCGGCAATTCGTCGAAGGCGATTGCCGAGCGGCTCGCGATATCCCCCGAAACGGTTAAGGTGCACCGGCGGCACCTGTACGCGAAGCTCGGGATTTCGTCGCAGCCGGAGCTGTTTTCGCGCTTCATCCAGGCGCTGGGGGAAGACGCGGCCGGATGACTGCATCGATCCCGGTGGATGGCAACCGGCGGGGAATCGGGCACACTCCGTGAAGCGCCGCATGCCGGGGGCAGCCGTTAGCACCGATGCGCAAGCGCCGTCGACAACAGGATTGCCCGAAAACTGGAGCCCCGACTCATGTCGCTCATTCCGATCATCGGACTTGGCTGGCTGCTGCTGTGTGCGGTCAGTGCCGCATCGATCGTGCTCGTCCCGCCGGTGGTGCTGGTCAGTTGCCTGATGGGCAAGAACGTCTGGTCGATCCTGACCCGCGGCCGGCTTCAGTTCGCGTTCCTGGCCTACCTCGGTTCAGCGCCGGTGCCGGCCGTCTTCACGTTCCTGCTGGAAGCCGGCGCGTCGGCCGGGAGTCACGGCGGCGTGGCGTCCGACAGCCTGCGCCAATGGAACGAACAGTTCTTTTTCGTGTTCGTCGCTGCTGCGGCACTCAGCGGACTGCTGTTGCTATTGCGGCCGAAACACGGGGAAGCAGCGAACGCCGGACCGTCACAACCGGCGCGATGACCGGCACGCGCACGACGGCGCGCCATGCCGCCTCCCCGTTCTCGAGCCGGGGCATCGTCATGCGCTGCTTCCCGCCACGTCTACTTCCACTTCGAGCCGATCTGCGCGAGCCCGGCGTTCTTGAGATCGTCCGGCAACATCACCACGCGGAACTCGCAGTCGGCATTCAACATCAGGAACCACGGCTCCGCGAGCGCCGGGATCTGCGACGGATCGTTCACGTCGACGATCACGACCGCCCCGCGCCCGCCGTTCTGCTCCGTGAAATACACGGCCTCCGGCTTGACCGCTTCGAGTATTCGCCCGATCACGTCGCCGACGCTGCCGTCGCGCACCAGCGTGTTGAACGGCTCGTGAGGGATTCGTATGTTGAGAAGCATGCGCATGACCATCCTCCTTGGTCTCCGCCCGGCCTGGGCCCTTCAAGCATAGGTGCTGCGCGATGCCGCGCTAGTAGCGCGGAGCACAGCGGCTGGCACGCATTTGCGTTCCGACGATTCGATTTCGTGGCGTGTCGCGAATCAGCCGCGCCTGCCGTCGCGTTCGATCTGCCGTCGACTCAGTGGCCCGCTCGCCCCGGCCGCGCCGTCCGCATCACGCGGAACGCTCATCCGCCGGCGCGATCGCGAGATGCAGCGGCCGGTCCGGCCGCAGCGTCACGTTCAGCACCGGCCGCGGCGGCACCCCGCCGGGCGGCGCCGACAACGCGTAGCGCTGCAGGATCATCGCCGCGACGACCGTCATTTCCGTCATGGCCAGATGCTGCCCGAGACACACGCGCGGGCCCGTGCCGAACGGCATGTAGGTTCCGCGCGGTGCGGCCGGCACATCGTCGGCAAAGCGCTCGGGACGAAACACGTCGGGCGCGTCGAACCATCTCGCATCGCGCTGCATGAGTTGCAGCGGCAGCATGAACAGCGTCCGTGCGGGAAACTGCCATGGCCCCAGCACCACCGGCCGCGCCGCGCGGCGGCTGATCAGGATCGGCGCGGAAGGATACAGGCGCAGCGTTTCCTCGAGCGTTTGCGTCAGGTAGCGTAACGACGATCGCGTCTCGGCGGACGGTGCGCAACCGCCCAGCACGCGCGACACTTCATCGCGCGCGGCGGCCTGCGCCGCCGGATTCGTTGCCATGCACCACGCCCACCAGGTCAGTGCCCCGGCCGTCGTCTCGTGGCCGGCGAGGAACGCGGTCATGCATTCGTCGTGCACGGCCTGCAACGGCCATCGCCGCGCGTCGTCCCGATGCAGCCGCAACAGGCGCGACAGCAGATCGTCGGGCCACGCACGCTCAGGCAGGTCGAGACGCGCATGCAGTTGCCGGTCGATCAGCCCGTTCAGCACGGCCATCGCCCGAGCCTTGCCGCGCTTCCACGGCACCCAGTCCGGCGTGCTCGCGGGCCAGTAAAAATCGGCGTTGGCCGCCGCGCTCACCGCTCGCACGGCTTCCTCGGCCGCACGTGCATCGTCGCCGATCGCGTTGGAGAACATCGTGCGCATGATCACGTCCATCGCCAGCGACGTCAGCGCGCTTTCGATCGGCCAGTCAGGATCGTGCGCGGGCCACTGCGCGAGCGCATGTCCGGCCGTCGCCGCGATCGACGGCACGAACGTCTGCACCGCCTTCGGCATGAAATTAGGCTGCAACGCCTGGCGCTTGTCGCGCCACGCGTCGCCTTCGGCGATCAGCACGCTATGGCCGTGGACCTGCGCAAACACGCGAACGGCACGCTCCCAGCGCCCGATCGCATCGTGATGCGTGACCAGGAGTTCGCGCACGAGTGCGGGATCGGTCACCACCACCGCGTGCTCGGGCCACACGCGCACGTGCACGACGTCACCGTATGCGCGCTGCCAGCCGGCCAGCGTGCCGAGCAGGTCGCGCGACATCGCGCGCAGCAGCCCCCAACCCGTCAGGCCGGCACGCGGCCCCGGCGGCCATACGCCGGGCGGGTGAAGCACGGGCGCCACCGCAGCAGCGCCCGCATGGAATGGACATGAGGATGTGGATCGGGTGTTCATGGGACGGATTGTCCGCACCGGCATGCCGGCGGTCTTGAACGCAAACGACATCGACACGCGTCGGGCCGCTCCCTATACTCCAGCGTCATGTTCTCCGACCCGTCATCGATCCCGCTGTCATGCCCCGATCCGCTGGCACGCGCCCCTCGCGCGCCGAGCGACGGGCGGTCGCCGCATGGACGGCTGTACCCCGCGCCGGCCGCCCTGCAGGGCGCGGTGGTCGCGATCGTGTTGCACGACACGCGCGGGATCGCATTGAGCGACGCGCAGCGGCTCTCGCATTTTCCGGCCACGCCGCTCGTATGCGTGTCGTGGTATCGGGATCTCGACGTGGGCTTCGTCGAACCCACGGCCGACGGGCCCCGGTGGCGCCCCTTCGGTGCCGCAGTGACGCTGTCGGGCAGCCATTCGGCCCCTACCGTGGCCTGGGCGCCGACGGGCGGACGAATCGGCATGATCTGCTTCACCGCCGATGCGGCACGGGCGCTGTTCGGCATCGCGCTGGCGGACATCCACGACCGCGTGCTCGACGCACATGCGTGCCTCGGCCACGACTGGCACCCGCTGCTCGATGCGCTGGTCGGCGCGGACCGCGACGCCGATGCGCTGACGGCGATCGAACGTCATCTTGCGCCTCGCTGGCAGGCGTTACGGCCCGCGACGCCGCTGTCGTCGCTACGCAATGCGGGACGCAGTTGGGTCGAGCGCCTCGCCCTGCAGGCGCGCGAATGGCGGCATACCCACAGCCCGCGCCAGGTCGAGCGGCGTATCAAGACCTACAGCGGCCGATCGCTGCGCGAATGGCAAACGCTCGTCAGGACGGAAAGCGCGTTCTTTGCGGCACGCGACCGGTTCGAAGCCGGGGCCGCGTTCAACTGGGCCACGCTCGCGCTGGACGAAGGGTTCGCCGACCAGGCGCACCTGAGCCGCGAGGTCAAGCGCATCACGGGGTTCTCGCCGAGCGAATTCACGCAACGCTTCATCGAGGACGAATCGTTCTGGATGTATCGGCTGTGGGTGTGACGCGGGGTTAGTCGCGCGTCGACCACCGTTGTCGTACCGGTTCCCGATTACCCGTTCCGACCCGCACGGGCATGATGGGCGCGGCCCCTCCGCACGCCTGCCGTCTGCGGTCGATCCCTCCTCTCACATCGGCTCACCTAGGTCATTACGCGCATTCAGAACGCTGGTCGCTGTCACGCTGGGCCGGCATCGCCATCGCGCTGTTCGGCGCGCTGGTCGTGATCAGCCGAGGAGAATTGCTGCGCGGGCTGACCGATTTCGGCAACACGTTCGGCTCGGGCGAACGCTTCATGCTGTGTGCCGCGCCGATACGTCGGAATGCGCCCCTCGGGGCCGGATGTGAAATACCGAAGCAGAGCACAACGGCGATCGCTGCGCCGTTGCGTGACGCATACGCGCGGCCGATACGCCCCCCGATGTTCTCGCAGCCCCGCCAAAAACCGCCTATCGTGAATTGAGCGCCCCGTTCATCGCCATTCGACCCAGCGTCGCTCGCACCGGCGGAAACGGCACCGCGTTCCGGCACCATTCATCGCGATCCTGGCGCACGCTCGCCCGTGCACGATCGCGGCCGCCCACCGGATTACAGGAGGCCCCCATGAAAGCCGCGCTGCTCGTCAGCTCCGCCCTGCTCGCCATCGCATCCGCTTCGGCGTCGGCCCAAGGCTCGATCACGAAAGTCGAAAACGGTTCGCTCGTCGCCGCGAACGGGATGACCGTTTACACGTTCGACAAGGACAAGGCCAACGCCGGCACCAGTGCGTGCACGGGCCAATGCGAATCCTTCTGGCCACCGTACAAGGCCAGCGCGACCGATGTTCCGGTCGGGCCCTACACGATCGTCAAGCGCGACGACGGCAGCCCGCAATGGGCCTACAAGGGCAAGCCGCTGTACTTCTTCTCGAAGGACATGAAACAAGGCGACCGCAACGGCGACAACTTCAAGGACATGTGGCACGTGGTCGCCCCGTAACCGGCCTTCCGTCGTCTTCCGCGCTCGCCGCGCAGACGTAAAAAAGCCCGCGCGGATCGTCGATCCGGGCGGGCCTCCTCGCGGTCACGCCGGCCGCATTGCGTTGCGTTGTTGCCCGCCATCAGGCAGGCGGACGACGCATGCAGCCGGGTCGCGCGTCAGCGGTTCGACGGGAAGCTGAACACGGTGCCTTCGCGCACGCCGGCCGACGGCCAGCGCTGCGTGATCGTCTTGCGCTTCGTGTAGAAGCGCACGGCGTCCGGGCCGTACGCGTGCAGGTCGCCGAACAGCGAACGCTTCCAGCCGCCGAACGAGTGGTACGCAACCGGTACCGGCAGCGGCACGTTGATGCCGACCATGCCGATCTGGATGTTGTCGCTGAAGTAGCGCGCGGCCTCGCCGTCGCGCGTGAACAGGCACGTGCCGTTGCCGTACTCGTGCGCGTCGATCAGCGCCATCGCCTCGTCGAGCGACTTCAGCCGGATCACGCCGAGCACGGGCCCGAAAATCTCGTGCTGGTAGATCGGCATGCCGGGCTTCACGTTGTCGAACAGGCACGGGCCGAGATAGTAACCACCGTCGTGACCGTCGACCTTCACGCTGCGGCCGTCGACGACGAGCGTCGCGCCCGCTTCCACGCCGGCCTCGACGAAGCCCGTCACCTTCTCGAAATGCTGCTGCGTGACGAGCGGGCCCATGTCGACGCCCGCGCCGTTGCCCGGGCCGACCTTCATCTTCTCGATCTCGGCCTTCAGGCCCGCGACGACCTGGTCGCCCGTCTCGTCGCCGATCGCGACGACCAGCGGAATCGCCATGCATCGCTCGCCGCACGAGCCGTATGCCGCGCCCATCAGCGCGTTCACCGCGTTGCCGATGTCGGCGTCCGGCATCACCACCGCGAAGTTCTTCGCGCCGCCGAGCGCCTGCACGCGCTTGCCGTGCGCGCAGCCGGTCGAATAGATGTATTCGGCGATCGGCGTCGAGCCGACGAAGCTCACCGCCTTCACGCGCGGGTCGGTCAGGATCGTGTCGACCGCTTCCTTGTCGCCGTTCACGACGTTCAGCACGCCCGGCGGCAGGCCGGCCTCGAGCGCCAGCTCGGCCATGCGCAACGTGGACGACGGCGTACGCTCCGACGGCTTCAGCACGAACGTGTTGCCGCATGCGACGGCCATCGGCCACATCCACAGCGGTACCATCACCGGAAAGTTGAACGGCGTGATGCCGGCCGCGACGCCGAGCGCCTGGAACTCGCTCCACGAATCGATCGCGGGGCCGACGTTCTTGCTGTGCTCGCCTTTCAGCAGCTCGGGCACGTAGGTTGCATATTCGACGTTCTCGATCCCGCGCTGCAGTTCGCCCATCGCATCGGCGAGCACCTTGCCGTGCTCGGCGGTGATCAGCGCGCACAGCTCGTCGGCATGCTCTTCGAGCAGCGTCTTGAAGCGGCTCATCACGCGGGCGCGCTTCAGCGGCGGCGTATTGCGCCACGCCGGGAACGCGGCCTGCGCGGACGCGATCGCGGCTTCGACGGTCAGCTTGTCGGCGAGCGCGACGCTCTTGTGCGATTCGCCGGTGGCCGGGTCGAACACCGGCTGGACACGGCTGCCGCCGTCGACGCGCTTGCCGTCGATCAGGTGGCCGACGGTGGAGGTTACGTTGCTGTCGTGTTTCATCAGTTGAGGCTCTTTCGTGAATTCGGTGATCGCGGGAGGCGCGCGGCGGCTCAGTCCACTTCGTTCAGTGCATCGGACAACGCGTTGACCAGGTTGTCGATCTCGCGCTTCTCCGAGATGAACGGCGGCGCGAGCTGGATCGTGTCGCCGCCGTAGCGCACGTAGAAGCCCTTCGCCCAGCAGCGCATCGCGATCTCGTACGGGCGCCGCGCCGGCTCGCCCGGCAGCGCCGCGATCGTCAGGCCGGCGGCCAGCCCGTAGTTGCGGATGTCGGTGATGTGGCGCTGGCCCTTCAGCCCGTGCACCGCGGCTTCGAAATGCGGCGCGAGATCGCGCACGCGGGCTACCGCGTCTTCCTTCACCAGCAGGTCGAGCGCCGCGACGCCGGCCGCGCAGGCCACCGGGTGTGCCGAATACGTGTAGCCGTGCGGGAACTCGAGCATGTACTCGGGGCCGCCCGCGGCCATGAACGTGTCGTAGATTTCCTTCGTCGCGATCACGCCGCCGAGCGGCTGCACGCCGTTCGTCACCTGCTTCGCGAAGTTCATGATGTCCGGCACCACGCCGAACGCGTCGGCGCCCGTCATCGCGCCGGCCCGGCCGAAGCCGGTGATGACTTCGTCGAAAATCAGCAGGATGTCGTGCGCGGTACAGATGTCGCGCAGCCGCTTCAGATAGCCCTTCGGCGGCACGACCACGCCCGCCGAACCGGAGAACGGCTCGACGATCACGGCTGCGATGTTCGATGCGTCGTGCAGCGCGATCAGGTCGAGCAGGCGATCGGCCAGCTCGGCGCCGTGCTCGGGCATGCCGCGCGAGAACTTGTTCTCGGCCAGTTGCGTGTGCGGCAGGAAATCGGCGTCGATCCCCTGGCCGAACAGCTTGCGGTTCGGCCCGATCCCGCCGACCGAGATGCCGCCGTAGTTCACGCCGTGATAGCCCTTCTCGCGGCCGATCAGGCGCGTCTTCGTGCCCTTGCCTTTCGCGCGCCAGTAAGCGCGGGCGAGCTTCAGCGAGGTATCGGCCGCTTCCGAGCCCGAACCCGTGAAGAACACGTAGTCGAGGCCGGCGGGCGTCAGGTCCTTGATCCTGTTCGCGAGCTCGAACGATTTCGGATGGCCGAACTGGAATGCCGGCGCGTAGTCGAGCTGCGCGACCTGGCGGCTCACGGCTTCGACGATTTCCGTGCGGCCGTGACCGAGGCCCGTGCACCAGAGACCCGACAGGCCGTCGAAGATCTTGCGGCCTTCGGCGTCCGTGTAATACGCGCCCTTGCCCGACACGATCATGCGCGGATCGGCCTTGAACTGGCGGTTGGCCGTGAACGGCATCCAGTGCGCGTCGAGCCACGCGGCGTCGGTGCGGAGGTTGGTTTCGTCCTGCTGGGCGGTGGTGATGTCGGTCATGTCGGTCGGCGCGGGGCGCCCCTCCTCCTTATGTTGATATTGCGCATTGTCGGTAGGCCAATTAGTCTTTTGAATATCGCAATATCAATGTTCACTTGCGCATCTATGCAAGCAAAGAAACCGAAGAGTCGCGCGCTGCTCGGGCAGCTCAGCGACATGGATCTCCGCCTGCTGCGGGTCTTCAAGGGCGTCGTGCAGTGCGGCGGGATGGCGGCCGCCGAACTGGAACTGAATATCGGCATCTCGACGATCAGCCGGCACGTGAAGGATCTGGAAACGCGCCTCGGCCTCGTGCTGTGCCGGCGCGGCCGAGCGGGCTTCACGCTGACGCCCGAGGGCCAGACGGTGTACGAGGAGACGTTGCGGCTGCTCGCGTCGATGGAAGCATTTCGCAGCAGGATCGACGGCATTCACGACCGGATGGGCGGCGAACTGCACATCGCGGTATTCGACAAGACGGCCACCAACGCGAACGCGCGGCTCGGCGACGCGATCCGCCAGTTCGCCGACGAAGCGCCCGACGTCGCGCTGAACCTGCATGTCGCGTCGATCAACGAGGTCGAGCGCGGGATCATCGACGGCAGCTATCAGGTCGGGATCATTCCCGCGCACCGCAACTCGGGCAGCCTCGTGTATTCGGAGCTGTTCGACGAACGGATGCTGCTCTACTGCGGCCGCCAGCATCCGCTCTACGATGCACCGCACGGCAAGCTCACGTGGACGACGATCGGCAACCATGCGTTTGCGGGCCTCGGCTTCCATTCGCCGAACATGGAGCTGAGCCATCGCGCGAAGCTCACGCGCAGCGCGACCGCGTCGGACCAGGAGTCGATCGCGACGCTGATCCTGTCCGGCCGCTATCTCGGCTTCCTCCCCGATCATTACGCGGAAAGCTTCGAAAACAAGGGGCTGATGCAGCCGATCGCGCCGCACCGGTTCAATTACCGGTGCCGGTTCGTGAGCCTGCTGCGGCGCTCGCCGCGGCCGTCGCGGGCCGCGTTGCTGTTTCAGTCGTGTCTCGAAGCCGCGCATGCGGCGGCGCGGCCGGCTGCGTAACGACTGTCGCGGCTGATTGGCTGAGTGGCTGGCTGATTGGCGAAGTAGTCGGCTACGCAGCCTGCGACGGTTCAGCGGTCAGTCAGCCCCCCTCGCCCCTGCCCGCCTGCGCACGCATCCGCTTCATGAAATGCGTCGCGACCAGTGCCGCCGCAAATCCCGACATTGCGCCGACGCCGAGCGCCCAGCGCGGGCCGAGATGATTCGCGACCCAGCCGGCCACCGGCGCGCCGATCGGCGTGCCGCCGAGCGCCACCGCGAGACGCAGCGCCATCACGCGGCCACGCATCGCCGGCTCGGTCGACAGCTGCACGAGGCTGTTGGTCGAGTTCATGAAGGTGATCGCCGCGATCCCGGTCAGCACGAGCGCGGCGGCGAACAGCCAGTAGCCCGGCGCCAGCGCGGCCAGCGTGCAGCCGAGCCCGAACAGCGCCGCGCCGATCCACAGATGCCGGAAGCGCGGCCGGTCGCGACGCGCCGCAAGCAACGCGCCGCTGATCGTGCCGACGGCCATCATCGACGACAGCACGCCGAAGCCGCGCGCGTCGACATGAAACACGCTGGCCGCCATCGTCGAGATGAACAGCGGGAAATTGAGCCCGAACGTGCCGATCAGGAACAGCATCACGAGGATCGCTTTCAGGTCCGGGCGCTGCCACACGTAACGGAACCCGTCGAGCAGGCTGCCGCGCGCGCGATCAGCCCGCGCATGGGCACGCAGCTCGTCGGCACGCAGCATCGACAACGACGCCAGCACCGCCACGAAGCTGAGCCCGTTGAGCAGGAACGCCCAGCCGGTGCCGACCGACGCGATGATGAAGCCGGCCGCTGCCGGCCCGATCATCCGCGCCGCGTTGAACGACGTCGAATTGAGCGCGACGGCGTTCGCCAGCTCCCGATCGGCGACCAGCTCGGCAACGAACGTCTGCCGCACCGGCGCATCGAACGCCGACGCACAGCCGAACAGGAACGCGAACAGATACACGTGCCACAGCTGCGCGACGCCGGTCACCGTCAGCAGCCCCAGCAGGAGCGCGAGCCCGCCCATCAGCGCCTGCGTCGCCATCAGCAGCTTGCGCTGGTCGAAACGGTCGGCCGCGTAACCCGTCCACGGCAGCAGCAGAAGCTGCGGGCCGAACTGCAGCGACATCACGATGCCCACGGCCGACGCGTCGTGATGCGTGAGCTGCGTGAGGACGAGCCAGTCCTGCGCGGTGCGCTGGATCCACGTGCCGATGTTCGACACGAGCGAGCCGATCGCCCACACGCGATAGTTGAAGCTGCGAAGCGAGCGGAAGACGCCCGCCGCCGGCACGCTCACGGCCGCTCCCGGTCGGGCTCGTTGCCGCCGTGCAGCTCGCCGAAGTGCCGCGCGAGGAACAGGCCGAGCGCGAGGATGCCGAGGCCGAACGCTGCCGCGTCAGCCGCCACCCGGAGGTCGAAATCGCCGACCCGGCACACCAGCACATAAGCCATCAGCAGGTTTGCGACGCCCCACACGACATTTACCGTGGACGACGACAACCCGCGCCCCGGCGGATTCGCAAACGGGGTCTGGAACGGCTCGCCGCGCAACCCGCTGACGAGATGCGGCACGACGTTCGCGAAAAACGCGCCGCCGAAGAAGTACGACACGAGATGCGTGAGGTTCATGTGCGGGTGGTCCTTTCGGCGAACGGGTCGATGCGGGTGGATGGAGGTTACGAACGCGGCGGTTCCTGGAATTCGGCGAGCCGCTGCAGCAGCTTCACGGCCGACGCGAGCTCGGCCTGCTCGGCCTCCGACAGTTGCGCATGCAGCGCGCGGAACAGCCAGTCGTCCTTGGCCGCGCGGTTGGCCTGCAGCGCCTTGCGGAAACCGGGCGTGAGCGCGATCAGCGTCTGCCGGCCGTCGGTGGGATCGGGCTCGCCGCTGACGGCGCCGAGCGCCTCGAGCGTCGCGACCGTCACGCGCATCGACTGCGGGCGCACGCTTTCGGCGCGCGCGAGCGCCGACACGGTCGCGGGGCCGTCGCGGTCGAGCCGCAACAGCACCGATTTCTGCGATGACGTGAGGTCGTTCGGGTGGACCTGCTCCCGCATCCGCCGCATCAGCTTGCCGACCGAGATGCGGAGTTCGCCGGCCAGGCCGGCCAGCGGGAGCGCTTCGGAGGGAGGCAATGGCGTGTTCATGAAATCAAGATAGCAGATATACAGTCAAACTGTACAGTTTAGCTGCACATTTCAAGCTGTAAGGCGCGCGTCGTCGCATGCGCGCGTGCCGATGCGAAACGTCCCGTTCGGCTGCGCGAGCCGGCTCTGCGATAATGCGGGCTCCCCATTTCCGCTCCGCCGCCCGCCATGACGCAGCCGTCCGCCCCGCTCTCCAACGACCTGCCGCCGATCTCGTGCCTGCCCGGCGATGCGCTGCCGTGGCTGCCGATGAGCGCCGACCTGCCGGGGCTGGCGATCAAGTACCTGCACATCAATGCGGCCGAGGACACCCTCACCGCGCTGCTGAAGATGCCGGCCGGCGGCACGCTGCCGCGCCACCGTCATGAAGGCGAGGTGTTCGTCCATACGTTGCAGGGGGCGTGGCGCTACCGCGAATACGACTGGGTGGCGCACGCCGGCTCGACGGTGCTCGAACCGGCCGGCTCGGTGCATACGCCGGAAACGCTCGGCGCGCCGGGTGAGGATGTGATCACGCTCAACGTGATGCGCGGCGATCTCGTGCTGCTCGACGACGACGGCCGCGAAACCGCGCGCGAGAACTGCCGCGTCGCGCTGCTGCGCCCGCGCAAGCATGCGCGTACGGCGCCGGACGACGCCGCGCCGTTCGTCACGCGGTAGCGCACGCGCCATCGTCGCGTCACGATCCGCGTGGCGCTCGCGCTTCCTGTCGACCGGATGGCCGCCGGCGCGCTTCGCCGGCCGACCCGATCATCACCGAAAACGCCGGAAAAACGTCCGAATGTCGTCGGCCAGCCGATCCGGCTCTTCCATCGCCGCGAAATGGCCGCCGCTCGGCATGTCGGTCCATTGCACGACGTCGAACACGCGTTCGAGCAAGCTGCGCGGCGGACGGCTGATTTCCTTCGGAAAGCGCGCGAACGCGACAGGCACCGTCACGCGTTGCCCGGCTGCGAAGCGCATGGGCTGCAGGCGGTTTTCCCAATACATCTGCATGGATGAGCCGATGCAGCCGGTGAACCAGTAGAGCGAGATGCCGGTCAGCAGCGCATCATGCGAAAACCGCCGTGCGACGTCGCCGTCGCAATCGCTCCACGCACGGAATTTCTCGGCGATCCAGGCGGCCAGTCCGGCCGGCGAATCGTTGAGCGCGACGGCCAGCGTCTGCGGCTTCGTCATGTGCATATGCGCGTATCCGCCTTCCAGCGCGGCCCATTCGCCGCGCTGCGTCAGGAAGGCCCGTTCGTCGTCGGTCAGCGGCGCAGCCGCGTCGGTCGGCGGTTCGTAGCTGCCGGGCAGGTAATTCAGATGAATGCCGTCCACCCTGTCGGCATGCCGCGCGCCGAGCGCGATCGACACGCCTGCGCCGAGATCGCCGCCTTGTGCGCCGAAGCGTCGATAGCCGAGGCCGGACATCAACGCCGCCCAGCAGTCGGCGACCTGCAATGCCGACATGCCGGGCGCCGTTGGCGCGGGCGAGAACAGGAAACCGGGCAGCGACGGGACGACCACGTCGAATGCGTCGTCAGGATCACCGCCGAATGCCGCCGGGTCGCACAGGCGATCGATCAGCGCGTCGAATTCGAACACGGAACCCGGCCACCCGTGCGTGATGACGAGCGGATAAGGTTTCGGTCCCGCCCCACGCCGATGGATGAAATGCACGCGCTGCCCGCCTGCATCCGCGACGAACTGCGGCAACCGGTTCAGCGCACGCTCCACCGCACGCCAGTCGAAGCGCTCGGCCCAGTACCCGGTCAATTCGCTCAGCCACGCGCCGTCCACGCCCTGCTGCCACGGCTCGGCGGGCGTGAGCATCGGCGGGCGACGGGCGCGCAGGCGCCGACGCAGGTCATCCAGCGCGTGATCGGGTATCGCAATGTCGAACGGCTCGGCGTGCATGATGTCTCCTCTCGAAACGTGCCGGAGATTCTGCGCGATTTTTCCGCTGGCTGCAGGCGCCTCGCGCCCACGGGTGTCAGCCCGTGTCCCGCTCCTCCGCACGCGCTTCGCGCCGCATCGCCTGCGGCGGGACGCCGAATCCGCGCACGAACGCCTCGCGCATGTGGCGACGGTCGCGAAAGCCGTTTTCCTTCGCGATCACGTCGAGCGAATGGCGGCTCTGCTCGATCATCAGTCGCGCCCCCTCCAGACGCAGCCGCTCGATCGCCTTCGCCGGCGACTGCCCCGTTTCGTGCGTGAACACGCGGCTGAACTGGCGCGGGCTCAGGTGGACCGCTTCGGCGAGATCCTCGACGCTCAGCGCGCGGCCGAGGTTCTGCCGCGCGTAGTTCAGTGCGTCCTGGATCCGGTCGGATTTCGGCGCGAGTTCCAGCATTTCAGAATGCTGCGACTGGCCGCCGGCGCGCCGCTGGTGCATCACGAGCTTGTGCGCGACCGATCGGGCGGCATCGGCGCCGAGATCCTTTTCGACCATCGCGAGTGCGAGGTCGAGCCCGGCCGTCATCCCGGCCGACGTCCAGATCGGGCCGTCGACGATGTAGATCCGGTCGTCCTCGACGCGGATCTCCGGATAGCACCGCTGCATGTCGCGGCCGAACGCCCAGTGCGTCGTCGCGCGGCGCTGCGCGAGCAGCCCGGCTTCGGCCAGCACGAACGCGCCCGTGCAGATGCCGGCGATCCGTCGCGCACGTGCGCTGGTGCGGCGCAGGAACGCGACGACGCCGGCCGGCGCCGGCGAAGCGAGCGGATCGTTGACGCCCGCGACGATCCACGTATCGACGGCGATCCGCCCGCGCAGCGCGCGCGTGGCGACCGGCAGCCCGAGCGACGAGCGCACGTCGCCGCCGTCGACCGAATAGTTGGCCATCACGTAGAACGGCTCGCTCATGCCCATGTTCGCGTACTCGAACACCGATTGCGCGGCGAGCGCCATGATCTGAAAGCCGTCGCTGATCAGAAAGCCGATGCGGTGCATGTGGGTTCTCCCGTCCCGGGCGAAGGGGTCGGCCCGATGTCCTGAATCATACCCATCTACGTCATTTGTGTCGCAGCGATTCGAGACCAGAATGGCTTCACGCCATCCGGCCATTTCCATCGAAACGGAGCACCTCATGACGCAAGCACATCGCGGTACCGCCCTCATTACCGGCGCCTCGTCGGGCATCGGCGCCGTCTACGCGGACCGCCTCGCGCGCCGCGGCTACGACCTGATCCTGGTCGCGCGCAACCGCGACCGCCTGGCCGCCCTCGCCGACCGCATCACGAACGATACGCAGCGCAGCGTCGAGATCGTCGACGCCGACCTCAACGACCGCGCCGCACTCGCCGCCGTCGAGGCGGAGCTGAAGCAGGATGCGAGCATCACGCTGCTCGTGAACAACGCGGGCATCGGCACGCACACGCCGCTGCTCGACAGCGACGTCGACGCGATGACGCGGATGATCGACCTGAACGTAACCGCGCTGACGCGCCTCACCTATGCGGCCGTGCCCGGCTTCATCGCCCGCGGCAACGGCGCGGTGATCAACATTTCGTCGATCGTCGCGATCTCGCCGGAAACGCTGAACGGCGTGTACGGCGGCAGCAAGGCGTTCGTGCTCGCGTTCAGCCAGTCGCTGCATCACGAACTCGCCGACAAGGGCGTGCAGGTGCAGGCCGTGCTTCCCGGCGCGACCGCCACCGATTTCTGGCAGACGGGCGGCCTGCCGCTCGAGCACCTGCCGAAGGAAATCGTGATGTCGGCGACCGACATGGTCGACGCGGCGCTGGTCGGCTTCGATCGTGGCGAACTCGTGACGATCCCGTCGCTGCACGCGGGTGACGAATGGGCCGCGTACGAGGCCGCGCGCCGCACGATGGCGCCGCACCTGTCGGCCGACACGCCCGCGCCGCGCTATTCGACGGCAGGCTGATCACGCTACGCCTCGCAGGTCGCAAGCACCACGCACGTCGAACCCTGGGAGCAGTTGCGGAACCCGGTGATACGCGGCGAACCGGCCGCCATCATCCGGGGTTCCGCGGCACGCTTACGGGCAGATGCGGATGGGTGAATTTGTCTGCGGAAACACGCGCCGGATTATTTCCCGGTCGGCATAAATGTCGCGCGCCGACCGACGATTCCGGTTCGCTTGCCACGCATTCCGCGCAACAGTAAGCTCTGCGATTGCAGTCCCCAAGCGACCTCGTTCGACCGGCATTCGTCCGATCACGAGGGCAATCGTCCGTTGCGGAATTCGACCATGCAGGCCCGTATGTTCATCACCGAGACCGGCGACGCGCCGGCCTCCGCACGCGGGTCGGCCGACCGTCTGCCCGCGCTCCCGCCCCTGCCTGAACTGGACACCGTCTGCCGAGTCGCGCGTGCTCATTTCGGCGCGGCCGGCGCGTTCATCGCGCGCGCCGACGCCGATGCGCAACGCGTGCTGGCCGCCGACGGCGCATTGCCCGACCCGCTTCCCGACCCGCTGGCCGCCGATCTCTTGCCGCCCGAAGCCGAGCCGGCGCCGGCCGCCGCTTCGCGGTTCGCCCCGTGGCGCGCGCATGCCAGCGGGCAACGCAACGACGGTGCGCATCACGCGTCGCGGGTCGTCGCGGCCTGCGAAGTCGCCGCGCCCGATGGCGCGACCTTCGGCACGCTGTGCGTCGTGGACGATAAAACCCCGGCGCTCGATGCCACGCAACGTGCGCTGCTACGTGACCTCGCCACACTTGCCTCGAGTGCGCTGGGCCGCGCGATCGAAACCGTGACCTTGCGCGAACGCCTCCGCACCGTCGAGGAACACAGCACGCTGACCACGCTCGCGCTCACCGAAAGCGGCACCGGCGTGTGGGATCGCAACGTGGAAACCGGCGAGATTCATTACTCGCCGGCCTGGAAGGCGCTGCTCGGCTACGCGCCGCACGAGCTCAGCACGCGGATCGAGGAAGCGTACGAACGGCTGCATCCGGACGACGTCGCCGACGTGAAGGCCGCGATGCTCGCGCACTTCGAGCACCGCACCGACCACTACGCGGTCGAGCACCGCATCCGCTGCAAGGACGGCTCGTACAAATGGATCCGCA
This sequence comes from Burkholderia sp. 4NA327C6, assembly GCF_005502655.1. Taxonomy (NCBI): domain Bacteria; kingdom Pseudomonadati; phylum Pseudomonadota; class Betaproteobacteria; order Burkholderiales; family Burkholderiaceae; genus Burkholderia; species Burkholderia sp. 4NA327C6. Next base: position 209,555 of record NZ_SCNZ01000004.1, on the reverse strand, counting down.
GCCGCGGCAAGGTGATCGAACGCGACAGCCACGGCCGCGCGCTCCGGATGGTCGGGACGACCACCGACATCACCGCGTTGCGCGAGCTCGCCGCGCGATTGCGCGACTCGGCCGCGCTCGTCACGGACCTCACCGACCAGGTTCCCGGGCTCGTGTTCCAGCTGCGACAGACGCCCGACGGGCGCCGCTTCTTTTCGTACGCGAGCGCGGGTGTCAGCGACATCTACGAACTGACGCCCGAGCAGATCGCCGGCAGCGCGGAGGCGGTCGAGACGCGCATCCATCCGGCCGACCTGGTCGCCTACCGGCTGTCGCTGCACGACTCGTCGGTGCGACTGACGCCGTGGCGCCTCGACTATCGCGTGCTGCTGCCGGGCCAGGGCCTGCGCTGGCGCGAAGGCGATGCGCGCCCGCAGCGCACGCCCGACGGCGGCACCGTGTGGCACGGCTTCATCACCGACGCGACCGACCGCAAGCACATCGAGGCCGAACTGCACCGGATGGCCACGACCGACCACCTGACGCAACTGTCGAACCGCCATGCGTTCATGCGGCAAAGCGAAGCCGCGCTGCGCGCCGTGCGCACGACCGGCCACGCCGCCGCGGTGCTGATGCTCGATCTCGATCACTTCAAGGCGCTGAACGATCGTTGGGGCCACCCGGTCGGCGACCGCGCGCTCAGGCATTTCGCGCGGCTGCTGCTTGCGGAAACCGGGCCGGACGGCATCGTCGGACGCGTCGGCGGCGAGGAATTCGCGATCGTGCTGCCGGGCGCGGATCTCGACCGCGCGCTGGCCTTCGCGCAGCGCGTGCAGCAGCGCACGATGCAGGCGCGGCTCATGCACGAGGACCAGCAGGTCACGCTGACCGTCAGCATCGGCATCGACGCGATGCGGGCGTCGGACTTCGGCGCCTACCAGCCGCTGTCGCGCGCCGACAAGGCGCTCTATCTCGCGAAGGAGCGCGGCCGCAACCGGATCGAGGTGTATCGGGCGTAGATTTCGGGCAGGCAGCGCTCGCCTCCGTTGCGCAGACCGATCGTGCAGGCCGGCGCCCCTGCCCGGGCTGTTTCCGTACTTCCACTGAATCGCACCGCCACCGCCCGCGTCACGCCGATTCCGCACGCGGCACTGCCCGCACGCCCAGCAGCATCGCGACCGCGCACGCGGCCAGCAGCGCCGCGATCATCAGCATCGCCGGGTCCATGCTGCCGGTTCTCGTGCGAATCAGCCCGACGAGCCACGGCGTGATCATGCCGCTCGACACGCCGATGCTGCTGATCAGCGCGATCCCGCCCGCCGCGCCCGCGCCGGAGAAATACGCGGACGGCACGGCCCAGAACACCGGATGCGCGGCGAAGATCAGCATCGCCGCGACCGACAGCAGCGCCATCATCGCGACGATGCTCGACAGGTGCAGCGTCAGCAGTGCGAGCGCCACCGCGCCGCCGAACGCACATGCCGCGAAGTGCCAGCGCCGTTCGCGCTTGCGATCGGAGCGCCGCGCGATCGCGATCAGGCCGGCCGCGCCGATCGCGTTCGGCACGACCGACAACAGGCTGATCTGCACGACGTCGTGAATGCCGAATTCGCGGATCATCAGCGGCATCCAGAACAGCAGCATCAGGAGCGCGGTGGTCAGCGAGAAATAGATGAACGCGAACAGGTACGTGCGCGGTTCGGCCAGCACCTGTCGCAGCGAATGCGGCGCCGGCGTACCGGTACCGGCGCGGTCGGCGGCCAGGTCGGCCGCGAGCCGCTGGCGATCGGCGTCGGACAGCCAGCTCGCCTGCTCGGGACGATCGCACAGCCAGAACCAGGCGATCACGCCGAGCAGGATCGCGGGCGCCCCCTCGATCGCGAACATCCATTGCCAGCCGTGCAGCCCGAACACGCCCGACATCCCGCGCATCAGCCAGCCCGACAGCAGCCCGCCGACCATCCCCGCCACGGCGACGCCCGCGTAAAAGATCGACAGCACCGACGCGCGCCGCCGCGCCGGATACCAGTACGTCAGGTAGAACACCACACCCGGAAAGAACCCGGCCTCGAACAGCCCGAGCAGGAAGCGCAGCACGTAGAAATGCTTCGCGCTGTCGACGGTGATCATCGCGACCGACACCGCGCCCCACAGGCACATGATCCGCGCAAACGTGCGGCGCGCGCCGAAACGGCGCAGCAGCGCGTTGCTCGGCACCTCGAACAATACATAGCCGACGAAGAACAACACCGCGCCGAGGCTGTACATCGCGTCGGTCAGGCCGAGATCCTGCCGCATCTGCAACTGGGCGAAGCCGATGTTGCTGCGATCGAGGATCGACACTATGTAGCAGATGAACAGGAACGGCACGATCCGTGCGCCGATGCGGCGGTACAGCGCGTCGTCGTCCGTTGATGCGACACCGGACGCGACGGCACGCGCGGCGTCCGCTTGAAGAGGGGCTGACATCGATCGTCTCCTCGATGGATTCGGATACGGGCCCATGCGTAGTGCAGGTCGCCACCGCCCGCCGGCGGCGACCTGCCGTGGCTTGCCTAGTCGCGCGGCGCGGCTTCGCCTTTCACGCCGAGCATCAGCGCGACGCCGCTCGCCACCAGCAGCGCGGCCAGCAGATACACGGCGAGATCCATGCTGCCGGTGCGCGTGCGGATCATCCCGATCACCCACGGGCTGACGATCCCGCTCGTGATCCCGATGCTGCTGATCAGCGCGATCCCGGCCGCGGCCGCGTTGCCCGACAGGTAACGGGTCGGCACGGCCCAGAAGATCGGCAGCGCGGCGAAGATCAGCGTCGCCGCGACCGACAGGCACGCGAGCATCGCCGCGAAGCTGTGCAGATGCAGCGTCAATGCCGCGAGCGCGAGCCCGCCGCCGATCGTGCAGCACGCGAAGTGCTTGCGCCGCTCGCCGGTGCGGTCCGACCGGCGCGCGATCAGGATCAGCCCGACCGCGCCGACCGCGTTCGGCACGACCGTGTAGAGGCTCACGGCCACGACGTCGGTCACGCCGAAGTCTCGGATCATCAGCGGCATCCAGAAGTTGAGCGTCAGCGACGCGCAGGTCAGCGAGAAATAGATGAACGCGAACAGGTACACGCGCGGGTTCGCGAGCGCCGCCACGAGGCTGCGCCCGTCGTGCGCGTTGCCGTGCCCGCGGCCGTCGGCGCACAGCGCGGCAACCCGCGCCTTTTCATCGGGCGTGAGCCACGTGGCGTCCTGCGGCCGGTCGACCAGCCACGTGAACGCGGCGAACGCGAGCAGGATCGCCGGCGCGCCTTCGATCGCGAACATCCACTGCCAGCCGTGCATCCCGAGCACGCCGCTCATGTCGCGCATGATCCAGCCCGACATCAGGCCGCCGAGCACGCCGGCCACCGCGACGCCCGCGAAGAACACCGAGATCGCGGCCGCCCGCCGGTTCGCGGGAAACCAGTAGGTCAGGTACAGCACGATGCCGGGAAAGAAACCTGCTTCGAACACGCCGAGCAGGAAGCGCAGCACGTAGAAATGCGACGGCTGCGACACGAACATCATCCCGGTCGACGCGATGCCCCACAGCAGCATGATCCGCGTGAAGGTGCGGCGCGCGCCGAAACGCGCGAGCAGCAGGTTGCTCGGCACTTCGCAGAACACGTAGCCGACGTAGAACACCGCAGCGCCGAGGCCGTACATCGCATCGCTGAAGCCGAGGTCGTGCTTCATCTGCAACTGCGCGAAGCCGATGTTGATCCGGTCGAGGAACGAGACGACGTAGCAGAGGAACAGGAACGGCACGATTCGCCAGGCGATCTTGCGGAACAGCAGCGCGTCGTCCGTGGCGGCGGAAGCCGAAGCGCTCGCGTGCGCGAGCGTGGCTTCGGCGGGAAGCGATTGAGGCATGTCTCTCTCCAAACAGGCCGCGCGATTCGAGCGCGCAGCCGTCTCCCGGGGCGTACGTGCGCCCTGCTTTCTTGTGGGATCGGATACGGCGGACGGAAAACCGGCAGGAAGCCGTGACCAGTCGCCGCTTCAGAAAAAAGGCGGAGCGCCCTGCCGGACACCCCGCCTGTGCAAACCGCTCAGTCCTGCAGCGCGGCCCACATTTCCTTGTCGCGCTCCGCGGTCCAGATGCGCGGATGCGTGATGCCGCTCGCTTCGTCGAATGCACGCGACACGTCGAACGGCAAGCAGTGCTCGTAGATGAACACGTGACCGAATTTCGGATCCATCGCTTCACGCGTCAGCGCCATCGAAGCCTTCAGGTCAAGCTGCTGCTCGACGGCCTTGCGGCCCTGTGCGAGCAGCGTCGTGACGAAATCCTTCGTGTAGTCGAGGCCCTTGTTCACGTCGGCCGGGTTCAGCAGCGCGGGGCCGCGGCCCGGCACGAGCTTCTCGGCGCCGAGCGCGCGCAGCGCCTCGAGCGTGGCCGGCCATTGTTCGAGCTGCGCATCGCCGCAGTAGCACGCGGCGTCGTATTCGACGAGGTCGCCCGAGAACAGCACCTTCTGCGACGGGATCCAGACGATCGTGTCGCCCTTCGTGTGGCCCGAGCCGACGTGCATGATCTTCACTTCGAGCTTGCCGAGGAACAGCGTGATCTCGCGCTCGAACACGAGCGTCGGCCAGGTCAGGCCCGGCACCGTCTCGACACCCGCGAACAGGCGCGGGAAGCGTTCGATCTCCGACTTCATGTCGGCCTCGCCGCGCTCGACGATCATCTCGTACGTGCCGCGGCTCGCGATCACGTGCTGCGCGCCTTCGTCGAAATACGCGGACGCGCCGAGCACGCGCACCGCGTGGTAGTGCGACAGCACGACGTGCTTGATCGGCTTGTCGGTCACGCTGCGGATCTTCGCGATCAGGTCCTGCGCCATCGCGGGCGTCGCGGTCGTGTCGACGATCAGCACGCTGTCGTCGCCGATGATCACGCCCGAGTTCGGGTCGCCTTCGGCGGTGTACGCGTAGGCGTTCTCGGACAGCTTCGTCCAGGTGACTTTCTTCTCTTCCAGATCGGCTTGGGAGGCGAATGCTTTGGCCATGTTGCGTTCCGTGGCTGCGAGCCATGTGTTGAGGGGAGTGAGCGGATCATCTTCCTGCGCCGAATATTTGTCAATGACAAAGTCGCTTGCTATTGTTTAATACGGGTAAACCTGCGGGCTGGCGCAATAAATGGCGTCGGATACCATGCGGGGTTTCGTCAACGGAAGAATCATCGCGTGCAGAACCACGAAGTCAGCGCGGACGACGCGCCGCCCAAGGCGCAGCGCGGGATCCAGAGTGTCGAGGTCGGCGGCCGGCTGCTCGACGCGCTCGCGCGCCGGCGCAAGCCGCTCGGCCTGTCCGAGCTGGCCGCGGCGGCCGACCTGTCGACCGCGCAGGCGCACACCTATCTCGTCAGCCTGATGCGGCTCGCGCTCGTGAAGCGCGACGCGATCACCGGTAATTACGAACCGGGCCCGTTGTCGCTGCGGCTCGGGCTGATGTCGATCGAGCGCCAGCCGGCCTATCGCGCGGCGCTGCCGCACGCGGCACGGCTCGCGGAAGCGGTCGGCCTGAGCGTCGCGCTGTCGGTGCCGGGCGCGCTCGGGCCGACGATCGTGCGTATCGAGCACGGCGGTTATCCGCTGCACGTGAACCTGCACGTCGGCTCGGTGATGTCGCTCGACACGACGGCGACCGGCCGCGTGTTCCGCGCATTCGGCGATCCCGCCCAACTCGACGCGATGGCGGCCAGCCAGGCCGGCGCGGGCGCCACGCTCGCGGGCGCCGAGCAGCCCGTGCCGGACGCCGGCGTGCCGCAGGCGGAACTCGACGCGATCCGCGCACGCGGTATCGAGCGTGGCGTCGACCTGCCGAGCCCCGGCGTCAGCGCGATGTGCGTGCCGGTGTTCGATGCGGAAGGCAAGCTGCAGCTCGCGTTGACGGTGATCGGTTCGACGGGCTCGATCGACGTCGACTGGGAAGGCCCGATCGCAGCGGCATTGCGCGACGCCGCACGGCAGGCCAGCGCATCGCTCGGCGCGGCGCACGATGCGCCTCCGCCGGCGTCCGGCCCGGGGCCGGCCCCGGTCGCCCCGCGCGTACCGCCCGGGCTCGCCGACGATGCGAAGGCGCAGCGCGGGATCAATGCGCTCGACAGCACCGGCGAGCTGCTGCTCGCGCTGGTCTCGGCGGGCCGCGCGCTGCCGCTGCGCGATCTGGCGGCGGCGGCCGGCATGCCGGCCGCGAAGGCCTTTCCGCATCTCGTCAGCCTGCAGAAGATCGGCCTGCTGAGCCGCGACGACGCCGGCTGCTTCGGCGGCGGCCCGCTCGGGCAGGCGCTCGGCCTGATCGCGATGCAGCGCGTGTCCCCCACACGCGACGCAGAAGCCGAGATCGTCGCGCTGGCTGGCGCGACCGACATGAGCGTGGCGGCCGCGACGCTCGGGCCGCTCGGCCCGACCGTGATCCGCCTCGAAGAGTCAGCGCGACCGCAGCACGTGAGCCTGCAGGTCGGCACGGTGATGTCGCTCGTCAATACGGCGATCGGCCGGATCTTCGCGTCCGGCATGTCCGACGACGTGCTGGCCGACCTGCTCGCCAACGAGCCCGTGCGCCTCGCGGGCCGCGCCGCCGCGCCGGCCGACGCGGCCTTCCGCGCGCGGCTCGCGACGATCCGCGCGGACGAACTCGATTTCGCGTTCGACGCGCCGGTGCCGGGCATCGGAACGGTCGCCGCGCCCGTGTTCGATCACACCGGCAGCATCCGGCTCGTGATCGCGATCATCGGTTCGTCGCGCGGCTTCCCGCGCGGGCCGGACAGCGACCTCGCGCAGGCGTTGCTCGCCGCGACGCGGCGGCTGTCGTGGCGGTTCGGGTGGATCGGCGGGTAAGCCGCCGGCCGCCCCGCCCCTCATTCTCCCGACCGGTCGAACCCCCTTCTTGTCCCATGCGAGGCCGTGCAGGCGCGGCGCCGTCACGCCTGCGGGCCGCGCGCAGGCATCCGATATTCATGTTGCGAAGCAGCAACACAAATTGTCAGTAATTCTCATATAACGAAATCGCATTTCACAAAGCGAAGCCGTTTCGCTATGATTAGGGTTATCCCTAACTCGCCACCTATACGGGGCTTCGTCATGCAAACGTCTAACACCTCCGACCGTTCCACCGAATCCGCTGGCTGGCTCGCACGTATGGGCGAACTGATTGCAGAAGCTTGGGCACTCCACCTCGAGAACTGCGAAGTCATCGCTGAAGCGCACGCACGCCTGCCGCGCTGAACGCGGAATGGCCGGCCGCCAGCCGGTTGGCCGCACGATACCCTGCCTGATCCGTTTGCCCGGACGCGTGCCATGAGGGCGCAGTGTCGGGCAACGGGTTGCAAGGCAAATCTTCGGAAACAGGCCGGGTAGTCCCGTTGAATGCGCCGTGTTTCGGGCGCGCGTTGAAGTTGCTCTGAAGTTGCTTCAAAGCCGATGCCGGCGCCGATCAACCTCGGCGCGGTTTTGTCTGCCAGTTGCCCGGACGGGCAGCCGTTGTCTCGCCAGCGCGTGAGTACGCCGGATCGCCGCGAACGGAAGATTCATCCGCTTTGCAGGCCCAGGCGCCGAACCGCGCCTCATGCGTGGCCCCTCGCCCGATTGCCGGCTTGCTCCGCGCACATGCGCAACCCCATGCGCCGTCATATCAACGTCGGCCGCACCCCATCCCCGCCCGATCACACCTGAATCGACGGCACGTCCTTCATGCAGCGCAGCGCGAACATCGAGCGGCTGTGACGGATGCTCGAAATCTTGTACAGCTTTTCGCGCAGGAACCGCTCGTAGCCGGCCGTGCCGTCCACCGCGACCTTGATCCAGTAGTCGTACTCGCCCGACACGAGATAGGCCTCGAGCACCTCGGGCAACGCGGCGAGTTCCTCGCCGAAGCGTGCGAGCGCGTCGTCCTCGTGACGATCGAGCGTGACTTCCAGGATCACGATGTCCGCATAGCCCAGCTTCCGCTGGTTGACGAGCGCGACGTAACCGTCGATGTAGCCGTCCACCTCCAGTTGCCGCGTGCGGTTCCAGCACGCGGTGGTCGACATGCCGATCTGTTCGGCCAGTTCGGCGTTCGACAGACGCGCATTTTTCTGCAGTGCGCCGAGGATCTTGCGGTCCTGGCTGTCGAGCGTTTTCGGCGAGCGTTCACGTGTGGCCATGGCGAAAAAGAATCTTCTACTGAAAACCGGGATTCTATCTGAACGACATCCCTGATTTGTGTCGGTTTGTGTGGAAAAGCGGAAGCCTTTTAATCCGGCCCCTTGATATATTTTTACCCATGCCTGCTGCCCGGCACGCTCCCCGCGACAACCCCTTCGCACCGGGACGCACGGCCGCAATCACGAGTTGCGGTGCCGGCCGGCAGGCATACGATTCCCCGCCGCCCGCGCGCCTATCCGGCCGCGCGGCTTCGGCGCCCGTGATCCTGTTCCTGCCCTACCCGTCATGTCGTTCAGGCTTTACCTGTCGTTTCTCGCCGCTTCCGCCGTTCTCGTCTACGCCCCCGGCCCCGTCAACCTCCTCACCATGAACCAGGCGCTACGCGCCGGCTGGCGCCGCGCGCTGCCGTGCGTCTGGGGCGGCACGCTCGCCGTGCTGCTGCAACTCGCGCTGACCGCGCTGTGCCTGAATTCGCTCGTGCATCTCGACGAACGCGCGCTGACCGTGCTGCGCTGGGCCGGCGCGGCCTACCTCGTCTGGCTCGGCTGCAAGCAATGGCTCAGCCGCGCGCCGGCCGGCGCACCCGCCGCCTCGGCAGGGCCCGCCGGACTGGCCGCGCCGGACACCGACTCGCACCGCGCATTGTTCTGGCGCGGCGTGGCGACCTCGGGCCTGAATCCGAAGACGCTGCTGTTCTTCCCGTCGTTCTTTCCGCAGTTCCTCGTCCCGAGCGCCGACTGGAGCCTGAACCAGCAGTTCCTGCTGCTCGCGGCGACGTTCGCGGTGCTGTTCGCGGGCGGCGTCGCGTCGATGGCGCTGTTCTCGCACCGGCTGAGCCGCGCACTGCAGCGGCCCGCTCGGATGCGCGCGATGAACCGCGTGACCGGCGGCCTGCTCGTCGGGATGGGCGCGATCATGGTCGGCTGGAACTGAAAGCGGCCGGGCGGCCGGCTCCATCGCGGCCGCCGCAAAGCCCCTCGAAAAAGCAGCCGATCGCCGAATGCTTTAGGGTAGCGGCTGTTTCGTTGGACATGCCCGGCCAGCCGGGCGACTGGATGAAGCCCCTCACTTCCCGCCTGCGACGCCTGTTCGCGCCGATCGGCCTGCACTGGTATCTCGCTCTCCTCCTCGCGCTCGATGCGCTCATGGTGCTGCGCCCCGTCGTCGAGCATGCGAAGCTCGGCGTGCATCACGCGTGGCTCGCCGATGCGCTGAATCTCGTCGACAACGCCGGGCTCGTCGTGTTGCCGCAAGTGGTCGTCGCGGCCGGCCTCGCGACGATGGCCATCGGCATCGTGCTGCGCGCCCGCGTCGCGTGGGTGCTGTCGATCCTGCTGCTGGTCGCGGCCGCCGCGATCAGCGTGCTCGGCGGTTACCGCAGCCACGCGGTGTTCGTCTACACGGCCGTGCTGGCCGTCGCGCTGCTGTACTACTGGCGGCACTTCGACCGCGCGAGCGTCGCGGCGAGCAGCCTGTTCGCGTTGCTGAGCATCGTGTCGCTGCTGATCTACGCGACCTTCGGCGTGCTGTATCTCGGCGACGAATTCACGCCGCCCGTCCACGATCTCGCCACGGCCGTCTATTTCTCGATCGTGTCGATGTCGACGGTGGGCTACGGCGACATCGTCCCGCACGCGCCGACCGCGCGCCTGTTCACCGCATCGGTGATCGTGCTCGGCATCACGGTGTTCGCGACGTCGATCAGCGCGGTCGTCGGCCCCGTGATCGGCGGCAATCTGAAACGGATCGTCAAGGGAGGCATTTCGAACGTGATCCGCAAGCATCATTACCTGATCGTCGGCGCGACACCCGTCGCGCATGCGGTGCACGACGGGCTGCGCAAGCGCGGCTACGCGGTGACCGTCGTCGTGCCGGCCGGCGTCGAGCACAACTATCCTGCAACGACCGACCTGATCGTCGGCGACGCGACCGACCACGCGGTGCTGGAAAGCGCCGGCGCGGCGACCGCGCGTGCGGTGCTCGCGCTGCGCGCCGACGATGCCGAGAACGCGTTCATCATCCTCGCGATTCGCGAGATCGCACCGACGGTGCGCACGGTCGCCCTCGTGAACCACCAGCGCAACCTCGAACGGCTGCGCCTGCTGAAGCCCGACATGGTGTTCTCGCCGCAGCAACTCGCCGGCGAACTGCTGGCCAGCACGCTCAACGACGAACTCGCCGGCGAACTGCTGGCCAGCACGCTCAACGACGAACCCGTCGACAAGTCGCTGATCTCGCACCTGCTGTTCGGCACGGCCAACGCCGCCTGAATGCCTGAATGCCTGAATGCCTGAACGCATGAGCGCATGACGCTGTGCTCCGGATTGGCCGGCACGCGCCCGGTACAATCGCGCGATGTCCGAATTGCTCACTTACGGCGGCTTGTTCGCCGTGTCGATGGTCGCCGCGACCCTGTTCCCGCTGCAGTCCGAAGCCGTGCTTGCCGGCCTGCTGCTCGCCGGGCGCGAACCCGTGTGGGCGCTGGTGTTCGTCGCGAGCATCGGCAACGTCGCGGGCTCGGTGATCAACTGGGCGCTCGGGCGCGGCGTCGAGCACTTCCGCGAACGCCGCTGGTTTCCGGTCAAGCCCGCCGCGCTCGCGCGCGCCGAGCGCTGGTATGCGCGCTACGGCCGCTGGTCGCTGCTGCTGAGCTGGGCGCCCGTGATCGGCGATCCGCTGACGATGATCGCCGGCGTGCTGCGCGAGCCGCTGCCGTCGTTCCTCGCGATCGTCACGGTCGCGAAGGTCGCGCGGTATCTCGTGATCGCGTGGCTCGTGACGCACTGACACGCGCTTCTCGTCGCCCACCCGCGCGACGGCCGCACCGGCCGGCACCGTCATCGACGACGCGCCGCTAAAGATTTCGCCGAAGTTGCCGTATTAACCGGACGACTAGCGGTGACGCGTGCGTTCCGCCCCCCCTCTCCCTCCCCACTCAGGATGTTCCATGAGATTGACCCAACTGGGCCGGGTGAGCGTCGGCGCGCGTCTTGCGGCGCTGGCGTGCGCACTCGTCGCCGTACTGTTTACCGTTTTCGCGTGGACGCTCGCTCATTTCGCCGGCCAGCAGCTGGCTGAAGAAGCACACATGCGGATCGTCGACAAGGAACAGTCGATCCGCGCGATGGTCGACCTGTTCGACAAGGCGCTGACGGCCGAAGCCAACCGCTCGATGTCGCTGTTCGCGAGCTTCCTCCCGCCTGATTTCTCGCTCGACCCGGCGCGCACCGTCGACATCGGCGGCGTCGCCGCGCCGACCCTGCTCGCGGGCGGCCAGCCGCTCGACCTCGATTATTCGATTCCCGACCAGTTCCTGAAGAAAAGCGGCGCGATCGCGACGATCTTCGCGCGCGACGGCGACGATTTCGTGCGCATCACGACGTCGCTGAAGAAGCAGGACGGCGCGCGTGCCGTCGGCACCAGACTCGACCGCGCCGGGCCCGCGTACGCACCGCTCGTCGCCGGGCGCAGCTACACGGGCCTCGCGAAGCTGTTCGGCCGGTCGTACATCACGCAGTACAAGCCGGTGACCGATGCGACCGGCCGCGTGATCGGCGCGCTGTTCGTCGGCCTCGACATCGGCGCCGAACTCAAGCTCGTCGAGGACGGCATCCGCGCGCTGAAGATCGGCGACAACGGCTACTACTTCGTGCTCGATGCGTCGCAGGGCCCGTCGCGCGGCACCTTCGTCGTGCATCCGGATGCCGACGGCCGGCCTGCCGACGACACGCGTGCGCCTTATGCGCAGATGCTCGCGGCCGGCCAGGGGCGGCTCGCGTACACGTCGACCGACCCGGCCGCGCACGATGGCGGCCCGACCGCGAAATTCGTGTCGTTCACGACGATTCCGCAGTGGCAGTGGCTCGTCGGCGGCATCGCGCTCGACGACGAACTGCTCGCCACCATGCGCGCCACCCGCAACCGCTTCCTGATGATCGGCGCGGTGCTCGTCGCGGCGTTCGCGACGCTGTTCGTCATCGTGGTACGCCGCGTCGTGAGCCGGCCGCTCGATGCGGCGGCACGGGCCTCCGAGCGCTATGCGGCGGGCGATCTCAGCGTGCGCATCCGTGACGGCGCGGCCACGCGCGGCCATGCGGGCGACGACGAGATCGGCCGGCTCGTGCAGGCGGTCGACGGGATCGGCGACGGCCTCGCGCGGATCGTCGCGCAGGTGCGCAACAGCTCCGCCGACATCGCGCGCGGCACGGTCGACATTGCAGCCGGCAGCAGCGACATCGCCGCGCGGATCGCGACGCAGGCGAGCAGCGTCGAACAGACGGCCGCCAGCATGGAACAGATCACCGCCGCCGTGCAGCAGAGTGCCGAGCACGCGGCGCAAGCCAATGCGCTGGTCGCGGATGCGTCGGCCGCCGCGACGAACGGCGACGCCGCGGTACAGCGCGTGGTCACGACGATGGACGACATCGGTCGCGCGACGCGCCGGATCGCCGAGATCACGGGCGCGATCGAAGGCATCGCGTTCCAGACCAACATCCTGGCGCTGAACGCGGCCGTCGAGGCCGCGCGCGCGGGCGAACACGGCAAGGGCTTCGCGGTGGTCGCGGCCGAAGTGCGCGCACTTGCACAGCGCAGCGCGGCCGCGGTCAAGGAGATCGACACGCTGAGCGCCGAATCGTCGACGACCGTCGAACAGGGCTACCGGATCGCGGAGGCCGCACGCGGCACGATGCGCGACATCGTCGCGCGCGTCGACCAGGTCCGCACGCTGATCGGCGAGATCAGCGCCGCGTCGCGCGAACAGTCGACCGGCATCGAGCAGGTCAACCTGGCCGTCACGCAGATCGGCGACGCGACGCAGCAGAACGCGATGCTGATTTCGGATGCCGAACGCGCGGCCGTCGCGCTGCGCGACCAGGCCGCGCACCTGTCGGACGCGGTCAGCGTGTTCCGGCTCGAACGGAGTGCATGACGGAGAACGGATGGCCGGCCCAGGCCGGCCCATCGCCTACTTCTTGTCGTCGCCCGCCAGATCGATCGCCTTGTCGGATCCCACCGCGTTGCGCAGCTGGAACTTCTGGATCTTGCCGGTCGACGTCTTCGGCAGCTCGCCGAACCGCACGGCCTTCGGCACCTTGAAGCCCGCGAGCAGCGCCTTGCAATGCGCGACGATCTCCGCCTCGGTCACGTTCGCGCCTTCGCGCAGCTCGACGAACGCGCACGGCACCTCGCCCCATTTCGGGTCGGGCATCGCGACGACGGCCGCGACCGCCACCGCCGGATGCCGGTACAGCGCATCCTCGACCTCGATGCTCGAGATGTTCTCGCCGCCCGAGATGATGATGTCCTTCTTGCGGTCCTTGATCCGGATATAGCCGTCTGGCATCAGCACCGCGAGATCGCCGGTATGGAACCAGCCGCCGTGGAACGCCTCGTCGGTCGCCTTCGGGTTCTTCAGGTAGCCCTTCATGCAGATGTTGCCGCGGAACATGATCTCGCCGAGCGTCTCGCCGTCGGCCAGCACCGGCGCCATCGTGTCGGGATCGAGCACCGTCGCGCCCGCTTCGAGGTGATAGCGCACGCCCTGGCGCGCATTGAGCCGCGCGCGCTCCTCGTCGCTCAGTTCCTCCCAGTGCGACTGCTTCGCGCACACGGTCGCCGGGCCGTAGACCTCGGTCAACCCGTACACGTGCAGCAGGTCGAAGCCGATCTCCTTCATCTTCGCGATCACGGCCGGCGCGGGCGCCGCGCCCGCGACCATCGCGTGCACCGTGTGGTCGATGCCCTCGCGGAACTCGGCCGGCGCGTTCGCGATCGCGCTCTGCACGATCGGCGCGCCGCAATAGTGCGTGATGCGCTCGCGGCGGATCAGGTCGAACACCGTCTTCGCATCGAACTTGCGCAGGCAGACGTTCACGCCCGCGCGCGCCGCGACGGCCCATGGAAAACACCAGCCGTTGCAGTGGAACATCGGCAGCGTCCACAGGTAGACGGCGTGCTTCGGCATGTCCCATTCGAGGAGGTTGCTGATCGCCGCGAGATACGCGCCGCGATGGTGGTAGACGACGCCCTTCGGGTCGCCGGTCGTGCCGGACGTGTAGTTCAGCGCGATCGCATCCCATTCATCGGCGGGCGGCGTCCATGCGTAGTCGGCGTCGCCGCTCGCGACGAGCGCCTCGTAGTCGGTCGCGCCCGCGAAGCGCGCGGGATCGGCCGGCATCGCATCGGCCACGCTGACGATCTTCAGGCCCGGCACCTCGAGCGCCGCGCGATGCGCGAACTCCGCGTACTCGGTGTCGACGATCAGCACCTTCGCCTCGCCATGACGCAGCATGAACAGCACCGAGGACACGTCGAGCCGCGTATTGATCGTGTTCAGCACCGCGCCGGCCATCGGCACGCCGAAGTGCGCCTCGACCATTGCCGGAATGTTCGGCAGCATCGCCGCGACCGTGTCGCCACGTTCGACGCCGAGCCGCGCGAGCGCGCTCGCCAGTTGCTTCGCGCGCGTGTAGGTCTCGCCCCAGGTGCGCCGCACGTCGCCGTGCACGATCGCGAGGCGCTCGCCGTAGACTTCGGCCGTCCTGACCAGGAAGTCGATCGGGGTGAGCGGCACGTAATTCGCGTCGCGGCGGCCAAGTCCGGCCTCGAACATCTGCGTCATGATCCTGTCTCCCGTGTCCTGTCGACCGGGGCGCATCCACCCCGGATCGTTTTGATGTGGTTCAATTGCCGACAGCCTAACGGGCGCTATTGTGAGCCGTCTGTCATCGAAACGACAGAGTGCCTTTCACGCGCTGCGTGTTATCCCTATCCTCGCAAACCCGCACCCATGCACGACCCTCTCGTTGCCCCGCCCGACGCGCCCGCCGCCCCTGCCGACGCCCTGCCCGAACCGGGCCCGCTGCCGGCGCTGGCCACGCTGTTCGGCCAGTGCGCGTGGTTCCGCACGCTCGCGCCCGAGCACCAGGCGCTCGTGCTCGCGCAGTCGCGCGTCGAGCAGTGCGAGGCCGGCGACGTGATCGCCCATCGGCTCGCACCATCCGAATACTGGATCGGCGTGCACCGCGGGCTCTTGAAGCTCGCGATCTTCAACGCGTCGGGGCGCGGCTGCACGTTCTCCGGCGTGCCGTCGGGCGGCTGGTTCGGCGAAGGCAGCGTGATCAAGCGCGAGCTGCGCAAGTACGAGGTCGTCGCGATCCAGCGCTCGACCGTGCTGTTCGTGCCGGTCGACACGTTCCACGCGCTGCTCGACACGAGCCTGCCATTTACGCGCTTCGTGATCCACCAGTTGAACAACCGGATGGGCGAGTTCATCGCGTCGATCCAGAACAGCCGGCTGCTCGACGTCGATGCACGCGTCGCGCAGGCGCTCGCGCAGCTCTTCAATCCCGACCTGTACCCGGACACCGGCCCGTCGCTGTCGATCTCGCAGGAGGAACTGGGGATGCTCGTCGGCGTATCGCGACAGCGCATCAACCAGGCGCTGCAGCAGCTCGAGAAGCTCGGCGCGTTGCGGCTCGCGTACAACCAGATCGACGTCGTCGATCTCGGTGCGCTCGCGCGCGTCGGGATGGAGCAGATCTGAGCGCGAGACGATGAACGGAATCGCCGCCGACGCAGCGCGCCCATCCGGTATCGCGGCCGTTTTCCGGCCATCGCGCCGCGCTGCGTTTCCTCTGCTGAATCGACCATCGGCCGCTCCGCCTCCACCTGACAATTCCGCCAGTTTCGCGACAGTAACCCGTTCCACGCCGACGCCTATCATTCGGGTTCCATTTACCCACGCCTGATCACCGCCTGTCCCGCCGCCTCCATGTGGATCGTCAATCTCGCGCTCAAGCGCCCCTACACGTTCATCGTGATGGCCATCATGATCGTGCTGGCCACCCCGCTTGCGCTGATGCGCACGCCGGTCGACGTGCTGCCCGCGATCAACATTCCCGTGATCAGCGTCATCTGGAACTACAGCGGCTTCTCCGCGACCGAGATGACGAACCGCATCACGTCCGTGCATGAGCGGATCCTGACGACGACCGTCAACAACATCCAGCACGTCGAATCGACGTCGTTGCCCGGCATCGCGGTCGTGAAGGTGTTCCTGCAGCCGGGCGCGAACGTGCAGACAGCGATCGCGCAGACCGTGTCGTCCGCGCAGGCGATCGTGCGGCAGATGCCGCAAGGCGCGACGCCGCCGCTCGTGATCACCTATTCGGCATCGAGCATCCCGGTGATCCAGCTCGGGCTGTCGAGCAAGACGCTCAGCGAACAGTCGCTCGCCGACATCGCGCTCAACTTCCTGCGCCCGCAGCTGATCACGGTGCCGGGCGTGCAGATCCCGTTCCCGTACGGCGGCCGCACGCGCGTGGTCGCGATCGACCTCGACCCGCAGGCGCTGCAGGCGAAGGGGCTTACGCCCGCCGACATCGTCAACGCGGTCAACGCGCAGAACCTCGTGCTGCCGACCGGCACCGCGAAGATGGGCCAGACCGAATACCGGATCGACACGAACGCGTCGGCCGACACCGTCGCCGACATCAGCAACCTGCCGGTCCAGACAATCAACGGCGCGACGACCTACCTGCGCGAGGTGGCGGCGGTGCGCGACGGCTTCGCGCCGCAGACCAACGTCGTGCGCCAGAACGGCCAGCGCGGCGTGCTCATCTCGATCCTGAAAAGCGGCGACGCATCGACGCTCAAGGTCGTGTCGGACCTGAAGGCGCTGCTGCCGAAGGTGATCCCGACGCTGCCCGAAGGGCTCACGATCACGCCGCTGTTCGACCAGTCGGTGTTCGTCAACGCGGCCGTCCAGGGCGTGATCCACGAGGCGCTCATCGCCGCCGTGCTGACCGCGATGATGATCCTGCTGTTCCTCGGCAACTGGCGCAGCACGTTGATCATCGCGATCTCGATTCCGCTGTCGATCTTCACGTCGCTGATCGCGCTGTCCGCGCTCGGCGAGACCATCAACATCATGACGCTCGGCGGCCTCGCGCTCGCGGTCGGGATCCTGGTGGACGATGCAACGGTGACGATCGAGAACATCGAGCGGCACCTGCATCTCGGTACGAACCTGCACGACGCGATCCTCGAAGGCGCGGGCGAGATCGCGGTGCCCGCGTTCGTGTCGACGCTGTGCATCTGTATCGTGTTCGTGCCGATGTTCTTCCTGACGGGCGTCGCGCGCTTCCTGTTCGTGCCGCTCGCGGAAGCCGTCGTGTTCGCTATGCTCGCGTCGTACGTGCTGTCGCGCACGCTGGTGCCGACGCTCGCGATGCTGCTGTTCCGCCCGCAGCAGGCGAGCACCGGCCCCGGCCGGGCGACGTCGCGCTTCGCGCGCATCCATCACGCGTTCAACGCGGCGTTCGAGCGGCTGCGCGCGTGGTACATCGTGCTGCTCAGCATCCTGCTGGTGCGCCGCCGCTTCTACGCGATGTGCTTCCTCGGCTTCTGCGTGCTGTCGACGGGCCTCGTGTTCGTGCTCGGCCGCGACTTCTTCCCGAATGCGGATTCCGGCAACATCCGGCTGCACATGCGCGCGCCGACCGGCTACCGGATCGAGGAAACCGCGCGCCTCGCCGACCAGGTCGAGCGCGTGATCCGCGAAACCGTGCCGCCCGACGAACTCGGCGCGATCGTCGACAACCTCGGCCTGCCGGTGAGCGGCATCAACCTGTCGTACAGCAACGCGGGCACGATCGGCACGCTCGACGGCGAGCTGCTGATCGCGCTGAAGCCTGGCCACCGCGCGACCCAGCACTACGTGCAGGCGCTGCGCAACGTGCTGCCCGGGCGCTTCCCGGGCGTCGAGTTCTTCTTCCAGCCGTCGGACATCATCACGCAGATCCTCAACTTCGGCCAACCGG
This sequence comes from Burkholderia sp. 4NA327C6, assembly GCF_005502655.1. NCBI lineage: Bacteria > Pseudomonadati > Pseudomonadota > Betaproteobacteria > Burkholderiales > Burkholderiaceae > Burkholderia > Burkholderia sp. 4NA327C6. The sequence goes on along the minus strand of NZ_SCNZ01000004.1, from coordinate 191,573 downwards.
CCGCGATCGACCTGCAGGTGCTCGGCAACGATCTCGCGAGTAACATGACTATCGCGAGCAGCCTGATGAAAAAGATCAGGCAAATCCCCGGCGCCGTCGACGTGCACGTGCTTCAACGCAACGACGAACCGACCCTGCTGGCCGACATGGACCGTACGCGCATGCAGCAGCTCAACCTCTCCGCGCAGAACGTCGCACAGAACATGCTGATCTCGCTGTCCGGCAGTTCCCAGACCACGCCGTCGTTCTGGATCAACCCGCGCACGGGCGTCCAGTACCCGCTGCAGATCCAGACCCCGCAATACAACATCTCGTCGGTCGACGACCTGCTCGGCACGCCGATCTCGGCGAGCGGCCGCACGGGCATGCCGCTGCAACTGCTCGGCAACCTCGTGCAGGTGCGCAGCACCGCGAACCCGGCGGTGATCACGCACTACAACATCCGCCCGGCGATCGACGTGTACGTGAGCGTCGAGGGCCGCGACCTCGGCGCGGTGGCCGGCGAGATCGACCGCATCGTGTCCGATGCGCGCGCGACGCTGCCGCGCGGCACCGAGCTGACGATGCGCGGCCAGATCGAGACGATGCGCACGTCGTATATCGGCCTCGGCGCGGGCGTCGCGATGGCGATCGTGCTGGTCTACCTGCTGATCGTCGTCAATTTCCAGTCGTGGCTCGACCCGCTGATCATCATCAGCGCGATGCCGGCCGCGCTCGCCGGCATCGTCTGGATGCTGTTCATCACCGGCACGCACCTGAGCGTGCCCGCGCTGACGGGCGCGATCATGACGGTGGGCGTCGCGACCGCGAACAGCATCCTGGTCGTGTCGTTCGCGCGCCAGCGCCTCGCGGACGGCGCGCCGCCGCTCACGGCCGCGCTGGAAGCCGGCGCGACGCGGATCCGGCCGGTGCTGATGACGGCGCTCGCGATGATCATCGGGATGGTGCCGATGGCGCTCGGTCTCGGCGAAGGCGCCGAGCAGAATGCACCGCTCGGCCGCGCGGTGATCGGCGGGCTGCTGTTCGCGACCGTGTCGACCCTGCTGTTCGTGCCGCTCGTGTTCGGCGGCGTGCATGCGCGGCTGGCCCGCCGGCGTGCGCGCCCGGCCGGCCACTGACTTTCGTCCCACTACCCGGTTGATTTGGTTGAATTCATGGAAGAGAAACATCACAGCGCAGTCGGCATCCAGGTGGACGAACACGGCATGCACCTGCCGGCACGGTCGTCGGTATCGCGACGCGGGAAAATCGTCCTGATCGTGATCGGCGTGCTGCTGGCCGCCGGCGCCGCGCGCACGGTCGTCGTCAACGTGCTGAACCACAACCGGCTCGACGCGGTCGCCGAGCAGAACACGCGCCAGTACGTGACCATCGCGCATCCGGTCGATGCCGCCACCGGCGGCAAGCTGACGCTGCCCGGCACGCTGCGCGGCTTCGTCGAGGCGCCGATCTACGCCCGCGCGAGCGGCTACGTGCTGCGCTGGCAGGCCGACATCGGCGCGCACGTGAAGCAGGGCCAGACGCTTGCCGAACTCGACACGCCCGAGTTGAACCAGGAACTCGCGCAGGCCACCGCACAGCGTCAGCAGGCGCAAGCCGCGCTCGCGCTTGCGAAGACGTCGTTCGACCGCGCGCAGCAGCTGCGCCAGCGCGATGCCGTCTCGCAGCAGGAACTCGACGACCGGCAAGGCGCGTTCAACCAGGGCACCGCGAACCTCGCCGCGGCCGATGCGAACATGCGCCGCCTCACCGAGCTGAAAGGCTTCCAGCGGATCGCCGCGCCGATCGACGGGATCGTCACGCAGCGCAACGTCGACGTGGGCGATCTCGTCAGCTCCGGCAATGCGGGCCGCTCGCTGTTCACGGTCGTGCAGGCCGACCGGCTGCGCCTCTACGTGCAGGTGCCGCAGGCGTATGCGCAGCAGGTGAAGGTTGGCCAGCACGTGAGCGTCGCGCAGGCCGAGTTGCCGGGCCGGAACTTCGACGGGACGGTCACGCGCACGTCCGAGGCGATCGACGTCGCGACGCGCTCGCTGCAGATCGAGATCACGCTGCCGAACCCGGACGGCCGGCTGCTGCCCGGCTCGTACGTGCAGGCGACACTGCCGATGACGCCGGTCGGCCGCCTGCAGGTGCCGGCCAATACGTTGCTGTTCCGCGCCGAAGGCCCGACGGTCGCCACCGTCGATGCGAATGGCCAGGTGCGCCTGAAGCAGGTGACGGTCGTGCGCACGATCGGGCAGACGCTCGAAGTCGACGGCCCGCTCACGCCGAACGACCGCCTCGTCACGAACCCGAGCGACGCGCTCGCGAACGGCGACCCGGTGATCGTCACGGCACCGGCCGCGAAGCCGGCCTCCGGTGCGGCGGAGGCGAAGTCGTGATCGCGAAGCGCGTCCGCCGGCGGCCCACCGCCGTCTCCATCATGTCGGTTGCGCTCGCCGCCGCGCTCGCCGGCTGCACGGTCGGCCCCGATTACAAGCGGCCCGACGTCGACACGCCGGCCGCATGGCGGCTCGACCCGGCGGATTCCTACTGGCACCCGGCCGCGCCGGCCCGCGCGCCGCTCGACCCGGCGTGGTGGACCGCGTTCGGCGATCCGCAGCTCGATGCGCTGGAAGCCGAAGCGCTGCGCAACAACCAGAACCTGAGAGCCGTCGCCGCGCGCTACGACCAGGCGAAGGCGACGCTCGCGTCGGTCGCCTCGGCGCAGTATCCGGCCGTCGGCCTGAACGCGAGCGGCCAGCGCTTCAAGATCTCCGCCGACCGGCCGCAGACCAACTACGCGACGAAAAGCACGTCGACCGTGCAGAACGAGATCCAGGTCGGCGCGGCCGTCAGCTACGAACTCGACCTGTTCGGCCGCGTGCGGCGCAGCGTCGAATCGGCGCAGGCGACCACCGAGCAGGCTGGCGACGATTTCGCGAACGCGCGCCTGGTGCTGACCGCGAATCTCGCGTCGAGCTATTTCGCGCTGCGCGAATTCGACACCGAGATCGACGTCGTCAAGCGTTCGATCGACCTGCAGCAGAAAGCGCTCGACTACGTGAGCGCGCGCCACGACCTCGGCGCGGTATCGGGCCTCGACCTGCTGCAGCAGCGCGCGCAGCTCGACGCGACGCGCACGCAGGCGCAGTTGCTGCTGCAGCAGCGCGTGCAGGTCGAAACCGCGATCGCGACGCTGGTCGGCACGCCGGCCCCCGCCTTCTCGATCGCACCGCGTGTCGTGCCGATCAACGCGCCGGCGCTGCCGACCGGCCTGCCGAGCGACGTGCTGCAGCGGCGCCCCGACGTCGCGTCGGCCGAGCGCGCGATGGCTGCCGCGAATGCGCAGATCGGCGTCGCGCGCGCCGCGTATTTCCCGCGCATCACGCTGTCGCCCGATATCGGCTGGGACGCGACGCGCTTCGCCGGCCTGTTCACCGTGCCGGCGTTGCTCTGGTCGGTCGGCGGGTCGCTCAGCCAGCCGCTGTTCGAAGGCGGCAAGCTGAAAGCCGGCGTCGATTTCGCGCAGGCCGGCTATGTCGCCGCGCAGGCCAGCTACCGGCAGACCGTACTCACCGCGTTCCAGGAGGTGCAGAATGCGGTCACTGGGCTGTCGGTGCTCGCCGACGCCGCGCAGCAGGCCGCCGCGGCCGTCGACGATGCGCGCAAGCTCGTGTCGCTCGCGCAGGATCGCTACGCGGGCGGCCTGACGCCGTTCATCGACGTGCTGACGGCCCAACAGCAGTTGCTGACGAGCGAGCGGCAGGCCGTGCAGATCCAGGGCCAGCGCGCGGCGCTCGTCGTGTTTCTCGCGAAGGCGCTGGGCGGCGGCTGGGATGGCCATGCCGCGGGCGGCCCCGCACCGGCCGAGGTCGCCACGGCCGCGCCGGCGGCGGCCGCGGCGCACCCGAGCCCTTAACCGGATTACCCGGACAACGGATTCGAACATGAAAGTCCTGATCGTCGAAGACGAACCGAAAGTCGTTGAATACCTGAAGAGCGGCCTGACCGAGGAAGGCTGGGTCGTCGACACCGCGCTCGACGGCGAGGACGGCGCGTGGAAAGCCGTCGAATTCGACTACGACGTGGTCGTGCTCGACGTGATGCTGCCGAAGCTGGACGGCTTCGGCGTGCTGCGTGCATTGCGCGCGCAGAAGCAGACGCCCGTCATCATGCTGACCGCGCGCGACCGCGTCGACGACCGCGTGCGCGGGCTGCGCGGCGGCGCCGACGACTACCTCACCAAGCCGTTCTCGTTCCTCGAGCTGATCGAGCGGCTGCGCGCGCTGACGCGCCGCGCACGCGTGCAGGAATCGACGCTGATCTCGATCGGCGACCTGCGCGTCGACCTGATCGGCCGCCGCGCGACCCGCGACGGCACGCGGCTCGACCTGACCGCGCAGGAATTCCAGCTGCTCGGCGTGCTCGCGCGCCGCAGCGGCGAGGTGCTGTCGAAGACGACCATCGCCGAACTCGTGTGGGACGTGAACTTCGACAGCAACGCGAACGTCGTCGAGACGGCGATCAAGCGTCTGCGCGCGAAACTCGACGGCCCGTTCACGGACAAGCTGCTGCACACGATCCGCGGCATGGGCTACGTGCTCGAGGCGCGCGAGGACGGCGACACCGAGAGGTCCGCATGAACCGCTCGATCGTCCTGCGGCTGTCGGCGATGTTCGGCATCGTGTCGCTGCTCGTGTTCACGCTGGTGGGCTGCGGGCTGTTCGTGATCATGGAGCGCCAGCTGTTCGCCGAGCTGCGCGCGACGCTCGACACGCGCACCAAGGTCGCCGAGATGATCGTGTCGCATGCGACCACGTCCATGCGCGGTCGTCTCATGCAGGAAAAGCTCGCCGACCTCGAACCGCCCGACGGCTCGACGCACTACCAGGTCGACAGCCCGAATCCGGATTTCCGCTTCGGCACGCCCGTCGACGGCGTGCCCGTCGGCGCACCGTTCGGCGCGTTCCAGCGCTACGCGCTGAACCACAGCACCTACGACGTGATGACGAAGACCGTCACGGTGGCCGGTAACGGCGAGCGGCCGGCGTTGAAGCTGATCGTCGCCAGCTCGTGCGAGCGCACGCAGCGGATGCTGCGCCGCTTCGGCTGGACGCTCGCCGGGCTGATCACGATCGCCACGATCATCACGCTGCTGCTGAGCCGCGCGGTGGCCCGCTTCGGGCTCGCGCCGCTCGACCGGCTGTCGCAGGACGCCTCGGCGATCAGCCTCGCGAACCGCCGCCAGCGGCTGCAGACCGACGCGCTGCCGCCCGAGCTGCGCGACCTCGCCACGTCGTTCAACGGTGCGCTCGACCGCATCCAGCAAACCTACGCGCGGCTCGAGGCGTTCAACGCGGACGTCGCGCACGAGCTGCGCACGCCGATCAGCATCCTGATCGGCCAGACCCAGGTCGCGCTGACCAGCCGCGACCGCTCGGTCGAGCGGATGGAGCGGACGCTGCAGTCGAACCTCGAGGAATTCGAGCGGCTGCGCGTGATCATCAACGACATGCTGTTCCTGTCGCGCAGCGACCGCGGCGAACGCGCGACCGACCTGAAGGACGTGTCGCTCGCCGACGAAGTGCGGCGCATGCTCGACTTCCTCGAAATCCCGCTGGACGAAGCGCAGTTGCGCGCCGAGCTGCACGGCGATGCGCGCGCGGCCGTCGATCCGTCGCTGTTCCGCCGCGCGATGACGAACCTGCTGATCAACGCGATCCAGCATTCGGCGCCCGGCGCGACGGTGAACGTGACGATCACGCGCCGCGACACGCTCGTCGACATGGCGGTGTCGAACCCCGGCGAGCCGATCGACCCGGTGCAGCGCTCGCACGTGTTCGAGCGTTTCTACCGGCTCGAGGAAGCCCGCGCGAACAGCAAGGAGAACCACGGGCTCGGGCTGTCGATCGTCAAGGCCGTGGCCGAGATGCACGGCGGCAGCGTATTCGTCGCGTGTTCGGGCGGCGTCAACACGTTCGGGTTCTCGGTATCGACCCAAGCCCGCGCAGGCGCCCCGCTGCGCCCGGCCGACGCGCGCGATGCGCGGCCGGCCCACGCGCCGCGCGCGCTGCACTGACGGCTGCCGCCCGCCGAGGGCAGTTTTCTTCAATACGGGCCCGTGCGGCGCCCGTAGTCTCGATGCGACTTTCGACATTTCGCATGGAGACATCCAATGAGCATGCTGGTTTCGATGGCCGCGTTCGCGCTCGCCTCGTCGATCACCCCCGGTCCCGTCAACATCGTCGCGCTCAGTGCCGGCGCACGCCACGGCCTCGGCGCGAGCCTGCGCTATGCGGCCGGCGCGACGCTCGGCTTCGTCGCGCTGTTCCTGCTGATCGGCCTCGGGCTTCACGCCGCGCTCGCGCGCTGGCCGGTGCTGACGACGGCCACGCAGTGGTCGGGGATCGCGTTCCTGCTTTATATGGCGCTGCGGCTCGCGCTCGACGACGGGCGGCTGTCGGCCGACCCGGACGTGGCCGGCCCGTCGGCGGCCACCGGCGCGGCGATGCAGTGGCTCAATCCGAAAGCGTGGCTCGCATGCGTGGCCGCGATGGGCGCGTATGCGACCGATGGTGAACGCGCGCAGGTCTGGCAGTTCGCCGCGCTGTACCTGGTGATCTGTTTCGCGTCGATCGCGTGCTGGTCGTATGCGGGCGCGTCGCTGCGGCACCGGCTCGCGAACGCGCGGCACATGCGCGTGTTCAACCGGCTGATGGCGCTGCTGCTCGCGGGCAGCGCACTCTTCCTGCTCGACGTCTAGTGCCTGCCGTTCAGCTCGTCGCGCTGCGGTACTGTCCGGGCGTCGCGGCTGCGATCCGCCGGAACGCGCGCTGGAAATGCGCCTGGTCGGCGAAGCCCGCGTCCAGCGCGACGTCGGCGATCGGCCGGCCGCGGCGCAGCTCCGTGCGGCCGTACTGCACGCGGCGATCGATCAGGAAGGCATGTGGCGTCATCCCGTAGCGGGCATTGAACGCGCGGATCAGGTAGGACGGCGACAGATCGGCCGCCGCGCAGATCGCATCGAGCGTGACGCCCTCACGGCAGTGCGCGGCGATGTAGTCGGCCGCGCGCGCGAGCCGGGCGTTGTCGTCGCCGGCGCGCGGGCCGGGCAGTTCGCGATCGAGCGCGCCGTGCAACGCCGTGAAGAACTCGACCGCCGCACTCTCCTTGCCGAGCGGATCGACGCCGGGAGCGACGAGCGTGCGGTAGAAACCGCCAAATTGCGCGAACAGGTCGCGCCGCTGCGTCAACTTCTGCGAAAACCCGTGAAAATCACTGTTCGGATCGCGACCCAGCGCATGCTGAAGCCGGGCGAGCCACGGCACGTCGACATAGACCATCCGGTACGCCCATGCGTCCGGGCCATACGGATTGCACGCATGCACCTGTTCCGGATCGATGATCACGAGCACGCCGCGCCCGACGTGCTCGTTCGTCGCGCCGTTCACGTAGGTGCTCGTGCCGCCGACGATCGCGCCCACCGAAAACGTGTCGTGCGTGTGCTTCGCGTAACAGATCGCGCGGCCGTCGTCGACGGTGCGCGCCTCGATGAACGGCAGCGCGGCATGACGCCAGAATGGCGACGGTACGACGGATCGGTTGGCGGTACGGCTCACGCGGCGGGCTCCCGGTTCGGACGGCGAACGCTCACCGTACAAGACTGTGCGACACCGCGCAACCGGATCGGCGGATCGCCCGCCGCGGCTTCAATACCGGATCGCGCCGTTTCGCCTAAGCTTTGAATTCCGTCCGCCGCGGCACCCGCTGCGATTCCGTTCATTCCTCTCCCGTCACGCACATGCATATCGATCTGAAAGGCAAGACCGCGGTCGTTACCGCCTCCACCGCCGGCATCGGGCTCGCGATCGCCGCAGGGCTCGCGCGCGCCGGCGCGCGCGTCGTCGTCAACGGCCGCAGCGATGCGTCGGTGCAGTCCGCGCTCGCGCACCTGCGCGCCGCCATCCCCAGTGCAGACTTCGACGGCGTCGCGGCCGACCTGTCCGATGCCGCCGGCGTCGCGCGCGTCACGCAGCACACGCCGGATGCAGACATCCTCGTCAACAATGCGGGCATCTACGGCCTGAAGGCGTTCTTCGAGATCGACGACGCCGAGTGGGAACATTACTTCCAGATGAACGTGATGTCCGGCGTGCGGCTCGCGCGGCATTACCTGAAGGGGATGATCGAACGCAATGCCGGGCGCATCGTGTTCATTTCGTCGGAATCCGGCTTGAACATCCCGGTCGACATGATTCATTACGGGTTCACGAAAACGGCGCAGCTGTCGATCGCACGCGGCCTCGCGAAGCTCGCGGCGGGCACCCACGTGACCGTCAACTCGGTGCTGCCGGGGCCGACGATGTCGGACGGCGTGCGGGCGCTGCTGAAGGAAACGGCCGACGAAACCGGCCGCAGCGTCGAGGACGTGGCCGTGGATTTCGTGCGCAACCACCGCTCGAGCTCGATCATCCAGCGGCCGGCAACACCGGAGGAAGTCGCGAACATGGTGGTCTACGTGTGCTCGCCGCTCGCCTCGGCAACGACGGGCGCCGCGTTGCGGGTGGACGGCGGCGTGGTCGACACGATCGCGTAACCGCGAACGGGCAAGGCCGCCGCGCTAGCGCGAGGCGCCCTTGGCCGGCTGGAGCGTGCCCTTGCGGTCGGCGTTCATGCAGGAATCGAAGCCGTATTGCGTGACGACGCCGGCCCTGTCGAACACGACGAAATACTCGCGGTGATCGTTGCCGTGCTCGATGAAATAGTTGTAGCAGACACCGTTGCCGTTGCGGACCATCCATACGCTGCGCGGATTGCCGGCGGCCCGGACGACATCGGCGCGCGTCGCGCCGTGCCGCGACGCGGCCCTCGCAAGCGGCGTGCGCGAATACGAAAACGGCAGCCACGAGTCGAACCACGCGCAACCGTGCAACATCAGGCAGCCGGCAGCCAGGGACAACGCCGCTGCGGGACGGGACATCGTAATCAATCGCATGCTTGGGAAAATCTGCCGCGCCATGCCGGCGTCATCGAAAGCCCCATGCTACTCGACCTTTGGGTCCGGATCGAAAAGAAATGTAGAGATCTTTATCCGAATCCTCGCATTGCATGCTCCGGCAGAAGCATGATCGACGCCCGCCGCGGCGGCCGATGCGCGCGTGAACACGCATCCGCACCATCGCTTCCTGCCGCCTCGGCACGCATCGTCACACATCGTCACGCGACCCATTCGGCCCACAGCATCGTCAGCACGGTCATCAGCGCGGGGCCGACGAACAGCCCGATCAGCCCGAACGTCTCGGCGCCGCCGAGGATGCCGAACAGCACCAGCAGGAACGGCAGCCGCGCGGAACTGCCGATCAGCACCGGCCGCACGAAGTGCTCGGCCACGAACACGACGACGAACCCGAGCACGGCCACCACGATGGCCCACATGGTCGCGCCCTGTACGAACAGCCACAGCGCCGCGCCGCAGAACACGACGGGCGCGCAGAACGGCAGCATCGCGGCGATCGCCGTGACGAGGCCGAGCAGCGCCGCATGCGGGACGCCGGCCAGTGCATACGCGATACCGAGCAGCGCGCCCTCGCCGAGCCCGACGACGACGAGCCCCGTCACCGTGCCGAACACGGCCGAGACCATCCGCTCGATCAGCTCCGCGCCGCTGCGCCCGAACGCGCGCCGCGCGCCCTGCAGCAACGCCCCCGACAGCTTGTGGCCGGCGCGCAGGATCACGAACAGCGTGACGAGCATGAAGCCGAATTCGAGCAGCGCGTGCGCGAGCTTCGTGCCGAACTGCCGCCCGAACGCGAGGAATTTCTCGCTGTTGACGCCGTGCATCGCGGTGGCCGCATGCAGCGGATGGCCGAGGTTGGCCTGCCACCATTCGGTGATCTGCGCCGCACCGTAAGGCAGCCGCGCGACCACGTCCGGCACCGGGATGCCGTTTTCCTGGATCGTGCGCAGCCACTCGCGCAGGTCATGCACCTGGCCGATCGCCTGGGTCGCCGCGACGGCCACCGGCAGCACGACCAGCAACGAGATCGCCGCCGTGATGACGAGCGCGACGAGCGTCGGGCGGTTGCGGAACAGCCGATGCGATTCGAAGCGCTTGAGCATCGGCCACATCGCGATGGCGATCACGCAGGCCCATGCGATGGCGGGAATGAAATCGCGGATCACCCACAGCGCGATGACCAGCAGCGCCGCGACCAGCACGGCACGGGAAACCTGCTGCGTGCGCGGCCGTGCGGCGGGCTCGGGAGACGACGGGACATGTGCGCCCATGGCACCTCTGTCGAAATGAAAAAATGGCGGTCCGCGCAGGCAACCGGCCTGCGCGAACCGCCATTCTATCCATCGGCGCCGGATCGGCGGCGCATATGATGCGCGCGCCGCCCCGGCATCCCGCCCGCTCAGGCCACCTTGTCGGCGGTCCGGTAACGCTCGAGCCAGTGTGCATACGGCGCGGGCAGCGTCCACGACGGACGCTCGACGCCGAGTTGCTTGGCCGCGTAGTACGGCCAGTGCGGATCGGCCAGATGCGCGCGGCCGACCATCACGAGATCCAGCTGCTCTTCCGCCACCACGCGGTTCGCCAGTTGCGGCGTATCGATCCCCCACGCGGACGACACCGGCAGCCCGGCCTCGCGGCGCACGCGCCCGGCGATCGGCGCGAGGAATGCCGGGCCCCACGGGATCTGCGCGTCGGGCGTCGAGAAGCCGACCGACACGCTCAGCATGTCGAGCCCTTCCTGCTTCAGCCGCTGCGTGAGCGCGATCGATTCGGCGAGTGTTTCTTCGTCGCGGCCGTCGTACTCGATCACGCCGAAGCGCGCAGTCAGCGGCAGATGCTCGGGCCACACCTTGCGCACCGCTGCCAGCGTCTCGACGAGGAAGCGGCCGCGGTTCTCGGCCGAGCCGCCGTATTCGTCGTCACGCTGGTTCGCATGCACCGAGAAGAAGCTCTGGCCGAGATAGCCGTGTGCGAAGTGCAGCTCGAGCCATTCGAAGCCCAGGTCGCGCGCACGCTTCGCCGACGCAACGAAGTCGGCCTGCACGCGTGCGATGTCGTCGCGCGTCATCGCACGCGGCGTCTTCGGCAGATGCGCGCCGAACGGCACGGCCGACGGCGCGATGGTCTGCCAGCCGCGCGGATCGCCGTCGGCGATATGGTCGTCGCCTTCCCACGGGCGATTCGCGCTCGCCTTGCGGCCCGCGTGCGCGATCTGGATGCCGGGCACCGCGCCGGCCGCCTTGATCGCCGCGACCGACGGCGCGAACGCTTCGGCCTGCGCATCGTTCCACAGCCCCGCGCAGCCAGGCGTGATGCGCCCTTCCGGCGACACGGCCGTCGCCTCGGCGATCACGAGGCCCGCACCGCCGCGCGCGATGCCGGCCAGATGCACGTGATGCCAGTCGTTGACGACGCCGTCCTCGGCGACGTACTGGCACATCGGCGGCACCGCGATGCGGTTGCGCAGCGTGACATCCTTGAGTTTGAACGGTTCGAACAGGGCAGACATCCACGGCTCCTTTGCTTGGTTCTGCAAAACGACTGGGAACGCGTCGTGCAACGTGCACGACGGAACGATTCGGGCCGTCGACGGGCCGGCTTGCGCCCGACGACGGATACGGGATGGCGCCGGCCCGGCCGGCGCCCCTGGTTCAACGGCGGCCGAGCTGCGCGAGCAGCGCCTCGGCGGCAGGCTCCGACGACGCGGGGTTCTGCCCCGTGATCAGCAGCCCGTCGGTGACGACATGCGGCGCCCAGTCGGCGCTGCGCTCGAACTCCGCGCCGTTGGTCTTCAGCATGTCCTCGACAAGGAACGGCACGACTTCCGTCAGTTCGACGGCCGCTTCCTCGCTGTTGGTGAAGCCCGTCACACGCTTGCCGCGCACGACCGATTCGCCGGTCTGCGGGTTCTTCACGTGACGCAGCACGCCCGGCGCGTGGCACACGGCCGCGACCGGCTTGCCGGCCGCCAGCGCGCGCTCGATCAGGCCGATCGAATGCAGATCCTCGGCGAGATCCCACAGCGGGCCGTGGCCGCCCGGATAGAACACGGCGTCGTAATCGTCGACGGACACGTCGGCCAGCTTGCGCGTCGAAGCCAGCTCGGCCTTGGCCGCTGCATCGGCGTCGAAGCGGCGCGTCGCGTCGGTCTGGGCCGTCGGGTCGCTGCTTTTCGGGTCGAGCGGCGGCTGGCCGCCCTTCGGAGACGCGAGCGTCAACTCGACGCCCGCATCCTTGAACGTGTAATACGGCGCGGCCAGTTCCTCGAGCCAGAAGCCGGTCTTCTTGCCGGTGTCGCCGAGCGTGTCGTGCGAGGTCAGGACAACCAGAATCTTCATGATCGGACACTCCTTGGAAAATGGATGACGGGAACGGGGCCGCTCGACCGGCAAATCCGGCCGGTCGGCGCGGCACGCCTGTCGGTTAGTCAGCTGTGACGCGTCAACGTGCGACCCGTGTATCCGAATGCGGCCCGCACCTATTAGACCAGTCGTCTAGACCAATTCGAAATAAAACGACGGCGTCTCGCTGCATCATCAGCATCGCAGCGCGAAATGGCATTCGGATGGCATTTTCGCGTCTTCGTTGCCTGCGCCGCGGACGTCGTCGCATTCACCGGAACGGATGATAGCCCCGGATTAGACCGGTCGTCTAGTAAACGGATAATCGCCCCTGCCGTCGTCATGGCCTTTTCGGTGGAGCGCGATCTGCCGGCGTCTGCCGTCGCTCGCGCCCCTCACCTGCGCCGTGGCGTCTAGCCGCGCAACGGACCGTCCGTGTCACCCGCCTCGATCGCCGGTGCTTCGAGCCGCTGCTCGCGAACACCGTCGCCCAGCAGCCGCAGCATCAGTTCCGCCAGTGCGCGCCCCGACGCGTGGCCGGTCGGCTGCACGACCGCCGTCACGCGATACGGATGCGCGAGGCCCGGCGGCACGCCGTCGTAGACGATCAGCGACAAGTCCTCGCCCAGGCGCAGCCCGCTGTCCACGAGCGCCCGAAACGCACCGCCGCCCGCGATGTTGTTGTCGACCAGCAGCGCCGTCGGCCGCTCGTCGCGCGCGAGCAGCGCCCGCACCGCCTGCAGCCCGCCGTCGTGCGTAAACGGACACTCGACGAGCAGCGCCGGATCCGGCTCGATACCGGCTTCGCGCAGGGCCGACAGATAGCCTGCACGGCGCTGCGCGGCGAAATTCAGCGCCAGCGGCGCGCTGATCATCGCAATGCGCCGATGCCCGAACGCCGTCAGCCGGCGCACCGCGTCCCGCGCGCCGGCCTCGTTGTCGAAGTCGAACCACGCATACGGCTCGGCCACCTGCGTCCGGCCGTAAGCCACGTACGGAAACGCGCTCTTTTGCAGATACGCGATGCGCGGATCGTCGACCAGCGTGCGTGCGACGATCAGCCCGTCGACGAGTTTGCCGTCGACGATGCGCCGATAGGTGTCCAGTTCCGCGTTCGGCCGCGCCGACGCGATGATGAAATCGAGATTGCGTTCCGCGAGCCGCTCCGTGATGCCCGCGACGACCTCGCCGAAACGCGGATCGCCGAGATCGCCCGCGCCGAACGGATAGACGATCCCGATCATGTCCGCCCGCCCGGTCGCCAGCCGGCGCGCGGTCGGATCCGCCACATAGCCCATTTCCCGGGCGGCCCGCGCGACGCGCTCGCGCGTCGCCTCGCTGACGTCGTCGTAACCGTTCAGCGCGCGGCTGACCGTCGTCCGCGACAGCCCGAGCGCGTCCGATAACGCCTTCAGATTCACCTTCACCGTCGTTCCTCGCATTCCATGTGCCGCACGGCATGCCGATTGGCGGCAATTGTTTCCGCTCGGTAGTGATTACCGTCAAATAATTATCTTTTGACGTCCAAACCGGTTTGAAATAGCATTCAAACCGGTTTGGACATCGATGCCCACTCAGCCGTTCACTTTCACCTTTCCAGGAAACGACGACGAGATGACATACTTTTCCCTTTTCCGCCCGACGGCGGCCCAACGCTTGTTCCTCGCTGGCGGCGCACTCGCCGCCTTCGCGTCCGTCGCGCATGCGCAGTCCGGCGGCACGGGCGCGCCCATCCCCACGCCCCACACGCAACAGGCCTACGATCCCGAAGGCAACTTCACGATGCGCTGGACGCGGGCGGACATCCGCCAGATCGTCGCGCAGTCGCACACGGCCGGCGCCGACAAGAACTCGCTGCCGCAAGCGCTGACGATGCCGGACATCCCGCAGGATTTCCCGCTGATCAATTCGAACGTGTGGGTGTGGGACACGTGGCCGCTGGCCGACCTGCGCGCGAACCAGCTCAGCTACAAGGGCTGGGAGGTGATCTTCTCGCTCACCGCCGATCCGCATGCGGGCTACACGTTCGACGACCGTCACGTCCATGCGCGCATCGGCTTCTTCTACCGTCGCGCGGGCATCCCCGCGTCGCAGCGCCCCGCGAACGGCGGCTGGACCTGGGGCGGCCACCTGTTCCCCGACGGCGCCAGCGCCAAGGTGTTCGGCACCGCGCCGATGACCAACAACGCCGAATGGTCGGGCTCCGCGCGCCTCACGCAAGGCGACAACGTCAGCCTGTACTACACCGCGACGTCGTTCAACCGCTCGGCGCCCGGCGGCGCCGACATCACGCCGCCGCAGGCGATCATCACGCGCGCCGACGGCCACATCCACGCCGACGCCACGCACGTCTGGTTCAGCGGCTTCGACGATCACAAGGCGCTGCTGCAACCGGACGGCAACTACTACCAGACCGGCCAGCAGAACACCTACTTCTCGTTCCGCGACCCGTTCGTGTTCACCGACCCGGCGCACCCGGGCAAGACCTACATGGTCTTCGAGGGCAACACGGGCGGCCAGCGCGGCGCACGCACCTGCACCGAAGCCGATCTCGGCTACGCGCCGAACGATCCGTACAGGGAAGATCTCAACGCGGTGATGAATTCGGGCGCAGTGTATCAAAAGGCCAATGTCGGCCTGGCGGTCGCGACGAACCCGCAATTGACCGAGTGGAAGTTCCTGCCGCCGATCCTGTCGGCGAACTGCGTCGACGACCAGACCGAGCGCCCGCAGATCTACCTGAAGGACGGCAAGTACTACCTGTTCACGATCAGCCACCGCACGACGATGGCGGCCGGCGTCGACGGGCCGGACGGCGTGTACGGCTTCGTGGGCAACGGCATCCGCAGCGACTTCCTGCCGCTGAACGGCGGCAGCGGCCTCGTGCTCGGCAACCCGACCGACTTCTCCGCGCCGGCCGGCGCGCCGTACTCGCAGGATCCGAACCAGAACCCGCGTGAATTCCAGTCGTATTCGCACTACGTGATGCCGGGCGGGCTCGTCGAGTCGTTCATCGATGCGATCGGCGCGCGCCGCGGCGGCACGCTCGCGCCGACGGTGAAGGTCAACATCAACGGAACGTCGACGGCGGTCGATCGCGCCTATGGACGCGGCGGGCTCGGCGGCTACGGCGACATTCCGGCGAACCTGCCCGCGACCGGCGCCGGCCACAACGGCGGCAACGGCGGCAACGGCCAGTGAAAAATCGGGATAACCAACAATAACGAACGCTGGTAGAGGCCCGGGGTCAGGGAGGCGCCTATCGCGCGTGTCGCGTGCGCGCCTCCTCCTTTTTCTTCCATCCATGGTGCGCACCGCCGTTGAAAGCGGCATGCGCCCTCCTTTCCCGCTTTGCACGACGAAGCACGGCCCACCGCATGATATCGACGTCTTTCCGCTTTTCCATCCGGATCGCCCGGTTGCTGCTCGCCTGCGTGGCCTGCACCCAGGTCGCTGCCGCGCCTTGCAACGCACCGGCCGAACAAGGCACATCGCAATGGCGGCCCGCGCTCCACTACACGCCGCAGCGCAACTGGATGAACGACCCGAACGGTCTCGTCTACGACAACGGCCGCTATCACCTGTTCTATCAATACAATCCGCTCGGCAACGACTGGGGCAACATGTCGTGGGGCCATGCGACGAGCACCGATCTCGTCCACTGGCGCGAGCAGCCGGTCGCGATGCGCGCGAACGCGACGGAGGAAATCTTCTCGGGCTCGATCGTCGCCGACACGCTCAATACGTCCGGGCTCGGCACGCCGGGCCACACGCCGCTCGTCGCGCTTTATACGAGCGTGTACAAGGCGGGCTCCGGTCACGCGCCGGGCGTCCAGGCGCAATCGCTCGCGTACAGCCTCGATCACGGCGCGACCTGGCAGCCGTACGCACACAATCCGGTGCTGACGCTCGATCCGGAATCGAAGCAATTTCGCGATCCGAAAGTGTCGTGGTATGCGCCGGGCGGCTACTGGCTGATGACGACGGTCGTCGCCGACGCGCAGGTCGTGAAGCTCTATCGCTCGGACGACCTGATCCACTGGAGTTTCCTGAGCGACTTCACGCGGCCGGGCGTGCCGCACGACGGCACGCTGTGGGAAATGCCCGACCTCGTGCCGCTGCCGCTCGACGGCGACCCCGCCCGCATCCGCTGGGTCATGATCGTCAACGTCAATCCGTGGTCGATTGCCGGCGGCTCCGGCGCGATGTACTTCGTCGGCGACTTCGACGGCCGCACGTTTACGCCGGATCGCGTTGCGCCCGCCGGCTCGGATCCCGCGCAATTCCGCTGGGTCGATCATGGCGCGGATTTCTACGCAGCCGGCACCTTTTCCGGCGCGCCCGGCTCGCGGCCGGTCGCGATCGCGTGGATGAGCAACTGGGATTACGCGTCGAAAGTGCCGACCACGCCGTGGCGCGGCGCGACGACCCTGCCGCGCGAACTGTCGCTGAAAACGATCGACGGCGAACCGACGCTCGTCGTCGAACCGGCCGCCGCGTTCGATGCCTGGGCGGACGGCAGGCCCGCCGTGCATGAAGGCGACCTCACGGTCGATTCCGCGACGCGCGCGCTGTCGGCGGCGACGCGCGGCGTCGTCCAGCGCATCACGGTCACGATCGCGCCGCAGCATGCGGCACGGGCTGGCCTGATCGTCCGGCGCTCGGCGGATGGCTCGATCGGCACCCGGATCGTGTACGACACGGCAAAGCGCACGCTGACGCTCGACCGTTCGATGTCCGGTGCAACCAATTTCGCCGACACGTTCAGCCGCGAACACATCGTGGACCTGCCGCTCGAGCACGGGCAGTTGCGGCTCGAGATCGTCGTCGATCGCGGTTCGGTGGAAGTGTTCGCGAACGGCGGCCGAGTCGCGCTCACCGACCTGATCTTCCCGCCGCTCGATGCGGACCGCGTCGCCGTGTTCGCCGAACACGGCCGCGCGACGTTCTCCGGGCTCACGGTGACGCAGCTCGAAGCCGGTAGTGACGGGCATGGCGCCTGTGCGGCGCGATAGATGCGATGGGCGGACGGCCATTGGTCCTGCATGAGACGGGGGCTGTCCGTCCGGCATCACGCCGGGCGGTTGCAGCCCCCGCCTGAGCCCCACCGATCAGAGCAAGCCCATCCCGCCCGACGCGATGATCTCCGCGCCCACGATGAACGCGGATTCCGGCGCACTGAGATGCAGCACCGTCGACGCGATCTCGTCCGGCGTGCCGAACCGGCCGACCGGCACGAGGCCCTTGATCTTCTCTGCCGTTTCGTCGAGCGTGGCCGCGTCGAGCCCGAGCTTGCCGTAGAGCGGCGTCTGCACGGGGCCGGGGCTCACGACGTTCACGCGCACGCCGTGCGGCAGCAACTCCGTCGACAGCGTCTTCGCGAACGAATTGACGGCCGCCTTGCTCGCCGCATACACCGACGAGCCGGGCATCCCGATGTGCGCGTTGATCGAGCCGTTGATCACGATCGACGCGCCGCGGTTCAGCAGCGGCACCAGCGACTGGATCTGGAAATACGCGCCCTTCACGTTGGTGTTGAACACGAGATCCCACATGGCCTCGTCGCTGTCGGCGAACGGCGCGAGCTTCGCGACGCCCGCGTTGATGAACACGGCGTCGAGCCGCGCCCCCGCCGACGCGATCGCATCGGCCAGCGCGCGGGCCGACGCGACGCTGCCTGCCTCGTTGCGGATCGCCAGCGCGCCTTCGCCGAGCGTTTGCCGCGCGGCCTCGAGCGTCTGCGCATCGCGCCCGGTGATGATGACGCGCGCGCCTTCTGCCGCGAATGCCTTGGCGGCCGCCAGGCCGATACCGCTGTTGCCACCCGTGACGAGGACCGTCTTTCCTTCGAAGCGTTGCATGATGTTCTCCTGTGAACCGGTGAGTTGACCGTGAACACAGGATGCGCGCGGCGCCCGGTCGTGCCGTACGACGGGCGCGACGAACATGTTCGAAATCTTCGAACATGTTTGGGCTGGCGGGTTCGCTTGCCCTGTCCTGTTCCTGTTCCGTGCTGCGTCAGCCGGCCACGTCGATGCCGTCGAGCAGGCGCTGCGCGAGCCGCGGTTCGCGCAATTGCTCGAGCCACCATTGCAGCGCGCGGCCGTCCCGGTCGCCGTGCCATGCGACAAACAGCAGGTTCGGCTCGCGCGGATCGGCCGTCTGCCTTTCCACGAGTTCGCCGCGCGCGAGCAGCGACGCCACGCGCCGGCGCGGCACCCAGCCGACGCCGAGCCCGTCGCGCTGCGCGAGGATCTTCGCGCGCATCGACGGCACCGCCAGCACGGCCTGCCCGCCGAGCAGGCCATATGCGCGGCCGGCCGCGCGCCGCGATGAATCGGCGACGACGACGGCCCGGTGCGCACCGATCGCGTCCCGCGTCAGCGCGCCGCTCACGGCGGCCAGCGGATGGCGCGGCGACACCGCGAACACCCACTCCATCGCGCCCAGCTCGAACCACTTGAAACCGGGAATCGCCGGCGGCTCGTTGGTCGCGCCGATCACCAGGTCCGCACGCCCGTCGCGCAGCGCTTCCCAGGTCCCGCCGAGCACTTCGTGCGTGAAACGCAGCGACACGCCCGAATCGAGCGCATCGAACGCACGGACGACCGGCAGCAGCGTGTCGAACTCCAGCACCTCGTCGCTGACGATCCACAGCCGGTCCTCCCAGCCGCTCGCGACCTGCCGCACCCGCTGCGTCAGCCGTGCGACGTCCAGCGCCAGCCGCGCGGCTTCGTCGGTCAGCAACTGGCCGGCCGGCGTGAGCTGCAGCCGGTAGCCGCGGCGGTCGAACAGCAGCGCGTCGAAGCGCGTTTCGAGCTGGCGCGCCGCGTGCGACACCGTCGACGGCGCCTTGCCGAGCCGCGCGGCCGCGCGCGACAGGCTGCCGGTGGCGCGGATCGCGTCGAGCAGCGCAAGTTCGTCTTCGGACAGCATGGGCACGCTCCGGTGTGAGGTTGTCGTGGATCGTAAGGCAGCGGCGGGCCGAGGTCCAATCGGAGGATGCGGGCAGCGGATGCCGGTTACGGGGCTGTCCGGCCGGTTCGGCCCGCCTCCCCGGTTCCTGGCGGCCTGGCGATCGATGCAGGCGTGCCGCGAAGCCAACACCGCAGCCGACTTCCGGTATGCTGATCGGCCCGAATTCAACGCAATCGAGGTAACCACTGCGATGGACATCGCGATCCGTATCGAAGGCCGTCACGACCTGACGGGGCAGATCTTCCGGCAACTGCGCACCGCGATCGTCGACGGGCGGCTCGCCGGCGGCGCGCGGCTGCCGTCGACGCGCGACCTCGCGAAACAGCTCGGCGTATCGCGCAAGACGACGCTCGACGCGTTCGAGCGTCTCGTCGCCGAGGGTTACCTGACGACGCGCGCGGGCGACGGCACGTTCGTCGCCGACGGCCTCGCGCGTGTGCCGCACGCCGCGGCCATGTCGGCGCCCTCCCTCGTCGAATACACGCCGCGCATCGACGCGGTCGATGCGCGCGCGCTGTGGGACGAGTTGCCCGACGCGCTCGCGATGCCCGCGCCGCAGGATACGCCGGGCTTCGACTTCCGCGGCGGCGTGACCGACAAGGCGCTGTTCCCGTTCGACGCGTGGCGGCGCTGCCTGCATCACGCGCTGCGCCAGCAGATGCGCGGCCCCGCCCGGTACCACGATCCGGCCGGCGATCCGCAGCTGCGCGGCGCGATCGCGCGCTACGTCGCGTTCAGCCGCGCGGTCGCGTGCGGCTGGGACGACGTGCTCGTCACGCAAGGCGCGCAACAGGCGCTCGACCTGATCGCCCGCGTCGTCGTGCGGCCCGGCGACGTGGTCGCGGTCGAGGATCCCGGCTATCCGCCCGCGCGCGCCGCGTTCGCGTCGCTCGGCGCAACGGTGATCGGCGTGCCGGTCGACGCGCACGGGCTGGTGACGGAACGGCTTCCCGACGACGCACGCCTCGTCTACGTGACGCCGTCGCATCAGTTCCCGCTCGGGATGCCGATGACGCTGGAGCGGCGCGTCGCGCTGCTCGAATGGGCGCAGCGCCGCCGCGCGGTGATCATCGAGGACGACTACGACGGCGAGTTCCGCTTCGAGGGCCGGCCGGTGGAATCGCTGAAGAGCCTCGACCGCACGGGCCTCGTCGCGTATGTCGGCACCTTTTCGAAGACGATCTTTCCGGAACTGCGGATCGGCTACGCGATTCCGCCGCGCGCGCTGCGCGGCGCGCTGACCAAGGCGAAGCAGATCGTCGACTGGCACACCTGCACGCTGACGCAGGCGGCACTTGCGCGTTTCATGCTCGAAGGCGATTTCGCGCGGCACCTGAAGCGCGTGCAGAAGCACTACGATGCGCGCCGCAAGATGCTGATCGCGCATCTGCGCGGCGAACTCGCGCCCTGGTTCGACGCGATCGTGCCGACCGCCGGCATCCACCTCGCGGCCTACCTGAAGCCAGCGCTCGACGAAGCGGCGCTGATCCGCGCGGCCCGCGCGCAGGACATCGGCCTGTACGGCATCTCGGCGTTCCACGTCGGCGTGCCGGTCCGTGCGGGGCTGCTGTTCGGCTATGGCGGGATCGACACGCTGCGCATCGACACGGCGCTCGCGACGCTGGCCGGCCTGCTGGATTCGGACGCCGCGGGCAGCGCGTCACTGGTTACCTGAATTTTCCGGAAATTGGCCATTCAAGCAGGCCAGTGTGCGTCTTAAAGTGGGTCCTGTCGCGCCACCGCGCGCTCCAACCGAAAAAGGACCTGCCATGCAACCCCGCCTGAACTTCTACGCCGCCAGCCCGAATGCGATCAAGGTGATGCGCAATGCCGAGGAATTCCTCGCGAAGAGCTCGATCGAAAAGCCGCTCGCCGAACTCGTCCGGCTGCGCGCGTCGCAGATCAACGGCTGCGCGTTCTGCGTCGACATGCATACGACCGACGCGCGCAAGGGCGGCGAAACCGATCGCCGCCTGGCCACCGTCGTCACGTGGCGCGAGACGCCGTTCTTCACCGAACGCGAACGCGCGGCGCTGGAATGGACCGAGGCGCTGACGCTGGTCGCCAGCAACCACGTGCCCGACGCCGTCTGGGAAGCCGTGAAGCCGCACTTCACCGATGAGGAGCTGTTCGACCTGTCGATGCTGATCGCGACGATCAACTCGTGGAACCGCTTCGCGATCGCGTTCCGCAAGATGCCCGAGTAAGGAGCCGACGATGATGGACGCTACGCTCCGTCGCGCCGCCCTGTGCGCATCGCTCGCGGCCGGCGTCGCACTGCTGCCGGCCGCTGGCCGGGCGCACGATGCCGGCGACAACGTGCACACGATCATGCAGCAGGCCGTGCCCGAAGCGCCCGGCAAGCTCGCGGTCGTCGCGACCGTCGACTATGCGCCCGGGCAAGCCTCCGAAGCCCACCGGCACCTCGGCTCGATGTTCGCGGTCGTGTCGAAAGGCGAAGTGCTGTCGCAGGTGAACGGCGGCCCGCTGCACCGCTACCGCGCCGGTGAGGGCTGGTACGAGGCGCCCGGCTCGCGCCACCAGGTGTCGCGCAACGCGAGCGCGACCGAGCCGGCGCAGCTCGTCGTGTTCGGGCTGACCGGCGAACACGTGCCGCTGACGTCGCCGATCGGTCAGTGAACGTCGCAGGCGGCGACGCGCCGAACAGCCCGCGAACCGGGCTGTCGGCCGGCCCGCGCAGGGGCCGGCGTCAATACACCCGGCCGCCGATCGTGGCCGATTCCAGTTCCTGCGTCACGGTGTCGATTCCGCCGACGGCGGCCACCGTTTTGACCACGCCGACGCCGGGTGCGCGCCATTCGTCGGCGACGGTCGTCACCTGGCCGTCCGAATCGACCGCGACCTGCGTGATGCGGTAATGGCACGCGCCGGCGAACGTCTTGCCGTTCCGAAGGCGTACGGTGTCGCGCCCGGCATAGGCACGCCGCACCGATACAGCCGTTTGCTGACCGTCAGCCGGTACGACGACCGTATCGCGATATTGCGTCGATTCGGTTCCTTCGAGGCTGATCGCCTCGGCATAGGGCGGCGTATAGATGTCGCGCAACATCAATTTGCCGGCGATCGTCTGATCCTCGCCATAGAACGTGCGTGCGCCATTGCCGACGTGATAGTAGCGATGCGTCTGCACGATCGAATCGGCCGCGGTTTCGGTTTCCCGCGTCAGCGGCATGCCTTGAAAGGTCGCAGACAAAACCGTCCGCGTCACGACGCCGCCGTCGGCCATCGGGCTGCGCGCCGACGCGCGCACATAGACATGCAGGCTGACGGTATCGCCTTCCCGATAAACCGGATCGCATTCCGCACTGGATACATCGGCCGCGTTCGCGCGGCTGCCCGTCGCATCCGGCGCCGGCCGGTCCGGCCCGCCGCACGCGGGCAGGAGCAGACTGGCCAGCGCCGCCATCGACACCCCGGCCCATCGTTTTTTCGTCATCGCTGCCCCCGGATCCCGCCTTGAATCAACGGCCGGTCTCCGCCTGTTCTTTTTGCACGGCCCTCGGTACTGCGTTTTATGTTTGTTTGTCGTGGTTCAAGCGTGTTTCGGGCCGATGATATGATGGCCCGCGCGGCTAGAGGTGCCTGTGCGTCTCTATTTGGTGCATTTCCGTCCAACGTGCCGGTATCGGCCGATTCCGATCGACCGTTACCGCATTTGCCGTTTTCCTGCTTCCGGGAACGAACGGAACGGCGTCTTCCCTACCCGAAGGGCAAGCAATGGATAGCCCGTCCGTACTGGACACCTATCGCTTTTCCACCCTCGATGCGCCGCCCGCCGAGCGGTTCGACGCATGGGTCGCCACCAGCGGCAGCTGGTCGTTCGTCGCCCCCGACGAACGCACGGTGCCGTTCGACTGCCGGTTCGACGCGACACGCGTCGGGCCGTTCACGATGGGCCGGCGCACCTGGCTGAATCCCGACCGCAACGTCGCCTACGGTATGACGCGCACCGCGCGGCAGATCCGCGCCGACGGACTGGATCATTACTACCTGCTGCTGCATCTCGGCGGCAGCATCACCTGGCAATTCGGCAAGCGGACGGTCGATATGCGCCCCGGCGGCCTGTACCTGATCGACACCGTCCACGCGTTCGACTGCATCGTCAGGACCGGGGACACGGTCATCGTGACCCTGCCGCGCGACCTGTTTCATCCCGATACCGCGAAGCTGCACGGCTGTGCGATGGCGCCGGCGATGGGCGGCATCCTGGCCGACTACCTGCTCGCTTTCCACGACAATCTGTCGGGCGTGTCCGCCGCGCAGGTGCCCTATCTGACGCAGGCGACGACGAACCTGCTGCACGCGTGCGTACAGCCCTGCGCCGACACGCTGATGCAGGCCGGCACGGAGATCGACGCTGCGCTGCGCGAGCGTGCCCGGAGCTACATCGAGCAGCACCTGACCGACCCCGACCTGTGTCCGGACGCGATCTGCAAGGCGATCGGCGTTTCGCGTCCGAAGCTGTACCGGCTGTTCCAGCCGGACGGCGGCGTGATGAAGCTCGTGCAGCGCACCCGGCTCCTGCGGATCCGGAACATGCTCGCGGACCCGACCCGTCCCCGAAGCCGCATCGCGGATCTCGCGTGGCGCTACGGATTCGCCAGCGACAAGCATTTCAGCCGGTCTTTCAAGGCCGAATTCGGGCACAGCCCGCGTGAAACGATCGAGCAGCCGCCCCGGCACCGCGGCGACGCTGCGTCGGCATCGCTGGCGGCCGCAGCGCGCCCCGCCCTGGCGGACGCGACGTTCAGCGACTGGATCGTCAAGGGCAACCGGCGCGCGGCCTGAGCGCGCGATACCTGCGTTCGCGCGCCTCGCTTCTTCTGTAGCCGCTTTCTTCATTCGAAGGCCGCTTGACGCCGCCCGACCGACGCGGCACCACGCCCGTCCGTGCCGCGATTCACACCGCGGCTGATCCCGATCAACCGCAGCGAAAACCCTTCCTTGAAATTAACTAACTCATCAATTAGCGTCGATTTCATGAACGCGAAATCCACCGTCGCCCGGCCGCGCGGGCGCCGCCCGTCGGTCGACGATTTCGACCTGCGCGACCACATGCTCGACGTCGCGATGCAGTTGTTCGCCGAGCGCGGCATCGCCGCGACGACCGTCGCGCAAATCGCCGCCGCCGCAGGCGTCACGTCGGCGATGGTCCACTACTACTTCACGAATCGCGAGCAACTGCTCGACGCGATCGTCGAGGAGCGGCTCGTGCAGGTCATCGCGTTCGTGTGGCGGCCGACCGAGCCGCAGATCGAAAACGATCCGTTCGCGCTCGTCGCCGAACTCGTCGACCGTTTCTTCGACGTCACGCACCGCATGCCGTGGCTGCCGTCGATCTGGTTGCGCGAGATCATCCATGAGGGCGGGCTGCTGCGCGAGCGGATGGTCCGGCGCATTCCGCTCGAACATATCGGGCGCTTCGCCGAACGGATCCGCGGCGCGCAGCAGGCCGGCACGCTGAACCCCGCGCTCGAGCCCGCGTTCCTGTTCCATTCGATCATCGCGCTGGTGATGCTGCCGCTCGCGACCGCGAAACTGTGGCAAAGCGCGCGCGGCCTGCCGCCGATCGACCGCGACGTGCTGCATCGCCATGTCCGCGCACTGCTCGGTTCGGGCCTGCAGCCGCCGGCCGTGCCGCCTCGCGCGCCGGTCCGCTCGCCACGGAGGCGGTCGTGAACCCGGCCCGCGCGCTGCCGCTCGTGCTGGCCGCCGCCGTCGCGCTGCTCGCCGGTTGCGAACGGCCAGCGCGCAACGGCACGACCTACCAGGGCTACGTCGAAGGCGAATTCGTGTACCTGTCGTCGTCGCAATCGGGCACGCTCGCGCAGTTGTCGGTCGCGCGCGGCCAGGCCGTCGCTGCCGGCGCGCCGGCCTTCTCGCTCGAAGCCGTCAGCGAAACGGCCGCGCTGCTGCAGGCGCAGCACCAGCTCGCGGCCGCCCGCGCGCAGCTTGCCGACCTGCAGACGGGCAAGCGCCCGCCGGAAATCGCGGTCACGCAGGCGCAGCTCGCGCAGTCCGCCGCGCAAGCCGCGCGGGCCGCCGCACAGCTCGTGCGCGACGAAAGCCAGTACGCCGCTGGCGGCCTGTCGAAACAGCAGCTCGACGATTCGCGCACGTCCGCGCAAACGACCGCCGCGCAGATGCGCGAACTCCAGAAGCAGGTCGACGTCGCCCGTCTGCCGGGCCGCGCGCAGCAGGTCGCCGCGCAGGCCGCGCAGGTCGAGGCCGCGCAGGCGGCAGTCGCCGAGGCGCAATGGAAGCTCGACCAGAAGCGCGTCGCCGCACCCGCGGCCGGGCGCGTGTACGACACGCTGTACCGCGTCGGCGAATGGGTGCAGGCCGGCAATCCGGTCGTGCAGATGCTGCCGTCGCAAAACCTGAAGGTGCGCTTCTTCGTGCCGGAGGCCGCCATCGCATCGCTCGCGCCGGGGCGCACGGTCGCGATCCACTGCGACGGCTGTGCGGCCGACGTGACCGCGCGCATCACCTACGTATCGAGCGAAGCCGAATACACGCCACCCGTGATCTACAGCAACGAGAGCCGGACCAAGCTCGTGTTCATGATCGAGGCGCGCCCGGCCGTCGCTGACGCGCCGAAGCTCCATCCGGGCCAACCCGTCGCCGTGAGGGTGCCGTGAACGCGCCGCCCGCACCGTACGCGATCGACGTCGATCGCCTGAACAAGCATTTCGGCGACAAGCACGTCGTGAAGGACGTGTCGCTGCGCGTTGCGCGCGGCGAGATCTTCGGCTTTCTCGGGCCGAACGGCAGCGGCAAGACCACGTCGATCCGGATGATGTGCGGGCTGCTCACGCCCGACTCGGGCAGCGGCACCTGCCTCGGCTACGACATCGTGCGCGACAGCGCGCAGATCAAGCGGCGCGTCGGCTACATGACGCAGCGCTTCTCGTACTGGGAAGACCTGTCGATCCGCGAGAACCTCGATTTCGTCGCGCGCGTGTACGGGATGCCCGACCGCAAGGCGGCCGTCGCGCGCGCACTCGACGGGCTCGGCCTCGCGAGCCGCGCGGACCAGCTCACGGGCGCGCTGTCGGGCGGCTGGAAGCAGCGCCTCGCGCTGGCCGCCTGCATGCTGCACGAGCCGGCGCTGTTGCTGCTCGACGAACCGACGGCCGGCGTCGATCCGGCCGCGCGCCGCGACTTCTGGGAAGAACTGCACCGGCTGGCCGCGCAAGGGATCTCGGTGCTCGTCAGCACGCACTACATGGACGAGGCCGAGCGCTGCCACAAGCTTGCGTACATCGCGTACGGCGAGCTGCTCGCGCAGGGCACGTCGGCGGAGATCGTCGCGTCGCAGGGGCTCGCGACCCGCGCGATCACCGGTGCGCATCTGAGCGAACTATCGGCGCGGCTGCGCACGATGCCGGGCGTCGACCAGACGGTCGTGTTCGGCTCGGCGCTGCACGTGAGCGGCCGCGATCGTGCGCAGCTCGACGCGACGCTCGCGCAGGTCGCGGCGCAAGCCGACGGGCCTGCCGCGCTGCAGGTCGCGCCGATCGACACCGGGCTCGAGGACGTCTTCATCTACATGATGGGCCGCGCATCCGGGCCACCCCGCGGAGCATCGTCATGAACGCGTGGGCGCACCTGCGCGACGCGTTCTCGGTCGCCCGCTGGTGGAGCATCGTGCTGAAGGAATTCCTGCAGCTGCGGCGCGACCGCGTGACGTTCGCGATGATCGTTGGCGTGCCGATCATCCAGCTCGCGCTGTTCGGCTTCGCGATCAACACCGATCCGAAACACCTGCCCACGGCAGTGATCGTCGCCGATGCGAGCCCGTTCGCGCGCAGCTTCGTCGCCGCGATGCGCAATTCCGCGTACTTCGACATCGTCGAGACGCTGCCCGACGAAGCGGCCGGCCGCCGTGCGCTCGCACGCGGCGACGTGCTGTTCGTCTTGAACGTGCCGGCCGATTTCTCGCGCCGGCTGCTGCGCGGCGAGCGTCCGTCGCTGCTCGTCGAGGCGGACGCCACCGATCCCGTCGCGACCGCGTCGGCGATCGGCGCGCTGTCCGGCCTCGTGCAGCCGGTCGCGGACAAGGACCTGACCGGCCCGCTTGCCCATCTGAACGGCCGCCCGGCCGCGTTCGACGTCGTGCTGCACCGGCTGTACAACCCCGAAGGCATCACCCAGTACAACGTCGTGCCGGGCCTGATGGGCGTGATCCTGACGATGACGATGGTGATGATGACGGGCCTCGCGATCACGCGCGAACGCGAGCGCGGCACGATGGAGAACCTGCTCGCGACGCCCGTGCGGCCGCTCGAGGTCATGACGGGCAAGATCGTCCCGTACGTGCTGATCGGGCTGATCCAGGTGTCGATCATTCTCGCGGCTGCCCGCTTCGTGTTCGCGGTGCCGTTCGTCGGCGGCGTGTTCGCCATCTACCTGTCCGCGCTGCTGTTCATCGCCGCGAACCTGACGGTCGGCATCACGCTGTCGTCGCTCGCGCAGAACCAGTTGCAGTCGATGCAGCTCGCGGTGTTCTATTTCCTGCCGAACATCCTGCTGTCGGGCTTCATGTTCCCGTTCGCCGGGATGCCGAAGTGGGCGCAGTTCATCGGCAACCTGCTGCCGCTCACCTACTTCAACCGTCTCGTGCGCGGCATCCTGCTGAAAGGCAACGGCTGGACCGACCTGTGGCCGTCCGTGTGGCCGGTCGCGCTGTTCACCGTCGTCGTGATGGGCGTCGCGCTGCGGTTCTACCGGCGCACGCTCGACTAGGTGCCGCACGATGAAACCGGCTTCGCGTCGCCCGTTCCACGCCGCCCGCGGTTGCATGCCGATCGCCGCTGCGCTGCTCGTCGCCGGATGCGCGGTCGGGCCGGATTTCCACGCGCCGGATGCGCCCGCCACGCAGCGCTACACGCGCGGCGAGCCGCCCGCGACGACGGCCTCCACCGCCGGAGCGGCCGGCGATGCGCAGACGTTCGCATCGGCCGCGCATACTCCGCAGCGCTGGTGGACGCAGTTCGGCTCCGAACCGCTGAACCGGCTCGTCGATACCGCGTGGCACAACAGCCCGACGCTTGCCGAAGCCCGTGCGCGGCTCGACGAAGCGCGGCAGAACCACGCGGCCGAAGCCGGCGCGACGATGCTGCCGAAAGTCGATGCGAGCCTGTCCGCCACGCGCGAGCAGGTCGACACGACCGCGTTCGGCCTGCCCGCCAACGTGCCCAGCCCGGGGCCGTTCACGCTTTATGACGCGTCGGTGAGCGTGTCGTATGTGCTCGACGTATTCGGCGGCAACCGGCGTGCGCTCGAAGCGTTGCGCGCACAGGTCGACTACCAGGCGTACACAAGCGACGCCGCGCGCCTGACGCTCGCGGGCAACGTCGTCGCGACCGCGATCCTGCGCGCGTCGCTCGCGCAGCAGGTCGTGCTCACGCGGCAACTGATCGATGCGCAGGCGCGGCAGTTGCGCATCGTCGAAGCGCGTTTCGCGGCGGGCGGCGTTTCGCAGGCCGACGTGCATGCGCAACGCGCGCTGCTCGCGCAGACGCGGGCGTCACTGCCGCCGCTCGAGGCCCGCCTCGCACAAGCCGGCCATCGGCTCGCGATCCTGCTCGGCGTGCCGCCGTCCGATGCCGCGCTGCCCGACCTCACACTCGATACGCTCGTGCTGCCGCGCACGCTGCCCGTCGCGCTGCCGTCGACGCTCGCACGCGAACGCCCCGACATCCGCGCGGCCGAAGCCGTGCTGCACCAGGCCAGCGCGAACGTCGGCGTGGCCACCGCGAACCTGTATCCGCGCTTTTCGATTTCGGCGGGAATCGGCTCGGAGCGCACGCGCATCGCGGATCTCGTGAGCGGGCTCAACGTGTGGAATGTCGGCCTCGGGCTGACGCAACCGCTCTTTCACGGCGGTGAACTGCGTGCAAAGAAACGTGCGGCCGAAGCGGCGTACGACGCGGCGTTCGCGAGCTACCGGGAAACCGTGCTCGAGGCGCTGCAACAGGTGGCCGATGCCATGCGTGCCGTCGAGCACGATGCGGCTGCACTGCAGGCGAGAGACACCGCCGCCGAGGAAGCGGCGGCCAGCAACCGGATTGCCGGCGACCGTTACGCGGCGGGCGGGATCAGCACGTTCGACCTGCTCGACGCGCAGCGGCAGACGTTGCAGACGGCGCTCGATCGTACGCGCGCGCAGGCCGATCGGCTCGCCGATACGGCGGCGCTGTTTCAGGCGCTGGCGGGAAGCTGGACGGATGGCGCGGCCAAGTGACGGGCTGGACGAGATTGGCACGGGCCGGATGCTGCCGTCTGCAGGCCAGCGCCGCGTGAACGATGCGATTGTCACGCGAGGCTTTCGTCGCTCTCCGCATCCGGTCGATGCCGGCCGGTAACGGAACCGGAATACGCGCAATACGTACCACGCATAAAAAAAACCGGCCCGAAGGCCGGTTCTTCAACCGCATGCCACAAGCGGCGCTCGCGCGCCGCGCGACATCAGAAGCGGTGGATCAGACCGACGCCGGCAGCGATCTGGTTCTGCTTCGAACCTGCGCCCACGCCGTCGCCGATCGACGTCGTTGCTGCGACAATGCCGCCCGCCGGGGTCAGCGTGTTACCGCTTGCGTGCTGGTAAGCCTCAACCGCGTACAGGCCCGTGCGCTTCGACAGGCTGTAGTACTGCGACAGCGTAACCTGGTGGTACTTTGCCGCGCTGGAGACGCCATTCGACTGCGTTGCAGCCGTGTACGAGTAGCCTGCTGCGAAGTCCCACTGCGGCGCTGCCTTCCAGTGCAGCACGGCGCCCGCCGTGTTGAAGATCGCCGTGTTCTTGAAGCCCGACAGCGTGCCCGGGATGTACTGGACGTTCGAGTACGATACCGAGATGTCCCACGCCGGCGTGAACTGGTAGCCAGCCGTCACAGCCAGACGCTGCTGCGACTGTGCACCCGAGTAACCGTTGTTGATCGACGACACGGCCGGCTGGACGCCAATGGCATTGCCCTTGGAATCAACGTTCGTACCGTTCTCGACGGTCGAAGCCGTACCCCACAGGCCACCACCCAGCGTCGCGTTATTGACACGCTGATAGCCGACTGCGATACCTGCCGGGCCGTTCAGATACTGGATCGCTGCGCTCCAGGTCGAGCCGCGGTTGAAGCTGCCTGCCACACCGCCGAGCGAGTACGAGCCGCCGACCGTGAAGCCATAGAACTTCGGCGACATGTAGACGATCGAGTTGTTCGCACGGTAGCTCGTATCCAGCGAATCGATATCACCCGGGTGTGCGCCGTAGTAACCGGTCAGCCAGGTCGTCGGGCTGTACGGCGACAGCAGCGTGTAGTACGCGGTGTACTGGCGGCCGGCCGTCAGCGTACCGTACGTGTTATTGGTCAGGCCCACCCACGCTTGACGCGTGAAGATACCGCCACCCTGCGCCCACTGCGAAGCGCCGTTAGCCGTGTTGACGCCAGCTTCCAACTGGAAAATCGCCTTCGTGCCGCCGCCAAGATCTTCGCTGCCCTTCAGGCCGAAGCGGCTGCCAGCCCAGATGCCGGTGGCCATCTGAACCTTCGAGTGACCGCCCGTGGTCGCGCCGGTTGCCGACGAGTTGTTCTGCCAGGCGATGGCATTGTCGACGATACCGTACAGGGTCACGCTGCTTTGAGCGTGGGCGGCGGTAGCGGCTGCAAGGCCAACTGCCGTCATGGCGAAAGCGACGCGCTTTTTCATTGATTCTCCGTCCTCAAAGAATGTTTCTTTTCTGGTGTGGTTTTGTGACTGACACATGTGCGAGTACATGCCGACGCGATTCTGACGGATTACCGAATATTTCCCAACACGCGCAGTCGGTCGTCGTATGATCGACGCAACGCACGGGTTCACCAAGCGGTTACATAACACCTGAAAACGCTTACGCGGTGGGCCTTTCCGGCATTTCCCGGTGAAAACCCTAGCTTTACATTTTTACGGGTGCAACGCTTCCGTCGGATGTCGTCAGATGCCTTCGGCGAAATATCGTCTTACAAAAAACGCGGCCGTAGCTGACGCCACGACTCACGCCGCCGCGAAGGATCGCTGACGTTCATGACACCCACGTTTCGCGACACGAAAAAATGAAAACGTTTTTAGTCGACGCGTGAAGAGGCGGACGATGATGGCCCGGCGAACGCGGGCCGAGGGGCGATGCCGGCACCTGTCGCGCCGGCATCGTGCAGTACGAGTCAGCGCGTGGCCGGCTGCACGAGATGCGCGTTCACGGCATCGGCGAGCGCGGTCAGGCGCGCGCGAATCGCGGAATTCGACCCGACCAGCGCGAGCGACGACGCCATGATCCGGTAGACGCGCTTTCTCGGCACCTTGGCCGGCTTCGCCGGATCGAGCCACGCCGCATGGCCGGCCAGCAGCTCGAGCGTTTCGAGGCCGATCATGATCGGCCACAGGCACGCGAGCCGCAGCCGCACGAAGCGGCGCGGGATCGCAAGCGTATACAAGCCCGCGTCGCGATACTGGTCGAGCGTCACGCGCAGCAGGTCGACAAGCACGCCGCGCGCGCGCGCCGATGCATCGGGCGCCATCAGGTCGGCCACGCCGAGCCCATGCGCGCCCAGCACGTCGTCCGGCAGATAGCAGCGGCCGATGCGCAGGTCCTTCCCGCAGTCGCGCAGGATGTTGGTCATCTGCAGCGCCTTGCCGAAACGGATGCCCTTCTCGCACATGTCCGGCAGGTTCCAGCCGCGCGCGGCCGGCGTGTGCATGCCCGTCATGTCGGTCCAGAACTCGCCCACGCAGCCGGCCACGAGATACGTGTAGCGGTCGAGTTCGCCGCGCGTCGGCAACGACACGACGCGCCCCGACTGTTCGTCGGGGAACGTGCGCAGGTCGAATACCATCCCCGCCGTCAGCGTCGCGACGACCTTGCGGATCGACGCGCGGTCGGCGTCCGGCTGCGCGCGCAGCAGCGCGAGCATCGGCTCCATCGAGCCGAGCAGCACGTGCTCGTACGAATCGGTCTGCATCCGCGTCACGTCCTCGAGCGCCCGCGACAGCGCAACGCCGTCGCCGAGCCGCTCGACCTCGTCGCGCAGGTCGGTCAGCAACGCCGCCCGGCGATCCGGTGCGACGAGCGCCGTGTCGGCGATCGTGTCGGCCGCGCGCGCGAGCAGGTACGCGAGGCCGACCGGGTCGCGCATGCCGTCGGGCAGCACGCGCAGCGTCAGGTAGAAGGAGCGGGAAACGTTCTTCAGCAGGTCGCCGAGCAGGAAAGCGGAATCGGTTCGAGTCGTCATGGGTCGGGAAAAATCGGCCGGCGCGGGCCCCGGACGCACACGGGCGCCGGGCACCCGCGCCGGCCCGCGAGTCGCCGCATCGTCGCGCCAGACGGGCGTCTGGCCCCGGCGCGGCGATGCAAAATTCCCGCAAGTTTAGTGCATCCGGCGGCCGGCCTGCCCGAGACGGCCGGAAGGCGCATTCCGTCAGGCCGCATTCAACCGCCCTGCCGCAGCCATTGCGCCCTAAAAATAGAGAACGGAAAGGCATAAGTAATACATATGTAATTATTCGATGCGACGATCGCGTCCCATTCGACTCCGTGCGACACGCCACGACAGCCGCGCCGCCGGATCGATCGCCCCTTTCCGACTCTCGTTTCGAAGGTTCATCGACATGCTCTTCAAGCGCCCGACCTCCCTGCGCTACGTTCCGTTCGCCTGTGCCGCCGCGTTCCTGCTCGCCGCGTGCGGCGGCGACGACGTCGCGTCCGATCCCACCCAGCCGATTTCCGCGAAGGTCCAGGTGGTCGGCCATCGCGGCGCGAGCGCGCTGCGCCCGGAACACACGCTCGCGTCGTATCGCAAGGCGGTCGAGGACGGCGCGGACGTGATCGAGCCCGACCTCGTGTCGACCCGCGACGGCGTGCTCGTCGCGCGTCACGAGAACGAGATCTCGGGCACCACGAACGTGTCGACGCTGCCGCAGTTCGCGAGCCGCAAGGCGACCAAGACGATCGACGGCGCGGAGCTGACGGGCTGGTTCACCGAGGATTTCACGCTCGCCGAGCTGAAGACGCTGCGCGCCCGCGAGCGCATTCCGCAGGTGCGCCCCGCGAACACCGCGTACAACGACCAGTTCGAGATCCCGACGTTCGACGAGATCGTCGCGCTCGCGAAGCAGATGTCCGCGCAGACCGGCCGCACGATCCACCTGTATCCGGAAACCAAGCATCCGACCTACTTCCAGTCGATCGGCCTGCCGCTCGAGGACCGTCTCGTCGATGCGCTGCTGAAGGACGCGTACACGGCGCGCACGGCGACCGTCTACATCCAGTCGTTCGAGGTCGCGAACCTGAAGACGATCCGCAACCGGATCAAGTCGAGCCAGCCGAACTGGAAGCTCGTGCAGCTGATGGACGAAGCCGGCCAGCGCCCGTACGACTTCGTGAAGGCGAACGACAAGCGCACCTACGGCGACCTGTCGACGCGCGACGGCATGCGCGAGATCGCGACCTATGCGAACGGCGTCGGCCCGTACAAGACGTCGATCATCGCGGTCGCCGC
This sequence comes from Burkholderia sp. 4NA327C6, assembly GCF_005502655.1. NCBI lineage: Bacteria > Pseudomonadati > Pseudomonadota > Betaproteobacteria > Burkholderiales > Burkholderiaceae > Burkholderia > Burkholderia sp. 4NA327C6. The sequence continues at coordinate 157,701 of NZ_SCNZ01000004.1, read as the reverse complement.
GGACGGCACGCTGCAGCAGCCGACGCCGTACGTGCGCTACGCGCACGAAGCCGGCCTCGTCGTGCATCCGTACACGTTCCGCCCGGAAAACAACTTCCTGCCCGCGTCGCTGAAGGATGGCGGCACGCCGGCCGCGCGCAACACGGCCGGCTCGGTGCGCGAGATCCAGGCGTACCTGCGCGCGGGCATCGACGGCTTCTTCACCGACGATCCGGCCGTCGGGCGCACGGCCGTCGATACGTTCAAGCGCTGACAGGCGCGCTGACCGGGCGCGACGCACGACGCGACGCGCCCGGTTGCACCGTATCGGTCAGATCACGTTGAAGTGATGCGTGCCGTCCCGCTTCAACTGATCGACCAGTCCGTACTCCCAGTCGAGATACGCCTGCATCGCGGCCGCCGCGTTGTCGGTGCCTTCGTATGGGCGGCGGTAGCGGTCGACGCGCGGTGAGGCCAGATGCGTCTCGCCGCTTTCGAGCGGCAGCCCGGCGTCGATCCACGCGGCCGTGCCGCCGGTGAGCACCGAGATGTCGGCCGAAGCCGGCAGCAGCGCGCGGGCGTCGTCCGCCGCGAACCGCGCCAGCAGGCTGGACCCGCACGTGAACACATAGCGCTTGGCGGGCGGAATCGCCGCGAGCGCATCACGCAGCTGCGCACGCACGGCGAACCACGCACCCGGGATATGCCGTTTCACGTAGTTCGCGCTGGCCGTCACGTCGACGATCGCCAGCTCGCCGGGCGCGGCCTCCTTCAGCCAGCCTGCGAGCGTCGCGGGCGAGATGTCCGTCACGCTCGGGGTCGCCGGTACGTCGCGCGGCGGCTGGCCGCGCTCGTCGAACCGTGCCGTACCGTCCTCCGGTTCGACCACCCGCACGTCCCAGCCCATCTGCGCGAGCCACGATGCGGTCATGTCGGCGCGCACGCCGTCGTCGTCGGCGAGCACGATCCGCGCGCCGCGCACGGCCGCGTGATGGTCGGTCTCCTGCACGAGCTGGCCACCCGGCGTGCTCAAAAAACCCGGCAGGTGGCCGGCTTCGTACTCCTCCGGCGTGCGCACGTCGAAGCGGTACAGCGTGCGGCCCGGCTCGTCGAGCGCCGCGACGTCCGCGAGCGCGATGCGCGGCACGCCCGCGCGCTCGGCCACCGCGCGCGCCGCACGGCGTGCGTCGGCGCGCTGCGTCGCGTCGATGTCGTCCGGAAAGCGCCGCGCGGCGCCGCGTTCGAGCGTCTGGCCCGCGAGCGTCCAGCCGATCGTGCCGTTGCGCAGCGCGGCAACCGGATTCGGCAGCCCCGCGTTGACGAGCGACTGCGTGCCGATGATGCTGCGCGTGCGGCCCGCGCAGTTGACGATCACCTGCGTCGCCGGGTTCGGCGCGAGCGCGCGAACGCGCAGCACGAGCTCCGCACCCGGCACGCTCGTCGACGTCGGGATGTTCATCGTCTGGTATTCGTCGAAACGACGCGCGTCGACGATCACGACATCGGCCTTCGCATCGATCAGCGCCTGCACTTCCTGCGCGGACAGCGACGGCGTATGCCGCTCGGCCTCGACCCATTCGCCGAACGACTTGCTCGGCACGTTCACGTCGATGAACAGTTCGCCGCCCGCGGCGAGCCAGCCCGCCAGGCCGCCGTCGAGCAGCCGCACATCGGTGTAGCCGAGCTGCGCGAGCCTGGCGGCCGCACGCGGCGCGAGATCCTCGCCGCCCGCTTCGCCGAACACGACGATCGGCGTGTCGCGGCGCGGAATGCGCGTCCACGCATCGAGTTCGAGTTTCGACAGCGGAAAGTTGGCGGCCCACAGCGGGTGGCCCTGCGCGTACGGATCTTCCTCGCGTACGTCGATCAGCGCGATCTCGTCGCGGGCAAGCAGGCGGGCGCGCACGTCCTGGTACGACGCGACGGGAAAGCGGGAAGTGGATTCGGCGGATTGCGTCACGGTGTCTCTGTGTTGATTGAATGCGTTGAAGTCGGTGAAGAAAGCGGAACGGATGAATCGTGGGCCTGCCGGCGCGTGCCGGCGACCGGCCGCGCCTGCGGGCGTTGCATCAGGCATCAGGCATTCGAATAACCCGACACGAACGGCTTCACGGTACCGTCGTCGAGGAACACCGCGCGCTCCACCTTGCCGATGTTCGCGCCATACACGTGGATGCTGATCGATACCTGATCGTCGAACGCGTTGGTCACGCGGTGGACGTCGCCGATGCGCGGCGACACCGCCTCGATTTCACCGGGCTGCAGCCGCACGGCTTCTCCGGACGGCACCGGCCTGCCCGCTGCGTCGAACCCGTACGGCTGCGAGAACTCGCCGCCGCGCAGCATCCCGATCAGCCCCCACACCGTGTGGTTGTGGATCGGCGTCGTCTGGCCCGGCCCCCACACGAAGCTGACGACCGAGAACCGCTCGTCCGGGTCGAGATGCAGCAGGTACTGCCGATAGCGCGCGGGGTCAGGCTGCGCGAACGCGTCGGGCAACCAGTCGTCGTGTTCGACGAGCGCGGCGAGCAGCGCACCGCCCTCGTCGAGGATGCGCGCCTCGTTCGCGCCGGACGCGAGCAATGCACCCAGGCCATCGACGAACGGCCGCAGCGGCGTCTGATGCAACGAAAGCGTACTCATCGGCTGACTCCTCGAATATGATGCCGAATATGATGGATCGTCATGATGCACCCGAAAGACCATGCAGAACAAACATGAAAATTAGCGATATCGACGCTTTTGCAGCGGTCGTCCGCTGCCAGACCCTGAGCCAGGCCGCGGCCGAGCTCGGGATGACGCAGCCCGCGATCACGCGGCGCGTCCAGAATCTCGAGGAAGCGCTCGGCGTGACCCTGCTCGATCGCAACACCAAGCCGCCGCGCCCCACCGACATCGGCCGGCGGGTGTTCGAGCAGTGCCGCGCGATCCTGCGCGAAGTCGATGCGCTGCGCGAGCTGACGGCCGGCGAGCAGCCGCCTGCCGGCGAATTCCGGATCGGGCTCACGCAGGGCCTCGGCGAGCTGATGCTGCCCGCGCTGATCGCCGAACTCGCCGCGCAGTGGCCCGCGCTCGCGACGCAGGTCACGACCGCGTGGGGCGGCATGCTCGTCGAGCGCGTCGCCCGCCGCGAACTCGATGCGGCGCTCGTGTTCCTCGCACGCGAAATGGTGCTGCCGGCGCAGGTCGAGGGCGAACGGCTGCTGGCCACGCGGCTCGTCGCGGTCGGCCGCAAGGGTGACTGGCCGCGCCGCAGCTACCGGCTCGCCGATTGCCACGCGCATGGCTGGGTGCTCAATCCGGACGGCTGCGGTTTTCGCGCAGGTTTGCGGCGCGCGCTCGACGCGCAGGGCCTGCCGATGCCGGTCACGCTCGACACCTACGGCCGCGACCTGCAGTTGCAGAGCGTCGCGAACGGCTTCGGCATCGGGCTGATGCCGCTGCCGCTCGTCGAAGGCAGCCCGCTGCGCGATGCGCTCGACATCGTGCCGCTCGCCGATTTCAAGCCGCAGATCGATCTGTGGCTGCTGCGCCGGCACGATGCGGCCCGTTTCGACGCGCCGCTCGCCGCCGTTGCCGCGCATGCGCGCACGGCGTTCGCGTTGCCGGAGCAGGCGCACGGCAAGGCTGCCTGACCGGACCATCGGGCGGCGCCGGCATCCCGCCGCCCGATCGGCGACCGCGCCCGCCCTGCTCCCGTCACGCATCGCCGCGGCCGCGTTCGGTCTCGTTGACCGGCGCCCCGCTCGTCTCCGTCTCGCCCGCCGGTGCGCGCTTCGTCTCGCTCCGGTTCGCCGCTTCCAGTGCCGCACGCCCCGCCGCCACCGCGATCGCATCGTCCTGCGGCGTATGCACGCGGCTGCACAGCACGTCGCGATAGTGGCGTTCGAGCGGATTGGCGCGACTCAGCCCGTGATTGCCCGACAGCTTCAACGCCTGTTCGACCACGCGGATCGCGTGCTCGGTCACGGTCCGCTTGACGAGGCCGCTCGTCGTGACCGTCGGGGCATGGCCCGCGTCGGTGCGCGCGATGTGATCGTCGAGCAGCACACGGTTCGCATGCAGCCAGCCCTCGATTTCGCCGACCGCTTCCTGCACGCGCGGCAGCGTCGCAAGCGGCGCGCCCAGCCCGCTCGGCGCACGCGTTGTTGCGAACCCGACCAGCCAGTCGCGCGACGCACGCGCCACCGCGTCGTACAGGCTGCCGAGCAGCGCGACCATCCACGCCTGCTGGTCGGCCTGCGCGTCTGCATCCGCATGGGTCGCCGCCGACACGGCCCATGCGTCCGGCGCGCGCACGTCGACCGCGTGATCGGCCGGCAGCCGCACGTCGTCGAACACGACCTCATGGCTGCCTGACGCACGCAGGCCGAGGTGATTCCAGCTTTCGATCACGCGGATGCGATCGCCGTCCGCATCGCGGTCGCGCGGCACGAGAAACACGCCGACCCGCGGCGCCGGCTCATCGGTGCGCGCCCACACGGCCAGCCAGCGCAGCGCCGGAATCCCGGTGCTGTACAGCTTGTGGCCGGACAATCGCCAGCCGTCGCCATCGCGCCGTGCAATGGTTTCCGGCAGGCCGCCGCGCGACGGCGAACCGAGCGCGGGCTCGACGCGCAGCGCGTTGATCAGCGCGCCTTGGGTGACCGCGCTGTCGAACACCGCCCGCCGGACCTGCGCCGGCCAGCGGTTGTCGGCACGGCCGAGCGCGCGATGCTGCAGGTACGTCATCGTCAGCACCAGCGCCGTCGCCGGATCGGCCCGCGCGACGGCGGCCACGATCCGGCTCGCCTGCGCGAGCGTCGCACCGGCGCCGCCATGCTCGCGCGGCACGACCTGCGCGATCAGCCCCGCACGATGCAGCCGCGCGAAGTTCTCGTGAGGAAAGCGGCCGTCAACGTCGTTGCGGGCCGCATCGGCGGCCAGCTCCGGCGCGAGGCGGTCGAGCAGCGCGGCAATGCGGGCGCCGTCGGCGTCGGCATCGTCGGTGGACAGGAGACGCAGCGAACGCGGCTGCGCCGACGGCGAGGTAGCGGCAAGGCTGGCGGACATCGAGACGGATTCCCTGGGCAATACGCAAAGTAATACGGACAGGCGGCAATTGCGGCAATCGATCGCCACGCGGCGCGGTTTCCGATGAAGCCGGCGATCCGGAACGCACGGTGCCGGATTCGCTGGCGCCCGCGCGCCCGATCTTTCGTGAGCCCACAGCGTATGCGCAGCGCACCCCCGCCCAAACCATGCAAATCTGATATTCAATTCGGGATTGATTATTTCCGTTTCGCATGATCCCGGCGTTAACCTGCGCTCCATTCCTGCCCCGGCCACGCGCCGGGTCGTCCCTGCACCGGAGACCCAGATGAGCGTCGAATTCATCGGCATGATCCAGAGCCAGAAGCAGTCGGAGATCCATCCGGCATCCGGCCCCGTGGTCGATCCCGACTACGTGCGCGACTTTGCGCGCGCCCACGAGACGGCCGGCTTCGACCGGATTCTCGTGCCGCATCACTCGACCGGCCCGTCGGCGACGCTGACGATCGCGTTCGCGGCCGCCGCGACCGAGCGCATCCATTTCATGCTCGCGCATCGCCCGGGCTTCACCGCGCCGACGCTCGCCGCGCGGCAGATCGCGACGCTCGACCAGTTCAGCCGCGGCCGGCTCGCCGTGCACTTCATCTCCGGCGGCTCGGACAGCGAACAGCAGCGCGACGGCGACTTCCTCGACCACGACGCGCGCTATGCGCGCACCGACGAATACCTCGGCATCCTCCGACGAATCTGGACCGAAGCGCAGCCGTTCGATCACGACGGCACGCACTACCGGTTCAAGCAGGGCTTTTCGGAAGTGAAGCCGTTCCAGCAGCCGCATGTGCCGATCTATTTCGGCGGCGCATCGGAAGCGGCGCTCGAAGTGGCCGGCAAGCACGCGGACGTCTATGCGCTGTGGGGCGAATCGCTCGACCAGGTGCGCGACCTGACGACACGCGTGCGCGCCGAAGCCGCGAAGCACGGCCGCCAGGTGCGCTTCTCCGTGTCGTTCCGCCCGATCCTCGCCGCGACCGAGGACGAAGCATGGGCGCGCGCGCATCGCATCCTCGACGAAACGCGCCGGCTGCGCGAAGCGGCCGGCCTCGGCGCCGGCGGCCCGCAGCAGAGCGAAGGCGCGCGCCGCCTGCTCGCCGCGGCCGAACGCGGCTCGCGGGTCGACAAGCGGCTGTGGACCGAGATCGCGAAGCTCACCGGCGCACGCTCGAATTCGACGGCGCTCGTCGGCACGCCCGAACAGGTCGCCGACGCACTGCTCGACTACTACGACCTCGGCGTCACGACGTTCCTGATCCGCGGCTTCGATCCGCTGGAAGACGCGATCGACTACGGCCGCGAACTGATTCCGCGCGTGCGCAGCGCCGTCGCCGCCCGCGACGCGGCCCGCCGCGCGGCCTGAGCCCAACGGACCTAACGGAGTCATCCACCATCATGTCCGCCGTCCTTGCCTCGCCCGTCCGAACCGCATCGGGCCTCGAACTCGCCGAAGCGCCGCGCCAGCATTTCTGGTTCGATCCGCCGGCACCGCGCATCGACGTCGCCGCCGAGCGCCGTCACCGTCAGGAACGGCTCGCGGGCGCATTCCGCCTGTTCGCCCGCTTCGGCTTCTCGCAGGGGCTCGCCGGCCACATCACCGCACGCGACCCCGAGCTGCCCGACCACTTCTGGGTGAATCCGCTCGGCGTGCATTTCTCGCAGATCAAGGTGTCCGACCTGCTGCTCGTCAACGCGCGCGGCGAGACCGCGATCGGCACGCGGCCGCTGAACAAGGCCGCGTTCGCGATCCACGCGGCGATCCACGAAGCGCATCCGCACATCGTCGCCGCCGCGCATACGCATTCGACGTACGGCAAGGCGTGGTCGACGCTCGGCCGCCTGCTCGATCCGCTCACGCAGGACGCCTGCGTGTTCTACGAAGACCACGCGCTGTTCGACGACTTCACGGGGATGGTCGTCGACACGAGCGAAGGCGCACGGATCGCGGAGGCGCTCGCGAAGCCGGACGGCACCACGCACAAGGGCGCGATCCTGAAGAACCACGGAATCCTGAGCGCCGGCCCGACGGTCGAAGCCGCCGCATGGTGGTACATCGCGCTCGACAACGCCGCGCACACGCAGTTGCTGGCCGAGGCGGCCGGCACGCCGCAACCGATCGATCACGCGACCGCACGCCACACGCACGGCCAGATCGGCGGCCCCGAGGGCGCGTTGCACGCATTCGACAGCCTGTTCGCACGCGTCGTCGCCGACGAACCCGACCTGCTCGACTGAGCGCCTTTCCGCACGACCGGAGACCAGCCCCCATGATCCTAACCACCGCACCCGCGCCCACTGACGCGCACGACAAAAAACGCCGCAAGCTGCTGCGCACCGCCGGCGCCGTTGCGCTCGCCGCGCCCGCGATCACGCTGGGCCGCAAGGCCTGGTCCGCGCCGCCGCTGAAGAAGCTCACGTTCGCGTGGAACCAGAACGCGTTCTGCCTGACGCCGATCGTCGTCGCGCAGGAGCGCGGCTTCTTCGAGAAGAACGGCCTGAAGGTCGATCTGATCAACTACAGCGGCTCGACCGACCAGTTGCTCGAATCGATCGCGACCGGCAAGGCCGATGCGGCAGTCGGGATGATCCACCGCTGGCTGAAGCCGCTCGAAGCCGGTTTCGACGTGAAGATCATCGGCAGCTCGCATGGCGGCTGCGTGCGGCTCGTCGGTGCGAAGGCGGCCGGCGTGACGACGCTGCAGGCGCTGAAGGGCAAGACGGTCGGCGTCAGCGACCTGGCCGCACCCGGCAAGCATTTCTTCTCGATCCTGCTCGCGAAGAACGGGATCGATCCCGAGCGCGACATCACGTGGCGGCAGTATCCGGCCGACCTGCTCGGCGTGGCGGTCGACAAGGGCGAGATCCACGCGATTGCCGACGGCGACCCGAACCTCTATCTGCTCGAAAAACGCAGCAACGGTGCGTACACCGAACTGGCGACGAACCTGTCCGGCGAATACGCGCGCAAGGTGTGCTGCGTGATCGGCGCACGCGGCGACCTCGTGCGCAACGACCGGCCGTCGGCCGCCGCACTCGCGCGCTCGATCGTGCAGGCCACCGAGTTCACGCACGACAACCCGAACGAAGCCGCGAAGGTGTTCGCGAAGTATTCGCCGAAGATCAACCCCGAGGACCTGCGCAAGCTCTACGCGACGCTCACCTACAATCACCACCCGACCAACGTCGACCTGCAGCAGGAAATCGCGTTCTACGCGGACGACTTCCGCCGCATCAGCGTGCTGAAGAAGAGCACCGACCCGCAGCGCTTCGCGCAGCAGGTCTATGCGAACGTGCTGGGGTGACGCGATGTCGACGATCGAACACGCTGCTCCCGCACGCTCCGCGTCCGCCGCTTCCGGCAGCAGTGCCGCCGCATCCGCGCCCGCACCCGCGTCCGGCGTCGCGTGCATCGCCTGCGAAGCCACGTTGGCCGCCGAAGCCCGCCGCGCGCGTACCTGGCCGACCGGCATCGCCGCCGCGCTCGCCTGGGGCGCGCTCGGTGCCCTCACGCAACTGTGGCCCAACCGCGTCGTCGGTTTCAGCGACTGGGCGTACACCGGCGAATTCGCCGTCGGCGCGTGGACGATCGCCGCGTTGTTGCTCGTCGCCGCAACGCTCGGCCATCTCGTTCCCGCGTCGCGTGCGCGGCTCGCGCGCGTGCGCCCGGCCGGCCCGTGGCTCGTCGCGCTGCCGCTCGTGCTCGCCGCGTGGGAAATCGTCACCGCGAAAACCGGCTGGCTGCCCACGCCGTTCTTCGCGCCGCCGCAGGCGCTGATCGAGGTCTACGTCGACGACTGGCCGCGCTTGCTCGGCAGCGCCGGCAACACGCTGAAGCTGCTCGCGCTCGGCTTTGCGTACGGCGTCGCGGTCGGTTTCGCGGTCGGCGTGTCGATCGGCTGGTCGCGCCGGATCGGCTACTGGGTGCATCCGGTGCTGCGCGTGCTCGGCCCCGTGCCCGCCACCGCGCTGCTGCCGCTCACGTTCTACTTCTTCCCGTCGAGCTATTCGGCGGCCGCGTTCCTGATCGCGCTCGCTACCGGCTTCCCGGTCGCGGTGCTCACGTGGTCGGGCGTCGCGAGCGTCAACAAGCAGTATTACGACGTCGCGCGCACGCTCGGCGCGAACGCGCGCTTCCTCGTGCTGCGCGTCGCGATTCCGGCCGCGCTGCCGCACGTGTTCGTCGGCATCTTCATGGGGCTGAGCGCATCGTTCACGGTGCTGGTCGTCGCCGAGATGATGGGCGTCAAGTCGGGGCTCGGCTGGTACCTGAGCTGGGCGCAGGGCTGGGCATCGTACGTGAACATGTATGCGGCGCTGATCGTGATGGCGCTGCTGTTTTCCGGGCTGATCGCGCTGCTGTTCGCGGTGCGCGACCGCGTGCTCGCCTGGCAGAAAGGAACCGTCAAATGGTGAGCGCCGCCGTACTCGAATCGTCCGTTGCATCGTCCGTTGCCGCTGCGCCCGCCGTCACGGCGCCGCGCGGCGCGCGCATCGACCTCCGCCGCGTGAGCCATGCGTTCGACGGCCCCGGCGGCGCGCTGCCGGTGCTCGACGACGTCACGCTGTCGGTCGCGGCCGGCGAATTCGTCGCGCTGCTCGGCCCGAGCGGCTGCGGGAAGTCGACGCTGCTGCGCCTCGTCGCGGGCCTCGACGCCGCGCGGCAAGGCACGATCGCGCAGGACGGCGTGCCGATCGAGCAACCCGATCCGTCGCGCATCGTCGTGTTCCAGGACCCGACGCTGTACCCGTGGCGACGCGTGCGTGCGAACGTCGCGCTCGGCCTCGAGGCGCGCGGCGTGACGCGCACCGCGCAGCATCGCATCGACGATGCGCTCGCGCGCGTCGGGCTGCAGGAATTCGCGAACGTGTTCCCGCATCAGTTGTCCGGCGGGATGGCGCAGCGTGTCGCGCTCGCCCGCGCGCTCGTCAACGATCCGCGCCTGCTGATTCTCGACGAGCCGCTCGGCAAGCTCGATTCGCTCACGCGGCTCACGATGCAGGCCGAGCTCACCGCACTGTGGCAACGCGACGGCTTCTCCGCGCTGCTCGTCACGCACGATGTCGAGGAAGCGCTGTTCCTCGCGCAGCGCGTGATCGTGTTCGGGCCGCGCCCCGCACGGATCATCGCCGAATTGCACGTCGACCTGCCCTACCCGCGCCATCGCGGCGACCCGCGCCTCGCCGAACTGCGTCACGACGCGTTGCGGCACCTCGGGCTCGACGCGAGCTGGTAGATGCGCGGTGCCGTTCGACGAACGGCCGCCAGGCGGCCGGAACATAGCCGATGAACGCGCCGACGTTCGCCGACTGGGCGCTCGTGTTTCTGCAGGGGCTGTACCGCGCGCAAATCGCGCTGGCGCGCGTGCTGCATGCGATCGGGCTGACGGGCGACGCCGATGGTCAAGCCGCGTGGCCGTGGGCGCATCGCATCGCGCTCGAAACGCTGCGCATCGACGCGGGACTCACGCGGCAGCTCGCGTTCGCCGTGGCGGCGACGGCGCTGGCCGTCGTGCTCGCGTGCGTCGCGCTCGCTTCGCGCAAATGGCGTGTCGCATCCGCGCTCGCCGCGCTGGCCGTTGCGTGGTTCGCACCGTGGCCACCGTCTTCGCTGTGGCTCTCGCCCGCCGTGCCGACGAGTTTCCAGCGCGACCCCGCGCCGTTTTCCGTATCGAACGTGATGCGCGGCGCACACCTGTATGCGCAACACTGCGCGGCGTGCCACGGCGCGGACGGACGCGGCGAAGGGCCGCTCGCGGCCACGCTCCCGCACTGGCCGCCGACCTTCGCCGGCGCGCTGCTCGCCCGACGTCTCGACGGCGAACTGTTCTGGCGCGTGCGCCACGGCACGCGCGACGAACACGGCGCGCCGACGATGCCCGGCTTCGCCGCAGCACTCGGCCCCCAGGACACCTGGGCCGTGCTCGACTACCTGAAAGCGCTCGCCGCGGGCAGCGGCGCGCAGGCGGAAGGCGCGTGGCCCGTGCCCGTCCCGCTGCCGGCGCTCGACGTGCGCTGCGGCGCAGCCGCGCCGGAGCCGCTCGAGCGCTGGCGCGAAGGCCAGCGCGTGCGCATCGTCGCACTCGCGCCGGGGGCGACACCGCCGCCGGAGGATCCGCGCTGGCAAACCTTGCTCGTCACGGCACGCGGCGCGCCTGTTGCACAGCTTGCCGGCACCGCGCGAGCCGATTGCGTCGCATCGACGCCCGATGCGTGGCGCGCATTCGCGACGATCGCGGGCGTGGCGCCCGACGCGCTCGGCGGCACGCAGCTCCTCGCCGATCGGCGCGGCTGGCTGCGGGCCCGCGCGTTGCCGGGCAGCGGCGGGTGGTCGGAGGCCGACCTGCTTTGCCGCTCGGACACCACCGCACGACCGGCCGCACCGGCAGCGACCGGCGATCCGCTGACCGCGCTGCTGCTGCGGGTCGACACCGAACCCGTGCGCGATGTGCAGGCCGGGCTTGCGCATTGAATGAATCCCTGAACTTCTCTTCCAACCGAGCTTCACGATGAATCCGACCCGACGCCATTTCCTCGCACAAGCGAGCGCCCTCGCCACGATCGCCACGGCCCCGGCTGCCCTGCGTGCGCAATCGGGCACGCGGCCGCTGCTGCGCGCCGGCGACCAGAAAGGCGGCCTGCGCGCGCTGCTCGAAGCGGCCGGCGAACTGAACGGCCTTGCGTACGATATCGCGTGGACCGAGTTCCCGGCCGCCGCGCCGCTCGCCGAAGCGCTGAACGCGGCCGCCGTCGACTGCGGGCCGATCGGCGATGCACCGGTGATCTTCGCGCTCGCGTCGGGCGCACGTATCAAGGTGATCGGCGTGAACCGTTCCGACCCGTACGGCACGGCCGTGCTCGTGCGGCCCGATGCGGTGCTGAAGAGCGCGGCCGACCTGAAGGGCAAGCGCATCGGCACCACGCGCGGCTCGATCGGCCATTTCGTCACGCTGAAGGCGCTCGATGCGGCCGGCCTGCCGCCCGACGCCGTGTCGTTCCGCTTCCTGCCGCCGGCCGACACGATGCTTGCGCTCGCAACCGGTTCGATCGACGCGTGGGCGACCTGGGAACCCTATACCGCGCTCGCCGAAACGAGCGGCCGCGCGCGCGTGCTCGTCAATGGCCGCGGGCTGTGGTCGGGCCTCAGCTACCTCGCGGCAACCGACGCGGCAATTGCGTCCAAGCGCGACGTCCTGCACGATTTCCTGCGGCGTGTCGTGCGTGCTCAGGCATGGTCGTACCAGCATGCCGATGCGTATTCCGCTGCGCTCGCGCGCATCATCGGCATTCCGCCGGCAGCCGCGAAGCTGCAGTTCGAGCGCCGCAACACGCGCTGGCTGCCGATCGACGCGACGGTCATCGCCGAACAACAGCGCACGGCCGATTTCTATCTGAAAGCGGGACTGTTGCGCCAGCCGCTCGACGTGCGCACAACGTTCGACTCCGGCTTCCCGCTCGCCTGACCGGCCGCGCGACGGCGCGCAGCCGCTCAAACGGTTTCGGCATGATCTGGCACAATCGCAGTCTCGCCATTCGCCTTCAGCCAGCGTCATGCCAGCCATCGCCGAACTCTTCGTCTATCCGATCAAATCCTGTGCCGGCATCGCGCTGTCGCGCGCGCAACTGCTCGAAACGGGCCTCGCGTACGACCGCCACTGGCTGATCACCGATCCGCACGGACAGATGCTCACGCAGCGCACGCACCCGCGTCTCGCGCTGATCCGCCCGACGCTCGAGCACGATGCGCTCGTGCTGAACGCGCCGGGCATGCCGGAAATCCGCACGCCGCTCGACGGCGATGCGACGCCCACCAACCCGAAGATGGCCGCGACCGTATGGCGCGACACCGTCGACGCGATCGACACGGGTGCTGAAACGGCAGCGTGGTTCACCGAATTCCTCGGCTTGCCGACGAAGCTCGCGCGCTTCGGCGCCGACGCCCGCCGCGGCTGCGACCGCGATTGGACCAGCGACATCGATACGCACACGCAGTTCGCGGATGCGTATCCGCTGCTCGTGATCGGCCAGGCGTCGCTCGACGACCTGAACGCGCGGCTCACGGCGAAAGGCGCGCCGGCGATTCCGATGAACCGCTTCCGGCCGAACATCGTCGTGTCGGATCTCGACGCGTACGAAGAGGATTTCGTCGAGCACCTCGACGCCCGCGGTGAGACGCCGGTGCGGCTGCGCCTCGTGAAGCTGTGCACGCGCTGCCCGATGCCGACGATCGACCAGGTGAGCGGCGCGCCGAATCCGCAATGGCCGCACGAGCCGACCGACACGATGCAGACCTATCGCGCGAACCAGAGCTACGGCGGTGCGCTGACGTTCGGCATCAATGCGATCGTCGTCGAAGGCGCGGGCACGTGGCTCGAAGTCGGCCAGTCGCTGGAAGCGGAGATCGGGTTCGGCGATTGAGCCGGGCGCGCGAAACCGCTCGCCCCCTTCACTCGCGGGAAGCCGCTACTCACGGCTAGCCGCTTCCCGCATCGCTGATTGCCGTCACGCGGCGCGCGGCGCGGCATCGTTCGCCGCCGGCAGCCGGATCGTCACGACCAATCCACCACCGGCCGCATCGGTCAGCGTCACGCTGCCCTGATGCACGCGCGCGATCTCGCGCACGATCGACAGCCCGAGCCCGGTCCCTTCGACCGTCTGCGTCTTGCTGCCGCGATGGAAGCGCTCGAACACCGCATCCCGTTCGTCCGCCGGAATGCCCGGCCCGTTGTCGATGACGTCGAGCCGCGCGTGCTCGCCGTCGCGCGACACGCGCACCGTGATCACCGCGCGATCGCCTGCATAACGGATCGCGTTGTCGATCAGGTTGCCGATCATCTCGCCGAGCAGGTCGGACTGCCCGTGCACGTCGATATCGGCCTCATGCTCGAAACCGAGATCGATGTCGCGCGCGCGGGCGACCGGCGACCAGTCGAGCGTCACGCTGCGCGCGAGCCGGTGCAGCGCGACCGGCTTGTGCGCGACCGCGTGGCCGCTGTCCGAATCGAGCCGCGACAGCGACAGCAGTTGCTGGACGATCTTCGCGGCCTGCCGCACCGCACCGTTCGCACGCCGCAGGTGCCCGTTCGCGCGTGGCTGCTCGTCGGGCCGCAACGCGAGTTCGACGCCGGCCTGCACGGCCGCGAGCGGCGTCTTCAGTTGATGGGCCGCATCGGCGAAGAAGCGGCGCCGCGCGACCTGCATCCGCTGCGTGCGGCCGATGTACTGGTTGATCGACTCGACGAGCGGCGCGAGTTCGCTCGGCACCGCGCCGGTATCCAGCGGCGTCGTATCGTCCTCGCTGCGCGCAGCGACCGTCGCCGACAGCCGGTTCAGCGGCCGCAGCCCGCGCCCGACGCCGAGCCACACGATGCCGAGCGCCAGCACGACGAGCAATCCTTCCTGCAGCAGCGAACCCACCAGGATCTCGCGCGCGAGCGCCTGGCGCGCCTCGATCGTCTCGCCGACCATCACCCACACGATGCGCGACTGCGCGGTCGGCACGTCGTGCACCGGGATGCGCAGCGCGGCCATCCGCAACTGCTCGCCGCGATAGACGACGTCGTAGTAACGCGTGACGAACAGCGCGCCGTCGCCCGCGTCGCGCCCTTGCGGCAGCGGCAGGTCCGGGTAGCCGGTGATCGTGTGGGCGTTGTCCTCGCGGATCAGGTAGTAGATCTTGCCGCCGTCGCTCGACTCGAGCATTTCGAGCGCGAGATACGGCAGGTCGACCTCGATCTCGCCGTCGTTGAGCCGCACGCCTTCGCGGATCGACTTCAGCGACGACGACAGCGTGCGGTCGAACGCGACGTGCGCGGCGCTCATCGCGCGCTGGTACGTGAGCCACGAGTCGAGCGCCAGCAGGCCGAGCAGCGGCAGCAGCAGCCACAACGCGACCTGGGCGCGCAGGTTCGGGCGGGTCACTCGGCCCCCCGCCAGGCCGCCCGACGGGACACCGCGGCGCATGCACCGCGCGCCTCTCCGCGCCCGCGCGGTCGGCCGTGAACGGCATGCGTGTCGTCGGCGGGCCGCGACCGTGTCGATCCAGCGTAGCGCGTCAACGCGTACACCGGTTCCGTGCAGAGCTCGTGAGCGCAGCGGCGGCTCATTCCGCCGTCTCCGCCTTCGCTTCCAGCAGATAACCGAGCCCGCGCAGCGTGACGATCGCGACGCCCGTGTTCTCGAGCTTCTTGCGCAGCCGGTACACGTAGATCTCGATCGCATCGGCATTGACCGACTCGTCGAGCCCGAAGATCTTCTCCGACAGCGTTTCCTTGTTGATCGCGCGGCCGTTGCGCAGGATCAGCACCTCGAGCACCGAGCGCTCACGCGGCGTGAGCGACAGCGGCTCGCCCGCGAGATGGAAGCTGCGGTCGATACTGTCGTACGAAAGCGGCCCGCACTCGACCCGCGAATGCTCGTGGCCGAGGCTGCGGCGGATCAGCGCGCGGGCGCGCGCCTCCAGTTCGGTCAGTTCGAACGGCTTCGCCAGATAGTCGTCGGCGCCGAGATCGAGCCCTTTCACGCGATCATCGACCGATCCGTGCGCGGTCAGGATCAGCACCGGCACCGGATTGCGGCGCGCGCGCAGCCGCCGCAGCACCTCCAGGCCGTCGAGCTTCGGCAGCCCGAGATCGAGGATCACCAGCGCGTAATCCTGTGTGCGCAGCACGTGATCGGCCGCCTCACCGTCCGCCATGTGATCGACCGCGAAGCGCGCCGCGCTCAGCGCGTCGTTCAGCGACTGGGCGAGGTTCGGATTGTCTTCGACGAGCAGCACACGCATGGGGATTCCGGTAAGGTCAGCGACAGGCCGCTACATTACATGATCCTTTCCATCGCGACGCCTCGCGGAAACACGGGTTGCGCCGCCCGCGCAGGCGCGCGTCGGCCGGGCCGTCGACCGATCGCTCAACGCTCGGCGGCAGGCCGGTTCGGCGTCGCGAAGCGCGAACCGTCGCCTGTGCGCCGCCGCTCGCGCAGGCCGACCGCCACCACCAGGAACGCGACGCTCGCACCGGCCGTGACGACGATCATCGGGCGCGCAGTGCCGTCCGACAGCCACGCCAGCACGCCGCCGCACGCGGCCGTGATCGCCATCTGGATAAAGAAGAACAGCCCGGACGCCGTCCCGGCGATCGTCGTGTACGGCTGCATCACCGCGAACTGGCAGGCCGGAATGGCGATCCCGACGGCGATCATCACGAAGAACATCGGGACGACCAGCGCCGCCACCGACGTCGGCGCGATCGCGCCGCCGATCCACAACACGATGGCGCTGGCCAGATTGACGCCCGCCGCTGCCGCGATGACCGAATCGGCCTTCCAGCGGGTGCCCGTCCGTGCGAACAGGTTCGAGCCGATCAGGTAGCCGAGCACGGTCAGGCCGAAGATGGCCGCATACACCGGGCCCGATACACCGCGTTGCCGCTGGAACAGCGTCGACGATTCCGCGATGAACGGGTAATACGTGCAGTACGCGAAACTGATGGCGAGCGAGTAGCGCAGGAAACTGCGTTCGCGCAGCAGGCCAGCGTACGTACGCAGGAGGCCCCTGCCCCGCGCCGGCCGTGCGTCGCGTTCGCGGGTCTCCGGCAGGTAGCGCAGCACCATCGCCGTGGCGACCAGACCTCCCGCCGCCAGCAAACCGAACACGCCGCGCCAGCCGAGCCCCTCGGCCACCGCGCTGCCGGCCAGCGGCGCAAGCACCGGCGACAGCGCCATGCCGGCCGAGATCCGGCCGAGCATCGTGGCCTGCATCGCGGTCGGGAAACGCTCGCGCACGATTACCCGCCCGATCACCGTTCCGCTGCAGCCGCCCAACGCCTGGAAGATGCGCGCGGCGACGATCGCCGTCACGCTGGTCGACCACGCGCACGCAACGCTCGCGACCACGTAGAGGCACAGGCCACCGAGCAGGACGGGACGGCGGCCGTAACGGTCGGACAACGGCCCCGACACCAGCATCGACAGCGCGTAGCCGACCATGTAGAGCGTCAGCGTGAGTTGCAACTGGGCGTCGGTGCCGTGCAGCGCGTCCGCCATCGCCGGCAGCGACGGCAGGTACGCATCGATCGTGACGCGCGGCAGGCACACGACGAGCATCAACAGGAACAGCCAGCCCCACTGGGGTAATGAACGCGTTTTCATGCGGTGAGCCCGTCTCCGGTCGGATTGATGTGGTCGACAGCAATCTAGGATCAAAGTGATATAAGCTGAAGTGCCATTAAATCCATAATCGACTAGACCACTATGCCGCGAGGCAAAACCGCGATTCCGCTTGACCTGCCGTGCCCGGCGGGGCTGTCCATGGGCAGTCCGCAATCGAAACAGGAGTGCATCGCCGACGCGCTGCGCGACGCGATCCTGAAGCGCCTGCTGCCCGGCGACAGCCCGCTGCCGTCCAGCCGCACGCTCGCCGCGCGCTGGGGCGTCGCCCGGGGGACCGTCGAAGCGGCGTACGACCGGCTGTGCTCCGAGGGCTACATCGCCCGCACGCAAGGGTCGGGGTCGAGGGTATGCGCGGTGGTGCCGGACAGCTATCTGCGCGCGGCCACGCAATCGCGCGACACCAACGGCCTTCCCCCTTCCGGCGCACGCCCCGCGCCGGTACGCCCGACCGACGACGCCGTGCCGGAACAGGGCGTGCGTCCGGGCGTCCCGTTCGTCGCGCGGCTTGCCGATCCCGGCCTGCTGCCGATGCAGCAATGGAAGAAGGCGCTCGGAGCCAGCCTGCTGGCCGCGACCGCGAACGACCTCGGGGCCACGCCGGCGCAAGGCGTCGAGAGCCTGCGCAATGAAATCGCCGCGTACCTGCGGGAATACCGCGGCATCCCGTGCGACGCCGGCGACATCTTCATCACGACCGGCATCCGGCATTCGATCGATCTCGTCGCGCGCACGCTGCTCACGCCCGGCTCGACGGTGCTGATGGAGGATCCCGGCTATGTGTCGGCGTGGCAGATCTTCACGATCGCGGGCGCGACCGTGCTCGACGTGCCGGTCGATCGCGAAGGCATCGACACGGCGTCGCTGGAGCGGCATCCCGATGTGCGCGCGGCCTACGTGACGCCGGCCCATCAGGCGCCGCTCGGTGTGACGATGTCGGTGTCGCGCCGGCTCGAACTGCTCGACTGGGCGCAGCGCACCGGCGCATGGATCATCGAGGACGACTACGACGGCGAATTCAGCTACCAGACCGCCCCGCTGCCCGCACTGAAATCGCTCGATGCGTGCGACCGCGTGATCTACTGCGGCTCGTTCAACAAGACGCTGTTCTCGGGGCTGCGCATCGGCTTCATGGTCGTGCCGGCGGAATTGCGGCCGGCGCTGTCGGCCGTGTGGCATGCGACCGCGCGCTCGGTCGGCGTGGCGCCCCAGCTGACGCTGGCCCGCTTCATCGGCCACGGCGATTTCGCGAAGCACCTGCGCGCCGCGCGTCACGCGTACCGCCAGCGGCGCGACATCGTGCTCGACCAGTTGGCGAAACACGCGGGCGGACGGTACACGGTGTCCGGTGAGCACGCGGGCTTTCATTTCGTGCTGTGGCTGCCGCCCGGGATGGACGACGCGACGTATGTCGCGCGGGCCCGGGCGGACGGTATCGAATTGCAGCCGATCCGCGGATTCTGTCGAAGCGCCCGCTGCGAAGCGGGTGTCGTCGTCGGATATTCGGCGCTGACGGCCGCGCACGCGCGCCTCGGCGGCCGGCTGCTCGGCAAGCTGCTCGCGCAACCCGCCTGACCGCCGCTTCCACCCTTGCCGCGCCCGCCGGCAACCCCGCTTCCCGCCCTTTCCGGATCGCGCCGAGCGCTGCAAAGCGCGCGGCGGCCGCTTCGACCTCGGGAAATCCATGACACGAACGACACGATTGTGAACACAAATGAAAGCGGGCTGAAAGTGCCCCGCAATTAACATCCGCTCCACTCGAACAACACCTAGACGTAACTGGAGGAAGACATGCCGTTTGCACCGAAGCACCTCGCCGCCGCGCTGGCGGTCGTTCTGGGCACTGCCGCCGGCAGCGCCGCCGCGCAGGTTCCGGCCGGGTATCCGGGGAGCTACCAGGGCGTGATCGACGCCGCGAAGAAGGAAGGCAAGCTGATCGTCTACTCGACGACCGACACGGGCCTCGTGCGCCCGCTGATCAAGGACTTCGAAAGCCTGTACGGCGTGAAGGTCGAGTACAACGACATGAACAGCACCGAGCTGTACAACCGCTACATCAGCGAGAACGCGGCGAGCAGCACCAGCGCCGACGTGCTGTGGAGCTCGGCGATGGACCTGCAGGTCAAGCTCGTCAACGACGGCCTGATGGCGTCGTACGATTCCCCGGAAAGCGCGAACCTGCCGCAATGGGCGCAGTACCAGAAGCAGGCGTACGGCACGACGTTCGAGCCGCTCGCGATCGTCTACAACAAGCGCCTGATCCCCGAGAACGAAGTGCCGAAGACGCGCGCCGAGCTGATCAAGCTGCTCGCGTCGCAACCGGACAAGTTCAAGGGCAAGCTCACGACATACGACGTCGAGAAATCCGGCGTCGGCTTCAACGCGCTGACGCAGGACGCGCACCTGAACGAGAAGGTCACGTGGGAACTCGTGAAGGCGATCGGCGCGACCGGCCCGAAGCTGCAGTCGAGCACGGGCGCGATGATGGAGCGCATCTCGTCGGGCGAGAACCTGATCGGCTACAACATCTTCGGATCCTACGCGTACGCGAAGGCCAAGAAGGACAAGTCGATCGGCTACGTGTTTCCGAGGGACTACACGCAGGTCGTGAGCCGCCTCGCCACCATCTCGAAGAAGGCGAAGAATCCGAATGCCGCGAAGCTGTGGGTCGACTACCTGCTGTCGAAACGCGGCCAGACGCTGATCGCGAACCAGGCCAACCTGTATGCGATCCGCACGGACGTGACCGGCGAAACGTCGGCCGCGGGCCTCACGAAGGAACTCGGCGATTCGCTGAAGCCGATCCAGATCGGCACCGGCCTGCTCGTCTATCTGGATCAGTCGAAGCGGCTCGCGTTCCTGAAGCAATGGCAGCAGGCGATCAAGGGCTGATTCGCTGATCCGCTGATCGGCTTCGGCCGGCCAATGGCCGCCCGCCACGTCGCGCGGGCGGCCCCTTCCCCATACCGACTTCCTAGAGGCGGCCATCCGGATGGCCGCAGGGGCGAACTCATGCTTTCAACCAGCACACGCGGCACGGCACCGGCCGTTCCGCCCGCCACCGGCCCGCGCGGCGCGATTCCCGCGCTGCCGGTCAGCAGCCTGCAGCCGCTCGCCGGCATGCTGCGCTGGATCGTCGTCGCGGTACTGACCATCGCGGTCGCGCTGCCGCTCGGCTTCATCCTGTTCCAGAGCCTGCTGTCCGCGCCGTTCTTCGATGCGAACAAGACGCTCGGCATCGAGGGCTTCCGTTTCGTCTTCAGCGATCCCGATTTCTGGTCGGCCGTGAAGAACTCGTTCATCATCGCCGGCGGGATGCTGTTCATCTCGATCCCGCTCGGCGGCATCCTCGCGTTCCTGATGGTGCGCACCGACCTGCCCGGCCGCCGCTGGCTCGAACCGCTGCTGCTCACGCCGGTGTTCGTGTCGCCGATGGTGCTCGCGTTCGGCTACGTGGTCGCGGCCGGTCCGGTCGGCTTCTACTCGGTGTGGTTCAAGGAGCTGTTCGGGGTGCAGAACGTGCCCTGGAACGTGTACTCGGTCTTCGCGATCACGGTGATCGTCGGCCTCACGCACGTGCCGCACGTGTACCTGTACTCGTCGGCCGCGCTGCGCAACCTCGGCTCCGACGTCGAGGAAGCCGCCCGCGTGACGGGCGCCCGCCCGTTCCGCGTCGCGCTCGACGTGAGCCTGCCGATGACCATGCCCGCGCTGCTGTTCGCCGGCGTGCTGGTGTTCTTCCTCGGCTTCGAGGTGTTCGGGCTGCCGCTCGTGCTCGGCGACCCGGAAGGCCACCTCGTGCTCGCGACCTACCTGTACAAGCTGACGAACAAGCTCGGCGTGCCGTCGTATCACCTGATGGCCGCGGTCGCCGTGTGCATCGTCGCGATCACGTTCCCGCTCGTGCTGCTGCAGCGCCGCCTGCTGAAGACGGCCAACCGCTTCGTCACCGTGAAGGGCAAGGCCGGCCGCGCAACGGTGCTGCCGCTCGGCGTGTGGCGCTGGGTGGCGCTCGCGATCGTCGCACTGTGGCTGATGCTGACCGTGATCGTGCCGATCTCCGGCATCGTGCTGCGCGCGTTCGTGACCAACTGGGGCGAAGGCGTCGCGCTCGCCGAGGTGCTGACGCTGGCGAACTTCATCGAGCTGTTCGAGCAGGACAACCTGGTGCGCGCGATCGTCAACACGCTCGGCATCGGCGTGATCGGCGGCGCGCTCGCGATCGGCTTCTACTCGCTCGTCGCGTTCGCCGGCCACCGCCGCCCCGACTGGGCGACGAAGCTGCTCGACTACCTCGTGCTGCTGCCGCGCGCGGTGCCCGGCCTGCTCGCCGGCCTCGCGTTCCTGTGGATCTTCCTGTTCGTCCCGGGCCTGCGCGAACTGAAAAACTCGATGTGGAGCATCTGGATCGCGTACACGGTCGTGTGGCTCGCATACGGGATGCGGCTCATCCAGAGCGCGCTGCTGCAGGTCGGCCCCGAGCTCGAGGAAGCCGGCCGCAGCGTCGGCGCGACGCGCAGCCGCGTGTCGCTCGACGTGACGCTGCCGCTCGTGCGCTTCGGCTTGCTTGCCGCGTGGCTGCTGATCTTCATGATCTTCGAGCGCGAATACTCGACGGCCGTCTACCTGCTGTCGCCCGGCACCGAAGTGATCGGCGCGCTGCTCGTGTCGTTGTGGGCGACCGGCGCCGTCGACCAGGTTGCCGCGCTTTCTGTCATCAACATCGCGATGGTCGGCGCCGGTCTCGGCGTGGCCCTGCGCTTCGGAGTGAAACTTCATGGATAAGCTCATCGTCGACGATCTGCACCTCAGCTACGGCGCCAATCCGATCCTCAAGGGCGTGTCGTTCGAACTGAAGGCCGGCGAAGTCGTGTGCCTGCTCGGTGCGTCGGGCAGCGGCAAGACCACGCTGCTGCGCGCGGTGGCCGGTCTCGAACAGCCGTCCGACGGCCGCATCCAGCTCGACGACCGCGTGTTCTTCGACGGCGCGCAACGCATCGACCTGCCCGTCGAGCAGCGCTCGCTCGGGCTCGTGTTCCAGTCGTACGCGCTGTGGCCGCACCGCACCGTCGCCGACAACGTCGGCTACGGGCTGAAGCTGCGCCGCGTCGCACCGGCCGAGCAGAAGCGCCGCGTGCAGAGTGCGCTCGACCAGCTGGGCCTCGGCCATCTCGCGGAACGCTTTCCGCACCAGCTGTCGGGCGGCCAGCAGCAGCGCGTCGCGATTGCGCGCGCGCTCGTCTACAACCCGCCGGTGATCCTGCTCGACGAGCCGCTGTCGAACCTCGACGCGAAGCTGCGCGAGGAAGCGCGGGCATGGCTGCGCGAGCTGATCGTGTCGCTCGGGCTGTCGGCCCTGTGCGTGACGCATGACCAGACCGAGGCGATGGCGATGTCCGACCGCATCCTGCTGCTGCGCAACGGCCGCATCGAACAGGAAGGCACGCCGGCCGAACTGTACGGCGCGCCGCGCTCGCTGTACACGGCCGAATTCATGGGCAGCAACAACCGGATCGATGCGCGCGTCGCAGCCGTACACGGCGAGCGCGTCACGCTCGCCGGCGACGGCTGGGAACTGCAGGCGCTCGCCCGCGACACCTTCGCGCCGGGCCAGGACGCGCAGGCCGTGATCCGCCTCGAGCGCGTGCAGGTCGCCGACGGCCCGGGCGCGAACCGGCTGCAGGCCGATCTCGTCACGTCGATGTATCTCGGCGACCGCTGGGAATACCTGTTCCATTGCGGCGAAATGCGCCTGCGCGCGTTCGGCCATGTGCCGCGCACGGCCGGCAAGCACTGGATCGAATTCCCGGCCAACGACTGCTGGGCGTTCGCGAAAGCGGGCTGACCCGATCGCGGCGGCTCGCGCGCCGCCGCGCAGACAGTCAGGCGCGCATCCGTTTGCAACTCGCATCGGCGGATGCTTCATGGCGCCCGCCGATGGCGCGCCACATGCACGTTTTCTGTTTCACCCCGCCTAAAACAACCACGGAGACACCGTCAAAATGAAGTCACGCGCAGAACGTTCCATTCGAACAGTAGTCCTCACCGGTTCGGCTGCAGCCGCCTGCCTCGCCGCGCCGGCCGCGCACGCGCAGTCGTCGGTCACGATCTACGGGATCATGGACGCCGGCATCGAATTCGCGAACCATGCGGCGCCGGAGGGCGGCAATTCCGTCAAGCTCAAGTCGGGCAACAAGAACACGTCGCGCTGGGGCTTGCGCGGCGTCGAGGATCTCGGCGGCGGGCTGAAGGCCGTGTTCCGGCTCGAAAGCGGGATCGACCTCGCGAACGGCGCGTCCGACGACGGCCCCGACTCGATCTTCGCGCGCCGCGCGACGGTCGGCCTGAAAGGCAAATGGGGCGAAGTGACGCTCGGCCGCAACTTCACCGTCACGTACGACTACATGATGCCGTTCGACCCGATGGGTTATTCGCAGAACTACTCATGGGCATCGTCGTCGATGGCGACCGGCGGGCGCAAGGACGGCATCTTCTCGCGTTCATCCAACGCCGTACGCTACGACGGCGAATTCAGCGGCTTCAAGTTCGGCGCGCTGTACGGCTTCGGCAACGTGCCCGGCAGCGTGAAGACCAGTTCCAAGTATGATTTCGCGCTCGGCTACGAAACCGGCCCGTTCGCCGCCGTCGTCACGTTCGACCGGCAGAACGGCGCCGCCGACAGCGTCACGCCGGCCGATACCGTCAACTATATCCAGGGCATCCATGCCGGCCTCAGCTACGATTTCGGCAACCTGAAGACGATGGCCGGCTACCGCAACTACAAGCGCACGCATCGTACGAGCGCCGCGAACCAGTTGAGCGACATGTATTGGGTCGGAGGCTCATACCAGTTCACGCCGACGTTCTCGTTGATCGGCGCCGTGTATCACCAGAACATCAAGGGCGGCACGGATGCCGATCCGACGCTCGTGTCGATGCGCGCGCAATACGCGCTGTCGAAGCGCACGGTGCTGTACGCAGCCGGCGCATTCGCGATCGGAACGCATGGGCAGAAGGTCGGTGTGTCGCGCGATGTCAATGGATACGGCACCACGCAGGTCGGGGTGACGGCGGGGATTCAGCAGCGGTTCTGAGGCTGACGAAGGGCGGCGGCGCCGAGTTGCGTGCCGCGTCTCCGGCTCGCTCGCGACGGGCCGCCCTGCACTGGGTTGTTGCACGAAGCGTGCTCGCCGGCCCATCGGAATCCTGAAGAGAAACGCTTGCGCAAACGGTGCCCGTCGTGCGTTCGGCCACGCGGCGCGCCGCCTCTTCCTCATCTGCCCTCGCCCATCGTGAACACCAACCGCACGACGCTGCTCGCATCGCCCCAATGTTCACCGACCGCCGACAGCGGCACCGTGCGCGTGTCGATCGTGAGGCCAGCCTCCCCGGCCGCGTCGAATACGCCTCGCACCGAGGCCAGCAGGCGCGGCATCGACACACTGCCGAGGCCGCTACCCATCAGCTCGATCGCGGTCGCCCGCAACACCGCGCCCGGCAGCAGCACGTCCGCACCGCCGATCGAGCCGATCTGCACGAAACGCAGCGGCCGGCCATCGGGGGTCGCCTTCGCGGCGGCAACCAATACCGTCTGCGCGCTGCTCCCCCACAGATAGTCGAGCACGACATCCACGCCGGCGCGGAAATGCGGCTCGAGCGCGCGCGCCAGATGCACGTCGTCCTGCTGCAACGACACGACGGCATCCGCGCCCGCACTCAGCAGCGCCTGCAGCGCCGCCGCGTTGCGGCCGGTCGCGATCACTTTCGCGGCACCGAGATGCTTCGCGATCCGAACCGCCAGCCGCCCCGACGTACCCGTCGCGCCGTTGACGAGCACAGTCTCGCCTGCGACGAGCCGCGCCCGCTCGGTCAGCGCGGCCCACGACGACATCCCGGGAATCGCGATCGCCGCGGCCGTCACGTCGTCGAGCCCGTCGGGCAACGGCACGCACCGCGTATCGGGCACGATCGTGCGCTCGGCCATCGCACCGGACGGTGCGGATGCGCCGAAGAAATAGACGCGCTGCCCGTCGTCGAAGCGGCCGACGCCATCGACGCCGACGACGAACGGATAACGCCCGTCCGACGAGTAATGCGTGCCGGCCGCCCGCCCCTGCGCGATCCGGCTCAGCGCGGACGCCGTCACGTCGATCAGGCGGTGGCCCGGCATCGCGCGCGGCGCGTCGAATTCCATATGGACGGGACGCGCGCCGGCGCCCGTCACGACTGCTGCTTTCATGGTGACTCCTTGAATCGGGGGTCTCGGTCGACGATCGCGACGCGCGTCATCGCGCATCGAGCCATGCACGCAGCGCGGGATCGCGTACGTCCAGCACGTCGAACAGGCCTAGGGCACGCAACGCGGGCAATGCATCGATCGTGTCGGCTTCCGCGCGCGCCCGGTCGGCGGGCGCGGCGTTCGGGTCGGTCAGCACCCGCGCATTGACCAGGAACGCGCCGACGGTCCCCTTGCGGATCGTCGTTCCGTCGGTTTCGATCCGGTCGGCATGGTCGGGAAGCATCTGTTCGGCTCGCATCGTGTCGTACTCCGGTTGTCATCGATGGACGCAGTGTAGGCGTGCGAATCCGGCCGATCTCCGGTATAACAGCCATTCGATACCGATATCCGGCCATGTCCGATCCGCTCCTGCCCGCCCGATTCGTCACGTCCGACGACGGCCCGTTCGTCGTCGCAGCCGTCCTGTCGCAACGCGACCCACGCGTGACGCCACCCCACTCGCATGCGCGTGGCCAGCTCGTCGGCGCGCTGAGCGGGCTGCTGACGATCGGTCTCGACGACCAGGACTGGGTCGTGCCGGCGATCCACGCGATCTGGATTCCGCCGCATTGCCGGCATTCGCTGCACTCGTTCGGGCCGATTTCCGGCTGGTCGGCGTTCGTCGCCGAAGCACGCTGCGCGGCGCTGCCGGATACGCCGCGTGCGATCCGCACGACGCCGCTGCTGCGCGAGGCCGTGCAGCGCGCGGCGAGTTGGGATGGTGCGGCACTGGATGCCGCGCAGGCGCGGATCGCCGATGTGATCCTCGACGAAATTGCGTCGTCGGAAGTCGAGGCGCTTGGGCTGGTACGGCCGCAGGACCCGCGGCTGATGAGGATCACCGATGCGCTTGCCGCGGATCTCGCGGACAACCGGCGGCTGGAGGAATGGGCCGAATGGGCGGGTATCAGCGCGCGGACGATGAGCCGTCGCTTCGTCGCGGAAACGGGGCTGACGTTCGCGCAGTGGCGTCAGCAGGCCAGGCTGCTGCGGGCGCTGGAGCGCATTGCCGACGGCGTGCCGGTGACGACGATCGCGCTCGATCTCGGGTACGACAACGTGAGCGCGTTCATCGACATGTTCCGGCGCGCGTTGGGGACGACGCCGGGGAGGTATATGGAAACAGGGCGCCGTGGAGAAGAATAAGCGAGGCGACCTGCAGAGGTGAAACCGTCGTGCGGAAGGCTGGCGCCCGGTAGACGGAAAACGCCAGCCGCCGCCATTGGGTCAATACGTCCCGTCGCCCTTCTTCAAGGCCGTGCCGCCGTTCCCCTTGAACTGCGCGGCCAACCGCTCCGCGCTCCTCGCCAGCAGCGTCGTATCGACACCGACCGCGACGAACAACGCCCCCGCTTCCAGATAGCGACGCGCGGCCGCCTCGTCTGCGCTCAGGATGCCCGGCGCCTTGCCGGCCGCCTTGATCGACCGAATCGCGCCGTCGATCGCGGCCTGCACGTCCGGATGCCCCGGATTGCCGAGATGCCCGAGATCAGCAGCGAGATCCGCCGGCCCGATGAACACGCCGTCCACCCCTTCGACCCGCGCAATCGCATCGATCGCCTCGAGCCCCGCCCGCGTCTCGACCTGCACGAGCACGGCCATTTCGTCGTTCGCGCGATGCAGGTAGTCACCGACGCGATTCCACCGCGACGCACGCGCGAGCGCACTGCCCACGCCACGAATTCCATGCGGAGGATAACGCGTCGCCGCCACCGCCGTGCGCGCCTCGGCGGCGCTCTGCACCATCGGCACCAGCAACGTCTGCGCGCCGAGGTCGAGCACCTGCTTGACGATCACCGGATCGTTCCACGGCACGCGCACGACCGGATGCGACGGATACGACGCGATCGCCTGCAGTTGCGCGAGGATCGTCGGCACCGTGTTCGGCGCATGCTCGCCGTCGATCAGCAGCCAGTCGAAACCGGCGCCCGCGACCACTTCGGCGCTGTACGGATTCGCGAGCCCGAGCCACAGCCCGATCTGCGCGTCGCCACGCGCGAGCGCCGCTTTGAAGACATTCGAAGGAATCTGCATCGCTCGTTCACCTCACTCGAAGTAGCACTGGATCGTCCCGAGCGGGCCGTAGTCGACGCTGAACGTATCGCCCGGGCGTGCCGCGCACGGCCGCGTGAACGAGCCGCCGAGCACGATCTGCCCGGGCTCCAGTGCGACATCGAAGCGCGCCAGCCGGTTCGCGAGCCACGCGACGCCGTTCGCCGGATGGTTCAACACACCGGCCGCGACGCCCGTTTCCTCGACCACGCCGTTGCGCGACATGATCGCCGCGACCCAGCGCAGGTCGACGTCCTGCGGCTTCACGGGCCGCCCGCCGATCACGACGCCCGCGTTCGCCGCATTGTCGGCGATCGTGTCGAACACCTTGCGCGGCCGTTTCGTGTCGGGGTCGATCGACTGGCTGCGCGCGTCGATGATCTCGAGCGCCGGCACCACGTAGTCGACCGCGTCGTACACGTCGAAGATCGTGCAGTCCGGGCCGGTCAACCGCTTGCCGAGCACGAACGCGAGCTCGACCTCGACGCGCGGCACGATGAAGCGGCCGGTGGGAATGGTGCCGCCGTCGGCGAAGAACATGTCGTCGAGCAGTGCGCCGTAGTCGGGCTCGTCGATCTGCGACGTGTTCTGCATCGCCTTCGACGTCAGGCCGATCTTGTGGCCCTTCAGCGTGCGGCCTTCCGCGAGCTTGAGGGCGACCCACGTGCGCTGGATCGCATACGCGTCGTCGATCGTGATGTCGGGGTGGTCGAGCGAGATCTGGCGGATCTGCGTGCGCTCGCGCTCGGCGTCGTGCAGACGCCGCGCAAGCTGGTCGATGATGGCGGGTTCGAGCATGGTCGGATCGGGAATGGGGTTCAGCCTGCCCGCTTGTAGCGGGCATGGATGTTGTTGTGCTTGTACGAGCCGCTCTCGCTGAACTCGGTCAGTTCCATCGACAGCGCCAGGTAGCGTTTCGCATAAAGTGCCGCGAAATGCGCCTTGATTGCGTCGAACAGTGCGTCGCACGCGGCCTTTTTCTTCTCGTCGGTACGGCCCGAGCCGATCTTGAGCGTCACGTGGACGAACGCGTCGTCCTCCGTGCCGTCGGCCACGCAATAGTCCTGCAGCTCGATCGCGCGCGAGCGGATGCCGCCCGTCGGGAACACGCCGCCCTGCGCGATCAGCGTGGCATTGATCGTGCGCAGCAGCGCGGGAATGCGCGCGTCGTCGCGAATGTTCGCGGTGTACTCGACGACGATATGGGGCATGGCTGGTCTCCTGTCGAAGGCGTGGCGCAGCGTTCAGGACAACGGAAAGATCGCATTGATCTGCCCGGTGCCCGAACTTGCAAAGTAGTCGGTGACGATCTCGACAGGCTTGTCGTAGCGATCCCAGCCGAGCAAGCCGAGCAGCATCGCCGTGTCGTGCATCCCGCCTTCGCCGTGGCAATGCGTGTTGTACTCGGGCAGCATCGCGCAGAAGGTCTTGAAATCGCCCTGCTTCCACAGCTCGACCACGCGCAGGTCGACCTGCCGGAAGAATTCGCGGCTGATCTCGTGAATCGATTCCTCGGGGCTGCCGTTGTCGTTGAAACGATGCGACAACGAACCGCTCGCGAGAAACGCGACGTTCGAATCGCTCTTCTCGATCGCTTCGAGCAGCGCCTCGCCGAAGCGCCGGCTTTCGTCGAGCTGATGCCACATACACCAGCCGGCGATCGACACGACCTTGAAGTGCTGGTCGGCGTTCATGTAGCGCATCGGCACGAGCGTGCCGTATTCGAGTTCGAGGCTGTCGATCTCGTGCGCGCGGGTCGCGATCCCGCGCTCGGTGGCCGTCTCGGCGATCATCCGGCCGAGCGCCGGGTTGCCCGGATAGGCGTACTGCATGTCGCGGATGAAATGCGGCAGCTCGTTGCTCGTATACGTGCCCGAGAACTGCGCATTGCAGTTCACGTGATAACCGGCGTTGACGAGCCAGTGCACGTCCGACACGACGATCGTGTCGACGCCGAGCGCGCGGCAGCGCTCACCGATCAGTCGATGGCCGCGGATCGCCGCTTCGCGGCAGCCGTGATGCCTGCCGGGCAATTCCGACAGGTACATCGACGGCACGTGCGTGATCTTCGCGGCGAGGGACAGTTTGCCCATCGTTCAAGTCTCCTGTCGGTTGGAGTTAGCGCTTTAGCGCTTACTCCAACCCCATGCTTCGCGGTCGGCCGGAGTTAGCGCTTTAGCGCTTACTCCAACCCCATGCTTCGCGGTCGGCTGGAGTTAGCGCTTTAGCGCTTACTCCAACCCCATGCTCGGCCGGCGTGCCGGCCAAAGAATCATTCGCGCTGCCGGACGCCCCGCGCCCGTCACACGCCCCAGCGCGGAATGTGGTGCGAACCCATCGAGATGCACACGTTCTTGATCTCCGCGAACACCTCGAAACTGTACTCGCCGCCCTCGCGCCCGGTACCCGATTCCTTCACGCCGCCGAACGGCTGGCGCAGGTCGCGCACGTTCTGGCTGTTCACGAACACCATCCCGGCCTCGATGCCGCGCGCGAGACGATGCACCTTGCCGACGTCCTGCGTCCAGATGTACGAAGCCAGCCCGTACGACGTGTCGTTCGCGAGCCGCAGCCCTTCTTCCTCGTCTTCGAACGGGATCAGGCACGCGACCGGCCCGAAGATCTCTTCCTGCGCGACGCGCATCCGGTTGTCGACGTCGGCCAGCACGGTCGGCCGCACGAAGTTGCCGTTGCGCAGATGGTCGGGCAGGCCCGCCGGCTTGTCCGCGCCGCCCGCGACCACGCGCGCGCCTTCCTGCTCGCCGATGCGGATATAGCCCGTCACCTTCTCCCAGTGCTGGCGCGTGATCATCGCGCCGAGGTTCGTGGCCGGATCGGACGGATCGCCGACCACCAGATTGTTCGCGCGGCGCGCGAATTCCCGCACGAAACGGTCATAGATCGTGCGCTGCACGAAGATCCGCGAGCCGGCCGTGCAGCGTTCGCCGTTGATCGAGAAAATCGTGAACAGCGATGCATCGAGCGCGCGGTCGAAATCGGCATCGTCGAAGATCAGCACCGGCGACTTGCCGCCAAGCTCCATCGAATACTTCTTGAGACCGGCTCGCTCCATGATCCGCTTGCCGGTCACCGTGCCGCCCGTGAACGACACCGCACGCACGTCCGGATGGCGCACGAGGGCATCTCCGGCCGTCGCGCCATAGCCCTGCACCACGTTGAGCACGCCCGGCGGAATGCCGGCTTCGAGCGCGAGGCGGCCGAGCTGGTCGGCCGTCAGCGGCGACAGTTCCGACATCTTCAGCACGGCCGTGTTGCCGAGCGCGAGACACGGCGCCGTCTTCCAGGTCGCGGTCATGAACGGCACGTTCCACGGCGACACCAGCGCACACACGCCAACCGGCTGGTACAGCGTGTAGTTCAGCATCTGGTCGTCGACCGGATAGGTGCGGCCGTTCATCTGCACGCACACTTCCGCGAAGAAGTTGAAGTTCTCGGACGCGCGCGGAATCAGCTGCTTGCTCGTCTGCGCGATCGGCAGACCGGTGTCCTGCGTCTCCAGCGCCGCGAGCATCGGCACGTTCTTCTCGATCAGCTCGCCGAGCTTGCGCATCAGCTTCGCGCGCTCCTTGGCGGGCGTGCCCGCCCATTTCGGGAACGCTTCCTTCGCGGCGCGCACGGCCGCATCGACTTCGGCCTCGCCGCCCGATGCGACGTCGGTGATGACTTCGCCCGTCGCGGGATTCAGCGTCGTGAACCTCTCGCGGCTCTCGACTTCCCGGCCGTCGATCCAGTGCTTGATGGTCATGCTCTCTCCTTGGGCGACGGGCTCAGCCGGCGCGATAGTAGTCTGCTTCGCCGACGATCGTGTTCACGAGCCGGCCAATCCCTTCGATCTCGGTCACGACCTCGTCACCCGGCTTCGTATCCGCCAGCCCCTCGGGCGTGCCGGTCAGGATCAGGTCGCCCGGCGAGAGCGTCATGAAGCCGCTGATGTGTTCGATCAACGCCGGCACGTCGAAGATCATGTCGCGCGTGCTGCCGCGCTGCGTCTCCTGGCCGTTCACCGTCGTGCGCAGTGTCAGGTCGCCCGCATCGCCGATCTCGTCGCGGCTCACGAACCACGGCCCGAGCGGCGTGCAGGTGTCGCGGTTCTTCACGCGCAGGTTCGGGCGGTAGTAGTTCTCGAGATAGTCGCGGATCGCGTAGTCGTTCGCGACCGTATAGCCGGCCACGTAGTCGAGCGCCTGCGCGCGGCTCACGTTGCGCGCGGGCCGGCCGATCACGACGGCCAGCTCGCACTCGTAATGCATGTGGGTGGCATCCGCCGGGCGCACCGTGCGCGACCGGTGGCCGATGAACGTGTTCGGCCCCTTCAGGAAGATCAGCGGCTCGCTCGGTGCCTTGAACGCGAGTTCCTTCGCGTGGTCGGCGTAGTTGAGGCCGAGCGCGAACGTCGTGCGCGGCGCGACGGGCGGCAGCCATTCGACGCCCTCTTCCGCGACGACGCGCCCCGTATCGAGGCGGATCGCACCGTCGCCAGCCGGTTCGGCCGCATGCAGTGCGCCGTTGTAGATCACGCGCGCCGTCTTCATCGTGCCTCCTCCGCCATCAGCGTGTGCCGCAACGTGCCGATGCCCGCCGCGGCGATCTCGATCGTGCTGCCCGCGCGGGCGCGCGGCGCGCCGCCGGCAACGCCGAGCAGCAGGACATCGCCCGCGTCGAACGACATGAAAGCCGTCACGTCGGCGATCAGCTCGCGCACCGGGCGAATCAGCGTGGCCGTCGAAGCGGACACGGCCACCTCGCCGTCGATCCGCACGGTCAGGCCGATCGCGTCGACGTCGTCGAGCGCGGCAACCGGCACGATGACCGGGCCCAACGGGCAGAAACCGTCGCGGCACTTGAAGCGCACGGCCGGGCGGTAGTAGTCGGGATGCGGCACCGACACATCGCTTGCGAGCGTGAAGCCGTGCACATGGTCGAGCGCCCGTTCGGCCGGTACGCGCGTCGCGCGGCGGGCGAACACGACGGCCACCGACGCGCCGATCTCCAGCGCGTCGACGCCGGCCGGCACGACGACGGCCGCGCCGTCGCTCGCATGCGTGTTGGCGGGCTTGATGTACAGGATCGGCGCCTGCGGCGGGCGGCCGTAAGGCGGTGCGTTCACGGCATCGCCGAGCGCGTCGAGCGCCGCGCGCTCGTTGAGCAGCGCACCGTAGACGGTGCCGATGGCGACCGGCAACGGCGGCGCCGCGGCGGTCGTGCAAGACAGCTCCATGCGTCATTCCCCTGCCGCGCGTCGCGGCGCATCGTCAATAGTTAATATCTTAAGTAAACAATCGAACGCTGACAACCTCGATTACCCTGATAGGCGAAATTCACTACCCGCGGCTGTTAAGATTGATGCGTCCCCGTCCTCTGCTCTCCCCGATGAACCGTACGCTCGACCACCGCAACCTGGCCATGCTGCTGCTCGAGGCCCGCGAAACGCTGATGGGTCTGTTTCGTCCCATTCTCAAGGAATTCGCGCTGACCGAACAGCAATGGCGGATCATCCGCGTGCTCGACGGCGAACCGGCGCAGGCGCTCGAGGCGGGACAGATCGCACGGCGCTGCTGCATCCTGAGCCCGAGCCTCACGGGTGTGCTGGAACGGATGGAGCGCGACGGCCTGATCACGCGCACGCGCGCGCAGGAAGATCAGCGCCGGCTGTTGGTCAGCCTGACGCCGCAAAGCAGGAAACTGGTCACGGAAATCGGTCCGCGGATCGACGAGCAGTACCGGCAGCTCGAATCGCGATTCGGCCAGGACGGCCTCGAAGACATCTATCGCGCGCTCGACCGGCTCATCGAGCTCGGCGGCAACACGTGAAAACGGCGCCCATTCCTGCCAGCCGCGGGAACGGGCGCCGGTGCAGCGCGGGCGATCAGTGCACCGCGCCGCGCATCAGTTCGGTCACGGCCACGCCACGCGACGTGCGCATGCACTCCTCGACGTAATCGATGAACGGCAACGGCTCGAAATCGATTTCGTCGCGCACGCGGCGGTTGTCGAACACGCGATCGACCGTCGCGAATTCCCCGCAGCGCTGCAGTGCCCGGCCGATCACGCGTTCGAGTGCCGGATCGGTCCGGCCGAGCACATCGCGCACCACGAGCGGCAACTCGGCCGGCGCACACGCCGCGTAGCGCGGCGCGCCCGTCATCCCCGCCGCCTCGTCCATCGCCCGCACGATCTGCGCGACCTGCGGCGCCTCGTCGCCGGCCGACACGTGATACAGGTCGTGCGCGAGCGTCGGCTTGACGGCCAGCAGCATCGTCGCACGCGCCACGTCGTCCACCGACACGATGTCGATGCGCGTCATCGGCCGCGCGGTGAAGCGGCGCGCGGCATGCGCGAGCCGGAACATCCAGAACGAATTCGGCGCGGGCCGCGTGCCGAGCACCGTGTGGCCGACCACATGCGACGGCCGCACCACGACGAGCGGCAACCCGAGCGCCCGCAGCCGCTGCTCGGTCTCGGCCTTCGCATGCAGGTAGTCCGCCGCGAGCACCGCACCCGGCAAGCCTTCGTCGTCGCGCGCGACGTCGTTCGCCGCGTCGGCCGCGGCTTGCTCCTGCACGATCCCGCCGCGGCCTGCATGCGCATAGGCCGTGCCGACGTACACGAAGCGTTGCAGGCGCGGCGCCCGGGCGAATCGTTCGGCGAAGCGCACCGCATCGGCGATGTCGGCCCGCAGGTGCGCGCCGTCGGCCGGCGACGCATGGCCTGCGCAATGAATCACGTGCGTCGCGGCGGCGAGGCGTGGCGCGTCGGCGCCCTGCCACACGTCGCCGAGCGCACCGACGATCACGTTCGCATCGGTCAGGCGCGATGCCCAGTACGGCGCCAGCCCCGCGCGCAGCGCCGCTTCGCGCAGCCGCGCGACGGCGTGGCCGCGATCCTGCGCGCGCACGACACAGACGATGCGGTCGAGCAGCCCCGCATTGACGAGCGCCGTCAGTACGGTACTGCCGATGAAGCCGGTTGCGCCGGTCAGCACCAGCCGCCCGACGTTCGCCGCCGCGACCGGTGCGCTGGCCGGCGACACGAGGCTCGTCCGCCAGTTGAGCGACAACGCGGTTTTCCAGATCAGCACGATAGTCTCCTTCGAAGAGTCGGCCGGGCGGCGCGACGCCCGCGGTTGCGGGCTGCGCACGGCTCACCGGCCGGGCCGGGGCCTGACGCGCGCCCCGGCAGTCCCGATCGGGCGTGCGGCCCGCGATCGCGTCGATCGCGTCTCTGGCACGAGGCGGTGGCAGCCGCCGAGGACGGGCGTCCGCGGCACTGGATCGGGAAGATCTCAGTGTGGGGCCCGACCGCAGGCAAGTCTGTCCCGAAAGTTTCGTGAAAGTGTGCCGATTTGTATGGGATTGTCGGAGTGTGTCGTACCGGGCGCGCCGTCAACATGCCGCAGCATCCGGTCGGCCCGCGTTCCGACGGTGCGGTCCCGCCCCGGTCGCCCCGGTTTCCCCCGGTGGGTCATGCGCGACAGATCGACGCGCCTCGCGGCCATGTCGTCCCATGTCTCGATGATCGGCCCTCCTCTCATCGGCACCGCGATCGCCGCTGCGCGCGTGTTTGCGGGTGCTCGGTCGGCATGACCATGAATCGTCAGACGTCGTTCCATCTGAAACCGCAATGAACTCAATTCGGATTTATTGCGGATTATCACTTGCGTTTCACACCAGTCTATCTAGACTGATCAAGTCAAAACGGTCGAATGTGTCATTTTTTTAGGAGACGATCACAATGCGCCTCACCATTCGGATTAATGGCAGCGAGTCGGCAACCCGGCAAGCCTTCGCGGTACTGTGGGTCGATACCGACGAGGGCCTGTGGTCGCGCGAGGCACATCAAGGCTTGGATCTTCCAACCTGGGGCAAGGTCCGCGACGTCGAGGGCGCAATGGCGCTCTGCGCGGCCGACGGCGGGAATGCCGTGTGCCAGTTGAAGGGTCTGTCGTTCGGTGCGACCCAGCGCGAACAGGGCCCTGCGGTGCTCGCCGGCAATCACCCCGGCGCGTGGCGACTGCAGGCTGTCGATCGTTGCACGAGCGAGCCGGAATACCGGGAATTCATTTCCGTCGCCCGATAGAAATTACCGATGTAATTCGTCTGCGGTTTTCGGGTTTATTCCGGTTTCAGTGATATTCATTTCGATATTCAGCATTAACGGCGCCCCAATTCGGGGCGTTTTTCATTTTCCGGTTTAAAGAAATAATCGCGTGCCGGTCAATTGATCGCACACCGGGAAGGATCAGTATCGATCCGTATCTGAAATCGTGCGCCCCCCCCCCGATCTGCACGTCACGAATCCCCCGAGTTTCATCGTCTGCTGCTTCGGCGAAATGTTGCTTCCGCCGCATCATTCCCTTCCCGTTTTCCACCCCGTGTCAGCGCGCCGAAACCCGCTTTTTCTCGGGGCCGGAACACACTTTCCCCACACGGCGTTTACTCATTTATTACAATCGCATTATCCAGACTGACTCACCGCCCTCGGGCGGCCCGACCCGGCCATTGCATGAGCGTGAAAAAGAAGACCCACCCCGCCGATCCGTACGCGGCCGCGACCAAGAATCCGATGCTTGCATCGCGCCTGCCGATGTGGCGCTCGAAGCTGATCGTGATCCTCGTGTTCCTCGCGTTCGCCGCGCTGATCGGCCGCGCCTTCTGGGTGCAGGTCGCGAACAAGGAGTTCTACGTCGGCCAGGGCCAGAAGCGCTACCAGCGCACGATCGAGCTCGACGCGACGCGCGGGCGCATCGTCGATCGCAACGGCGCGATGCTTGCCGTCAGCCTGTCGACCTATGAAATCTGGGCGAACCCGAAACAGGTCGCCGACACCGACTACCCGCAGATCTCGAAGCTGCTCGACATGCCGCTCGCCGAGGTCAAGCGGCGCCTCGGCAACGACAAGACGTTCGTGCTGCTCAAGCGGCAGGTCGACGCGGACACCGCGGGCAAGCTCGACAAGCTCGCGATCGACGGCATCACGCAGATCGCCGATTCGAAGCGTTTCTACCCGGAAGGCGAATCGGCCGCGCACGTGGTCGGATTCACGAACGTCGAGGACAAGGGGCAGGAAGGCGTCGAGCTCGCGGCGAATGCGCGCCTGGTGGGCACGTCCGGGCAGCGCGAGGTGATCCGCGACCGGCTCGGCCGCATCGTGTCGGACACGCGCCCGCTCGTCCCGGCGCAGCACGGCGCGACGATCGAACTGACGATCGACCGCCGCATCCAGCAGCTCGCGTTCAGCCAGCTCAAGGCGGCCGTGGTCGAGAACAACGCGGTGGCCGGCAGCGTCGTGGTGCTCGACGCGCAGAACGGCGAGATCCTCGCGCTCGCGAACTACCCGACCTTCGACCCGAACGACCGCGCGCGCCTCACCGGCCAGCAGTTGCGCAACCGCGCGGTGATCGACACGTTCGAGCCGGGCTCGACGATCAAGCCGCTCGTCGTCGCGCTGTCGATCGACGAGCGCAAGGTCACGCCGAACACGATCATCAACACGTCGCCGGGCACCTACAAGATCGGCCCGGCCGTGATCCACGACACGTCGAATCACGGGTCGCTGACGGTGTCGCAGGCGCTGCAGAAGTCGAGCAACGTCGCGCTCGCGAAGCTCGCCTTGAACCTGCCCGCCGAAACGATCTGGAACAAATACCAGGAATACGGGATCGGCCGTGCGCCGGAACTGACGTTCCCGGGCGTCGCGTCGGGCCGGCTGCGCGGCTACAAGCGCTGGCGGCCGATCGAGCAGGCGACGATGGCGTACGGCTACGGCCTGTCGATGTCGCTGCTGCAGATCGCGCAGACCTACACGGCCTATGCCGGCGACGGCACGCTGCACCCGGTGTCGCTGCTGAAGAACGGCACCGACCAGCAGACGATCGACGCGCATCGCGGCCACCGCGTGACGTCGCCGCAAACGGCCGCGGCGATCCGCTCGATGCTCGAGATGGCGGTCGGCGAAGGCGGCACGGGGCGCCGCGCGCGCGTCGACGGCTACCGGATCGGCGGCAAGACGGGTACCGCGCGCAAGCAGGTCGGCGCGACCTATGCGAAGGGCAAGTACCGCGCGCTGTTCGCCGGGATGGCGCCGATGAGCAACCCGCGCCTGATCGTCGCGGTGATGATCGACGAGCCGCGCGGCAAGGGCTATTACGGCGGCACCGTGGCCGGCCCGGTATTCGCGTCGGTCACGAGCGGCTCGCTGCAGTTGCTCGGCGTGCCGCCCGACGCGCCGGTCGAGCCCGAGAAGACACCGCCGGCAAAGGCCGTTGCGCCGCAAAGGACGGTGGCTGCACCGAAAGCGGCGGCGACGCCGGCAAAAACGGCCGCTGCGCCGAAAACCGCCGCACCGCTGAAGACTGCCGCGCCGTCGAGGGCGCCGGCTCAGGCAAACACGGCGGCGGGTTGATCGGCGCAGCCCGCGCGCCGCGCCGCCCTCCCGGCGCGCGCGTCACGCTCCGACGGCCTCGTCGCCGCCTCAGACTTCCCCGTCATCGGGCACCGTCACTCTTTCCAGGAACGCCGCGCATCATTTGAGCGTTCCCGCCGCCTCCTCCGACCATTTATTCGCGCCTCGGCCCGCCCGGGCCGCCGCGCGTTGCCCGGCACGCGGCGCGATGCCGCGCGCCGTCAATGCGCAGCGGCCGCAGCCGGCTTCGTCATCCTGCCGAGCACGTGCTCGGTCATCCCGCGCGCCAGTTCGGACTCGCCCATGAACACGGTGCCGATACCCTCGTTCGACAGCAGCGCGGCCTCGTCGCCGCTGTTCGTGCACAGCACGACCTCGAGCGCCGGGTTCAAGGTGCGAGAGATCTCGACGATCTGCCGCACGTCGAACACGTCGGGCAGCGTGACGACCAGCATCCC
Organism: Burkholderia sp. 4NA327C6; assembly: GCF_005502655.1. Classification (NCBI taxonomy): domain Bacteria; kingdom Pseudomonadati; phylum Pseudomonadota; class Betaproteobacteria; order Burkholderiales; family Burkholderiaceae; genus Burkholderia; species Burkholderia sp. 4NA327C6. The sequence goes on along the minus strand of NZ_SCNZ01000004.1, from coordinate 119,268 downwards.
GGCGCGGGCGATATGCGCCTGCACGAGCACGATCGGCTCGATCGCATCGCCCGACACGGCCGCGACACCTTCCGCACGCAGTTTCTCGACGAGCTCGCGATTCTGCTCGACGACGACATATGCGATGCCGCGCTCGTCCAGCGCGTGCGCGATTCGCGTACCGACCTTGCCGTAGCCCACGATCACGACCTGCCCGGTCAGGTGCGTCTGCGGCGTCGACATCGGCAGCGCGGCGAGCGGATCGTCGCGGGCCTCGAGCTTGCGCGCGAACGCCGAATGCTTGCGGATCCACGCGAGCGCCGGATCGATCATCGCGAACAGCAGCGTGTTCATCGCGATCGAGATCAGCGCGACGGCCAGAATCAGGCTCTGCCCCTCGGCCGACAGCAGCCCGAGCGCACGGCCGAGGCCGGCGAGGATGAACGAGAACTCGCCGATCTGCGCGAGACCCGCACCGACCGTCAGCGCGGTATTCAGCGGATAGCGGAACGCGATCACGAGCGCGACTGCCGCGAGCGTCTTGCCGATCACCACGATCGCCGCGACCTCGATCACGTGCAGCGGCTCCGCGAGCAGGATCTTCGGGTCGAAGAGCATCCCGACCGAAATGAAGAACAGCACCGAAAACGCATCGCGCAGCGGCAGCGTCTCGTCGGCCGCGCGCCGGCTGAATTCCGACTCGCGCATCATCATCCCGGCGAAGAACGCGCCGAGCGCGAACGACACGTCGAACAGCTTCGCCGCGCCGAACGCGATACCGACCGCTGCCGCGATCATGCACAGCGTGAACAGCTCGCGCGAGCCCGTGCGCGCGACGAGCCACAGAATGCGCGGAAACACGCGCTTGCCGACCACCAGCATCAACGCGATGAACGCCGCGACCTTCAGCATCGTGACGCCGAGCGTACCCCACACGCTGCCGCCGGCCGCATGCGCGTCGCCGGGCGGCGTGCCGCCGAGCAGCCCCGCGACGGGCGGCAGCAGCACCAGCACGAGCACCATCACGAGATCCTCGACGACGAGCCAGCCGACCGCGATGCGCCCGTTGACCGTCTCGACGAGCCCGCGCCCTTCGAGCGCGCGCAGCAGCACGACCGTGCTCGCGACCGACAGCGCGAGCCCGAACACGAGCGCCGCCCCGACGCTCCAGCCCCAGGTGAGCGCGAGCCCGCCGCCGAGCAGCGTGGCCACCGTAATCTGGACGATCGCGCCCGGCAGCGCGATCTTGCGCACCGCGAGGAGATCGCCGAGCGAGAAATGCAGGCCGACGCCGAACATCAGCAGCATCACGCCGACTTCGGCGAGCTGCTGCGCGAGCGACAGGTCGCCGACGAAGCCGGGCGTGCCGGGGCCGATCACGATCCCGGCGAGCAGATAGCCGACGAGCGGCGGCATTTTCAACAGCGACGCGAAATAACCGAAAACCATCGCGAGACCGAAACCGGCCGCGAGCAACGCAATCAGGCTGACGTCATGAGGCATCCCCCCTCCCGAAGTTCTTGTAACTATTTAGTAAGGTTCAAGAACGAAAGGATAAGGGATGAGGCGGAAAAATGGCGCGCCGCCGCGAAAAATTCACGCGGTGGCGCGCCTTTGCGGGGTGCTACCCCGGCGAATTGAAAGGCGCCGCGGGGATGCGGCGGCGCCTTGATGTACATCGGACAGGCGGGGCTGGCGCCCCGCCGCCCCGTCAGCGCGACGCTTGCGGGAACCGCGCACCCGGCGGCGGTTCGGGCCGGGTCGACGGCACGCTCTTGCGCACCTTCGCGACCTGCGCGGCCGTCACGGCAGCCCCTGTGTTGCCCCAGCTCGTGCGCACGAAGTTCGACACGTCCGCGACTTCCTGGTCCGACAGGCGCCAGCCGAACGGCGGCATCGTGAACGTCGACGGCGCGGTGCGCGTACCCTGCAGCGCGCTGCCTTCCAGCACCACGTGGATCAGCGACGTCGGATCGTCGCCCTGCACGACCGGGTTGCCGGCGAGCGCGGGGAACACGCGTGTGTAGCCGTGGCCGTCGCTGCGGTGGCAGGCCATGCAGTTGTCGCGATAGACGGCCGCGCCCGGCTTGCTCGCGTCGCCGGTCTGCAGCGCCTTCGCGGCGGCCGCGTCGTACACGTGCGGCTGTTCGCCCTGCACGCGTGGCGGCAGCGTCTTCAGGTAGCGCGCGATCGCATTCAGGTCGTCGTCGGTCATGTGCTGCATGCTGTGGCCGACCACGTCCGTCATCCCGCCGAACGCGGCCGTGCGCAGCGTGCGGCCCGTCTTCAGGAACTGCACGATCTCGGTTTCCGTCCACGTGCCGAGGCCCGTGCGCGGCTCGCCGCGCAGGCTCGTCGGCACCCAGCCGTCGATCGCCGCGCCGCCGGCCAGGAAGTCCGGGCCGTCCGCGTCGGTCAGCCCGCGCTCCTGCATCGTCGGCGCCCGCGGCGTATGGCACGCGCCGCAGTGGCCGAGCCCCTGCACGAGATACGCACCGCGCGCGACCACCGGATCGGTGTACGGCGCCGCGTCGAACGGCTTCGGTGTCGGCGCGAACATCTTGCGCCAGATCCCGAGCGGCCAGCGCATCGACAGCGGCCACACGATGTCGACCGCGCGGTTCTCGTGCTCGACGGGCGCGACGCCGTGCATGAAGTATGCGTACAGCGCCTTCATGTCGTCGTCGGTCAGGCGCGCGTAGGACGGAAACGGCATGGCCGGATACATCGTGTCGCCGTTCTTGCGCACGCCTTCGCGCACCGCGCGCGTGAAATCCTCGACCGTCCAGCCGCCCAGGCCCGTCTTCGGATCCGGCGTGATGTTCGTCGAGTAGATCCCGCCGATCGGCGTGTCGAATTTCAGTCCGCCGGCGAACGGCTTGCCGCCGCTCGCGGTGTGGCACGCGATGCAGTCGCCCGCCCGCGCGAGGTACTCGCCGCGCTTGATCAGGGCCGCGTCGGCGGATTGGGCCGCGGGTGCCGCCGCCGGGCCGGAAGCCGCCGCGGGTGCTGCCGGCTGTGCGAACGCCGCCGAGCCCGCGAAGCCGAGCGCGGCCCAGGCCGCACCGGCCGCCAGCGCGCGCGACATCCGGCGCGCGACGTTGTGGTTCATCGTCCTCTTCATACTGTCACCAGCGGGGCGGGATTTTTCAGGTATTGCTCGCGGATCGCACGTGCCGACCAGTAGGCCAGCGCCGCGATGATCCCGGTCGGGTTGTAGCCGATGCCCTGCGGCAGCGCCGATGCGCCCATCACGAACACGTTGTGCACGTCCCAGCACTGCAGGTAGCGGTTCAGCACGCTCGTCTTCGGGTCGGTGCCCATGATCGCGCCGCCGACGAGGTGAGTCGTCTGGTACGCGCGCGAATCGAAGTGCTTGCCGAATTCGCGCGTCGATACGCTGATCGCCTTCGGCCCCATCGCCTCCGCGATCTTCTTCATCTGCCCGGTCACGTACTGCGCCATCTTGATGTCGTTGTCCTTCCAGTCGAAGGTCATCCGCAACAGCGGCTGGCCGTACGAATCGCGATAGGTCGGATCGAGGTCGAGATAGACGTCGCGGTACGACATGTTGGTGCCGTGCGCGTCCATCGAGATCGTGTGCGCGTAGTTGTCCTTGACGGCCTTCTTCCACGCCGAGCCCCACTGCGGCGTACCGGGCGGCGTCGCGATGCCGCTGATCGGCTTCACGCCGGCCTGGTTCACCCACAGCGGCGAGCCGCCGACGAAGCCGAGCGGGCCGTGGTCGAAGTTGTCCGCATTGAAATCGTCCACCGCGACGCCGTTGCCGCCCGCGCCGATGAACGGGTTCGTGTAGGTGTCCTTGTCGAAGAACGCCTTGATCGTCGACAGGTTCTGGTACGCGAAATTGCGGCCCACGACACCTTCGCCGGAGATCGGGTCGTACGGTTTGCCGATGCCCGACAGCAGCAGCAGGTGCACGTTGTGGTACTGGAACGCGGCCACGATCACGAGATCGGCCGGCTGGTGCACTTCACGCCCTGCCGGGTCGACGTAGGTCACGCCCGTCGCGCGCTTCTTCGTATCGTCGAGGTCGACCCGCAGCACGTGGCACTTCGAGCGCAGCTCGAAGTTCGGCGCCTGCTTCAGCGCGGGCAGGATGTTCAGGTTCGGCGACGCCTTCGAGTACATGTAGCACGCGTAGCCGCTGCAGTAGCCGCAGAAGTTGCACGGGCCCATCTGCACGCCGTACGGGTTCGTGTACGGGCCCGACGTGTTCGCCGACGGCAGCCGGTACGGATGCAGGCCGAGCGACTTGGCCGCGTCGGAGAAGCGCTGCGCCGAATAGGTGTTGAGCTGCGCGGGCAGCGGGAAGTTGTCGCTGCGGTTCGCTTCGAACACGTTGCCGTCGCCGACCACCTTGCCGCCGACCTTGTACGCCTGCCCCGACGTGCCGAACACCTTTTCGGCGAAGTCGAAATGCGGCTCGAGCTCCTCGTAGGTCACGCCGGTGTCCTGGATCGTCATCCCTTCGGGGATGAACTTCCTGCCGTAGCGCTCTTCATAGTGGCTGCGCAGGCGCAGCTCTTCCGGCGTGATCCGGAAATGCACGCCCGACCAGTGCAGCCCCGCGCCGCCGACGCCTTCGCCCGGCAGGAACGCGGCGAGCTGCCGGTACGGCAGCGCAGTGTCCTGCAGGCCGTGGCGGATCGACACGGTCGTCTTCGACAGGTCGAGGAACAGCTTCTTGCGGATGTTGTAGGTCAGCTCGTCGATCGTGTTCGGATACGCGCCGTCCGGATAGGTGTCGCGGTACTCGCCGCGCTCGAGCGCGACCACGTTCAGGCCCGCTTCGGTCAGTTCCTTCGCGAGAATCGCGCCGGTCCAGCCGAAGCCGACGATCACCGCATCGACATGCGGCTTTTTCTCTGCGGCCATCAGCTGCGCTCCCCGTTGATCGAGACGGGGCCGTACGGATACGACTTGCCGTTCTGGTTGACGAAATCCATGAAGTCCGCGCGCGCGCCCGGAAAGCCGATCATCTTCCACGCGGCCATGTCGTGATTGCCCCCATGCACCGGGTCGCAGAAGTAGCCTTCGCGCGTGTTCTGCAGCAACTGACCGAAGAACACGCCGGGCGGCACGTCGTCGATCTGTGCGCCGCCCTTTTCCAGCGCGCCGAGCACGGTGTCGCGCGTCGGCGCGTCGAGATCCGCGAACGCCTTGCCGTGGGTCTTCTCGCAATACCGGTTGACCGCCGCGATGCCGAGCCGGTAGATGTCGCGCGGCACCAGCTTCAGCTGGTAGCCGAGCTCGGGCACGCCTTGCTGGAATGGCCCCTGCATGTACCAGGTGGCGCCGTGCGCATACGGCGTCTCCATCTGGCGGTCGATGAATTCGGGCACGCCCGATTCGAGCGCGCCGGGACCTTCGGCGTCGGCCGGAATCAGCCGGTCGACGGCCGCCTGGACGAACGCCCACTCCTTCGCATCGAAAAAGGTCGGCTTGTACGGAGCGCGTTCGGCGTTGGCCGATGCGCCGGGCGCGTTGCCGGTCGTCGCGGAAGGCGACGACGAACGCAGGTCGCAGCCGGCGACCGACGCGATCGGCACGAGCGCGACCGACGTGCGCAGGAAACGGCGGCGCGAGTTGGGTTTGTCAGGTGGCGTGGACATGGTCGGATGTTGATCGTTGGGGATCGGGGCCCGGACGCGCGCACTCCGCATGCGGCATGCCCGGCATGGCAGCCATGCCGCATGCGGCTGGCCGTCCTGTTCTTTCGTCTGTTGCGAACAACCTCGCTGCAGGCGCCGCCCGTGCAACGCACGGCAGCGCGCTTCATGCAGCCGCGCATCGCGCCAATTCAGGTTGCGCTGCACGGATCGGCTTCTTTGCGAGCCTTATCGTCTGACAAATACCGGCATCTGCCGGCATCTGCCCCTCATCGCTCATGACCCTCATTCAACTTAGACGCCGCATTTGCCGACAGCAAGCGCGACGTGCACGACCCTCTTTCGGGTCCGGCGACAAAGTGCCGCGAATTATATATGGAACCGGTTCCATTAAGTGTCGCATCAATGCAATTCAATGCCTCGAAAATCGCAACAATTGAAAAATCCGGGAGTCGGAATCGACAAGGATCGCGTGATGACCGACTGATGCGGGCGTCAGGTAGACGATTGCGGTGTGGCGAGTCGCGCCGACGGATGTCTCTTTCCAGCTACACGGGGTACCCGGGACCGCCTGTTCGCGTGGCGCTCTGGTAGCCTCCGCCTCTCATGAAACCACACAAGAAGAATGAACCGCCGGCGACCGACGCGACCGGCATCAGCCGATATCTCAGCTACGTGCTGCGCCACGCGCCGCAGTCGATCGGGCTGCAACTCGACCCGGAAGGCTGGGCTTACATCGACGCACTGATCGCCGGTGCCGCTCGCCAGGGGCACCACCTCGATCGTGCGACGCTCGAAACCGTCTGCGCAACCAACGACAAGCAGCGCTTCGCCCTCTCCGACGACGGGCATCGCATCCGTGCGGTACAAGGCCATTCGACACCGGTCGTGCAGCGCCGCTATCCGGTCGCGCAGCCGCCCGAGCGCCTCTATCACGGCACTGCGACACGCTTCCTGGATTCGATTCGAGCGCAAGGGCTGAAACCTGGTGCCCGTCATCACGTGCATCTGTCGCCGGACATCCGCACGGCGCTGTCTGTCGGCACGCGCTACGGCGTGCCCGTGATACTCGAGGTCGATGCGCGGCGCATGCATCGGCAAGGCCACACGTTCTTCGTCGCTGAAAACGGCGTATGGCTGACCGACACCGTGCCGGCGGAATTCCTTGTAGAGATGGACGGCCCCGCGCGCTGAGACGCGCGCTCACCACGGCCAGAACATCGACGCGATGGACAGCGCCAGCGCCGCGCAGAGCGGCGAGTAACACAGCGTGTCCATGCGCGCGAAACGCGACCCGCGAATCCGCTTGAAGAAGCCGACGTATCGGAAATCGCCGACGGCACGCACCGCGAAGATCAGTGCGAACGCAACGACCGCGAACGAGATCGTACCGGGATACGTGTTCGGCCCCAGCCAGCCGGCACGCGCGGCAACCACGCACGCGCCGCCCAGCAACGCCACCGCGATCGCGAGCGTGCCGACGGCGGTCGGCCGCAATAGCGGCTCGCCGTCCTGCTCCGGAATGGCGGCCCCCTTGCCGCGCCGCCCGCCCAACGCCCAGTAGACGTGAACGAGCGCGATTGCGCAAAGCGTCGGCACGCTGAAATACGCTCCGGTCATGTCGGTCAATGCCCTCGTGTCTTTGTCTCGTCGTCTCGATGTGTTGGCGGCAGAGTGCCGGCACGCGGCCCCTATCCGCGCCACACGTGACGATACCGAAACCCGGCACCACGTGCATTGCGACCTCCGGTCGCAATCCGCCACCCGCGACGGCGCATGTTGCGATGCAGTGCGCGCGCCAGTGCACGCGGTCCGGCCGCTTGACTTCCCTCCGCGCGCTACTACGCTGTTACTCCAGTACTGCCGTCGATACGCCCCCTGCGCGATCGGCCGCACGTGCAATCGGTCGCCGCATGCGCACCTGCACGAAAACGATAACGAAGGCCATGGAGGCGACTCATGCTGATCGGTGTGCCGAAAGAGATCAAGAACCACGAATATCGCGTAGGCCTCACGCCGGCCGGCGCGCGCGAGCTGACGCGGCACGGCCATCGCGTACTGGTGCAGCGCGGCGCGGGCACGGCGATCGGCCTGCTCGACAACGACTACACGGCCGCGGGTGCATCGCTCTGCGACGGCGCCGACGAAGTCTTCGCGCGCGCCGACATGATCGTCAAGGTCAAGGAGCCGCAGCCGGCGGAATGCGCGATGCTGCGACGCGGCCAGATTCTCTACACGTACCTGCATCTCGCGCCCGATCCCGACCAGGCGGCCGCACTCATGAAGTCCGGCGCAGTCTGCATCGCGTACGAAACCGTGACGGGCCCGGGCGGCGGCCTGCCGCTGCTCGCGCCGATGAGCGAGGTGGCCGGGCGCATGTCGATCCAGGTCGCGGCGACCCACCTCGAAAGCCCGCGCGGCGGGCGTGGCCTGCTGATGGCCGGGGTGCCCGGCGTACCGGCCGCGCATGTCGTCGTGCTCGGCGCGGGCGTGGTGGGCACCGGCGCGCTGCAGATGGCAGTCGGCCTCGGCGCGCGCGTCACCGTGCTCGATACCAACGTGAACCGGCTGCGCCAGCTCGACCTCGTCTTCGCCAACCGGATCACGACCGTCTGCTCGAATGCACACACGATCGACGAAGCCGTGCGCGATGCCGACGTCGTGATCGGCGCCGTGCTCGTGCCAGGCGCATCGGCACCGCGGCTCGTCACGCGCGACATGATCGCGACGATGCGCACGGGAGCGGTCGTCGTCGACGTCGCGATCGACCAGGGCGGATGCTTCGAGACCTCGCATGCCACGACGCACGCGGCCCCCACCTTCGTCGTGGACGGCGTCGTGCACTACTGCGTCGCGAACATGCCCGGCGCCGTCGCGCGCACGTCGACCTTCGCGCTGAACAACGCGACGCTCACCCATGCGCTCGCGCTCGCCGACAAGGGCTGGAAGCAGGCAATGACCGACGATCCGCATCTGCGCGCGGGCCTGAACGTGTGCGACGGACACATCACGTACGAAGCCGTCGCGCTGGCGCTTGGCCTGCCCTATGTGCCGGCGACCGGCGTACTGGCATGAGGTGACCGCATTCATGACCGGCCAGCAACTGACGGCACGCGCCGCCGGCTGCGTTCACGCACCCTTCGAGCCGCCGCCACGCTTTAACGAGCCGCCCGCTCCCATCGTGCGTGCAAGCAGCGGCCTCAATTGCGCGAGCGTGCGCGTGTTCAGCACGTCGGGCCGCGTGAGCCAGCCGCGTCGCGCCTGATCGACGCCGTACGCAAGATTGTCGAGTTCGTCCGCACTGCGCGCATCCGAGCCGATCGCCACCGGCACGCCGGCCTTCGCGGCTTCGCGGCACCAGACGTCCGGCAGGTCGAGCCGCCGCGGCTGCGCATCGAGTTCGACGAAGCAACCGCGCGCCGCGGCATGCGCGATCACGCGCGGCACGTCGAGTTCGCAGGCATCGCGCTCGCCGAGCACGCGGCCCGTCGGGTGCGCGAGAATCGTGAAATGCGGGTGGTCCATCGCGCGCAGCATGCGCGCGGTCTGTGCGTCGCGCGACAGGTCGAAGCCGTCGCGTACCGCACCGACCACGAGGTCGAGCCGGCCGAGCATCGCATCGGGCACATCGAGGCTGCCGTCCTCGCGAATGCCCGCCTCCACGCCCTTGAGCAGCACGAACCCGTCGAACGACGCGTTGAGGCGATCGATCTCGTCGAGCTGCCGGGAAAGCCAGTCGAAGCCGCCGCGGCTACCGCCGGCATGCGGAGCCCGGTCGGTGATGGCCAGGTACGCGAACCCGCGTGCGCGCGCCGCATCGGCCATCGCACGCAGGCTGTCGCGGCCGGCCGACGCGTCGGTATGCGCATGCAGATCGCCGTGCACGTGCTTGCGCTCGACCAGCGCCGGCAGCGTGCCCGCGCGCGCGGCGTCGATCTCGCCGCGATCCTCGCGCAACTCGGGCGGCACGTCGTGCAACCCGATCGCCGCATAGACCGATGTCTCGGTCGCGCCGGCAATCCGTTCGTCGCCGCGAAACACGCCGTACTCGTTGATCTTCAGCCCGCCGGCCTGCGCGATCCTGCGCAACGCGATGTTGTGCGCCTTCGATCCGGTGAAGTAGACGAGCGCCGCGCCGAACGCATCGGCATCGACCACGCGCAGATCGACCTGCAATCCGCTGGCGAGCACGACGCTCGACTTCGTCCTGCCGTGCGCGAGCACGCGCGCCACCTCGCCATAACCGACGAACGCTTCGGCGACGGCGCCTGGATCACGTGCGGTGACGAGGATGTCGAGATCGCCGACCGTCTCGCGGCGGCGGCGGAAACTGCCGGCCGGCACGGCCTTGCCGACGCCCGCAATCGCACGCAGGCGTTCGAGCAGCGGCAGCAGCGAGTGCGCCGCATCCGGCAGCAGGAAGCGTTGAGGTTCGCGCTTCAGCCGGTCGTCGATCGCTTCGAGCAGATGCGCTTCGGTTTTCGCGCCGAAGCCCGGCAAGTCGCGCACGTGCCCGCTCTTCGCGGCCGCGCGAAGCTGCTCGAGCGAATCGACGTGCAGCGCGTCATGGAGCGCCTTCACACGCTTCGCGCCGAGCCCCGGCACGTCGAGCAGCTCGACGATCGCGCCAGGCAACGCGTGACGCAGCGTTTGCTGCAGTTCGCAGGTGCCGGTCGCCGCGATCTCGCGCAGCTTCGACGCGAGATCGGGCCCGATCGACGGAATCTTCCCGAGATCGTCGCCGTTCGCGATCATCGTCGGGATATCGCGCCCGTAGTCGCCAATCGTCCGTGCTGCGTTGCGATAGGCACGCACCCGGAACGGATTGGCGCCCTGGATCTCGAGCATGTCGGCAATCTCGGTGAACACGGCCGCACACTCGGCGTTGTGGATCGGCATGATCGGCGTGGCTCCCTTCCACGTGGATGGCGCCGCGCGCGTGCGCGACGGCGTCTGCCCGCCCGGCACCGCATGGTGACACCGCCGGGCGCCCGTTCATCATCGTACGCCGGCCGCGCCGCGTGTGCAGCGTCGTGATGGAGACGTTGTCGGCGTCAGAGGGAGGCGCGCGGCGTCGTGGCGTATTGCCGCTCGTAGATCGACTGGCAATGCGTGCAGCGTTCGGCGGCCGGGCGCGCCAGCAGGCGCTCGTAGCCGACCGAGCCGTCGCAGTCGATGCACTCGCCGTAGCTGCCGTCGCGCATCCGCTGCTGGGCGCGGCCGATCGCGCGCAGCTCGGTCAGTTTCATGCCGATCAACGCATGATCGACGTCGACGAACAGATCCGCATTGGCCTCGTCACCCTCGTCCGGCGCCGCGCCGGCGAGGTCTGCATAGGACTCCGACGCGCGCTGGTCTTCGCTGGTGCGGATCTCCGCACGCAACGTCTGCTCGCTCTCGTTCAGCCGCTGTTTCAGCGTCTGCCGTTGTTGTGGGTCGAGCGCCATGGCCGTCTCTCCTGTTCCGGGTTGCGCGCGGAGCATTGCGGCGCGCAGTATCGCGCCGGTGCGCGGCGGGCCGGCATCACCGCCTGCCACCGTGTCCGGATCTGCGCCCGGCAGCACGAAGTGCCGGATGCATTCGACGCAGGATAAACCCATTGAACGCGCGTGTGTTGACCGGAATCAGCGTGCACTGCAGCGCTCGGCCTACGCGCGCCGGAACTGGGGACGGACGCGAAATCGCGACGTCGTCGAATACGGTTATCGCAGATGCCACCGGGATCGCTCGCCCCGCGAGCACCATTGCCTCATCACGCGTCAAGCATCGGCACGGACGATGTCGAGCAACATGCGCGCCGAGCGCTGCCAGCTGTATCGCTGCGCGTGCTCGCGGCCCAGCGTGCGCAACCGTGCCCGCAGTTCGGGATCGTCCATCACGCGGGCGATCGCCGCGGCGATATCCGGCGGTGAATACGCATCGCAGAACAGCGCTGCACCGCCGCAGACTTCCGGAAGCGCCCCTTCGTTCGACACGATGACCGGGCAGCCACACCGCATCGCCTCGAGCGGCGGCAGCCCGAATCCTTCGTACAGCGACGGAAACACGAAGCAGCCAGCATGCTCGTACAACGCTTTCAGTTCGCCGTCGGTCACGTAACCGGCCCATGTGACGTACGGATCGTCTTCGCGCAGGCCGGCCGCCCGTGCACCGAAGATCTTCGCATTGGCGCCCCCCGCGATCACGAAACGCAACGTCGGGTGCGACTCGCGCATCAGCGCCACCGCGGCCAGTGCGCGCACGAGATTCTTGCCGGGTGCGAGGGACCCGACGAACAATACGTAGCGATCCGTCTCGAGATTCAGGCGCGACAGCACGCCGGGATCGGCATCGATGCGGTCGATATGATCGACCGCGCCCGGCACGACCGACAGGCGTGCAGGCGGCACGCCAAGCCGCGCGGCCAGCCGCGCCCGCGAAAAATGCGAGACCGTCACGATATGGCGCGCACGTCGCTTCATGATAGAGAACGCGAAGCGGTACCAGAGGCGAAACGCCATCGAATAGCCGGCCGGCAGATCGAAAATCGCCGCGTCATGAATCATCAGCAGTTGATCGCGCTTCACCAGCGGGCCGATGTTGCAAAGGCTCAGCAAGGTCCGGCCGCGCGTCGTGCGCGGCAGCGTCCATTGTTCCCACAGCGTGCCATGCCGGCGCCCGGACGTCTGCGACCGCGCGCCGGCAGGCATGGCCGCCGGATCGTGATCGGACGGCACGACGAGCGACGGTGCATCGTCGGCGCTCGCGATCCGCGCAAGTTCGGCCGTCAGTTCGAATGCCACGCGCTGAACGCCCGTCATGCGCTGCGCGGTGAATTTCCCGTTGATCGCGAGCCGGCACGGCCGCGCGGTATACGCGGCCGTGCCGGCGCCCCGCTCCGCGCGCGCTTCCTGCAGTACCGGTGCGCTTCGCTCTCGAATCGACGTTGACATGATCGTGACCATTCCGATGGCTGCGGCGCCTTCGCGCCGCCGGACATCCCGTTACACGGGATGCTGCTGTGCCGTCAGTGTGTTCGCCACCTGCGCTCCGGTCAGTACGTTCGATCGCACAACGCACCGCTTCCCGGATGATTCGTCATCCTCAAAAAGCATTGCGTCCGATGAATCCCCGCACGACCGTCAACAGGATGATCTTCATGTCGAACCAGAAGCTCCAGTTCTGCATGTAGAACAGATCGAATTTCACACGCGCTTCCATCGCCTCGACCTTGCGCGTCTCGCCGCGATAGCCGTTCACCTGCGCCCACCCGGTGATGCCCGGCCGTACGCGGTAGCGGTACATGTAGCAGTCGATCAGTTGCCGGTACAAGTCGTCGTGTTCGATCGCATGGGGGCGTGGGCCGACGACCGACATCTGCCCGAACAGCACGTTGAAGAACTGCGGCAGCTCGTCGAGCGACGTACGCCGCAGGAACGCACCGACGCGCGTGATCCGCGAATCGTTCCGCGACGCCTGTCGCAAGACGCCCGGTTGTACACGATGCACGCGCATCGTCCGGAACTTCAGAATGTCGAACTCCCGGCCGTCGACGCCCTTGCGGCGCTGCCTGAACAGCACGGGCCCCGGCGACGACAGCTTGACCGCGATCGCCAGCATCGACAGCAGCGGCAGCAACGGAATCAGCACGCCGAATGCAAAGAGCCGGTCGAACGCGAACTTCGCCCACAGCTCCGGCGCCGAGCGCGGCGTAGTCGCGAGGTTGATGGCCGGCATGCCGAGCACGTCGGTCGCCGAGCGATCGACCACCGCCATCTGCCGCACGTCGGGCAACAAACGCAGTTCCACGAACTCGTCGCGCAACTCGCGCACGATGCGCTGGATCCGCCACTCGTGCGACATCGGCAGCGTGAGCCATACCTCGTCGATCTCGCCGCCGCGAATCAGGTCGCGCAGCACGTTCCAGTCGTCGATCACCGGCACGCCGCCGATGCCGCCGGAGGCAGCCTGTGCGTCGTCGTCGAATACGCACGCCGCCACGAAAAGCCCCTGCGGCGCCAGCTGCATCCGCTCGACCGCGACACGCCCGTACGCCGTTGCGCCGACCACCGCGACGCGGCGCTGCCGCGCGCGCGGGTCGTCACGCGTCAGCGCGAGCGCCAGCAGCGCGGCGCGGCCGAGCAGCAACGCGGCGTCGCCTGCCAGCACCGTGCGCACGATCCAGTGTGTCGTGATCGTGCCGCCACGGTTCATGATCCACATCGCGGCAGTTACCGTCAGCACGCTCGCGCAAACGAGCGCCACCATCGTCTGCGTCAGTGCATGCGTGCCGCCTTGCGGCGCCACGCTGCCACGCACGGTGCGCAGGTAGCGCGGCAGCAAGGCCACGGTCAGCACGCACAGCAGCGCGATCGCGCCGCGCTGCGCGTCGGACAACTCGCGCCACGCGAGGCCCGATGCCGCCTGCGCGGCAAGCGCGCCTGCCAGCACGAGCACGGCGTCGGCAACTGCGATCACAGAACGCCGCATCGCATTCGTCCCACCGGACTTCGATTGCATCGTCACGCACCATGTGCCGGGAACCCGCGATGCGCGTCCGGCATGCGGGGCCGAACCGGTGTCGGCCTCGCCGTCCCGCGCGTGCCGAGCAGCCTGCGATAGTCCGCGCGAATCAGGTTGTAGCATTCACACGCGTGATGTTCGAGGCCGTCGCGGTCGAGCACCGTGATGCGGCCGCGACGCTGCCGGATCAGCCCGGCTTCCTGCAGGTTGCCCGCCGCTTCCGTCACGCCTTCGCGCCGCACGCCGAGCATGTTCGCGATCGTCTGCTGCGTGACGGCCAGTTCGTCACCGTCGATGCGGTCATGCGCAAGCAGCAGCCAGCGGCTGAGCTGCTCGCTGACCGAGTGATGCCGGTTGCACAGCGCGCTGCGCGAGATCTGCGCCATCGCCGCCTGGCAGTAGTTGAGCAGCAGCCGGTAGGTTGCGGGCGAGCGCTCGAATTCGGCGCGCATCACGCAGCTCGGCACGCGATAGGCCATCCCGCCGATACGGACCTCGACCCGGTGCGACGCCGCGGCGCCACCGACCAGCGTCGCGAGCCCGACCACGCCCTCGCGGCCGACCTGCGCCACCTCGACCATCGCACCGTCCTCCATCAGGTGCTGCACCGACATCATCGACGTCGTCGGGAAATGCACGTGGCGCATCGGCTCGCCGACCCGGTCGAGCATCCCGGCCTTGATCCTGACCAGTTCGAGATGCGGTGCGATGGTGCGGATGCTGTCCTCGGGGAGGGCATCGAGGATGGCGTTCGCCGAATAGCTCGAGTGAAGATGAAGCATGTCTGTATCCCTTTTATTGTCCGCGCCGCCTGCAGCCGCGTGCACGAAACTCGTTATCGCGATGCGCGCCCGGACTGATCGTGGTTGCGGCCCACAACCCTGATTCCGACCGACCGTCGGCTTATCGCCGCCGGATCGAGTCGACCGTTCCGTTTCAACACGCCAGCCCGAATAAGCGATTTACGTGCCAATACATGCCCATCCTTAATATATGAATCACACCTGATTTAGATCGACCGAATAACCAGCCAAAAAACAAAAAAAGCGTCTCATTTTCGGACACTCTTCCCGGGGGCGGACACTGCATGCGATTTGACTGATCAATTCACCTGCGTCGCACCGAGGCAGCCGCACCGGTGCTGCACGGCTTGTCGCTCATATACTTACAGTCGATTTTCAATTGTTTCCATGATGTGCCGGATAACATTCCGTTACGGCTGAGCGCCTCACATGGTTGTTTGAAACTGTCTCAAATCTGAATCGGCACACTAATTTTCGCCTCTGTCATCCATCGCACAATTCTCATGCAAGCCATTGATTATTTGAGACATTCTTGCGAACACCATTTATTTGCCAAACAATGTTCAATGCCCATCGGGCACTTTCCCCGTGCGATGCGCGCTGCCACCCGATTGATTCGCGGCCGACATGGAATGAATGCCCGAAGTTGCATTCAACTTCCGGATGATTAATTTCACGGAAATGAATCATTAAATCCGGATGACGTTTGCACCCGCCAAAATCGTCAAACTTTGTGAAATGACGCAATGTGCAATTGAACGATTTCAATGGCGTGCTAGCCTTTTCGCCAGTATCGTCACTCCATTTTTGACGAACACAAGTCCGCACGATCGTGCGAATTTCCCATTCCCGGGATATCGCCGAGACAACGCGTGACCGCCACCTACGAGGATGCGCCGTGACTCACCAGGCCCCTGACGCCGTCGCGTACGCGAACGGCATGATCGAGCTTTCCCACAGCTTCGATGCAAACCGCTTTCTCGCGGCCATCGACCGCGACGAGCTCGCAACGCTGGTTCCCCATCTTCAACTCGTCCACCTGAAATCCGGGCAAGTGCTCTGCGAGCCCGGCGAAATGCTCACCGCGGTCTACCTGCCCGTCACGACTGCAATTTCGCTGCAGTACGTGTCGTCCGGCGGCATGACGCTGGAAGTCGCCGAGATCGGCAGCGAGAGCGTGGTGTGCGACGACGTGATCGGCGGCAGCGGGCGGATGCCCTGCCGTGCCGTGGCCTGCCGCGACGGTTTCGTCTACCGGCTCGACCGGCGCGTATTCGCCGCCGCGTTCGACGCATCGCCGGTGATCCGCCATCTCGTGTTCGTCTGCGTGCGGCTGCTGATGGCGCAGGTCTCGCAGATCACATTCTGCAGCCGTCATCACGTGCTCAAACATCAGTTATGCAGATGGTTCCTGCTCGCGTACGACCGGACCCGCAGCATCGAGATCCAGGTGACGCACAGCATGCTGGCGCAGATGCTCGGCGTGCGGCGCGAAACGGTTACCGATGCCGCCGGCGAAATCCAGAAGCTGGGCCTGATCCGGCAGTACCGGAGTTCGATCGAGCTCGCCGACCTCGACGGCCTCGAAAAAATGTCGTGCGGCTGCCGCGCGATCGTGCGCGACGAGATGAAGCGCATCCTGTCGGCCGATTCGGGTGTGCCGGCCGCGTCGCGCGCCTGATCGGCGTGCCGCATCGGGACGGGGCGCCGCCGCGCGTGCCGTCCGCTGCCTGCCGGGTCAGTTGTTTGTAGGGTGGCGAACAGAACGCCGCGTCTGCCAATGGTCTACTGATGCCGGACTGCCGGGGGGACGTCAGCGCGTGTCGCGCGTCTGCCCGAGCGGACGACACCACGCACGCCGGAGCAGCACGTGAAAAACGAAATCAAAACCATCCTGAAGCACGTCGCCCATCTCGAAGCCGCGATCGATTCGATCGGCGACGGGGACGACCTCTACGAAGCCGGCCTTTCGTCACTCGACACGATCCAGCTGATGCTCGCGATCGAGAAGCAATTCAACATCGAGATTCCCGACGAGATGCTGAACCGCAACCTGTTCCGCAGCATCGACGCGCTCGCGGACACGATCACCACGCTGCAACGCACCGAGCATTCGGCATGAGCGCGCTGCTTCCCGAACTCGCGGCCGACAGCGATGCGCGTCGGCTCGACGAGGCCGCGCATGCCGTCGCGCAGATCGCCGCGCAGCACGCGGACGCGGTCGACCGCGACGCGCGCTGCCCCGTCGAGGCGATCGAGGCGATGCGCGCGCGCCGCCTGCTCGGCGCGATGGTGCCGACCCATCTCGGCGGTGTGGGCGCGTCGCTGGAAGACATCGCGTCGGCCTGCTCGATTCTCGGCCAGGCCTGCGCATCGTCGGCGATGGTGTTCGCGATGCACCAGATCCAGGTCGCCTGCATCGTCGATCACGCCGCCGACCAGGGCTGGCACAAGCTGTTCCTGCAACAGCTCGTGCGCCACCAGTGGCTGCTCGCATCGGCCACGTCGGAAGACGGCGTCGGCGGCAACCTGCGCGCGAGCCAGTGCGCGCTCGAAACCAGCGGCGGCGAATTCCGGCTGCGCAAATCTGCGCCGACGATCTCGTATGGCGACTATGCAGACGGCATCCTCGCGACCGCACGACGCGATGCGGACGCGCCGGCTTCCGAGCAGGTGCTCGTCACGCTGCTGCGCGACGGCTACACGCTCACGCGCCGCGGCGAATGGGACACGCTCGGGATGCGCGGCACCTGCAGCAACGGCTTCGAGCTCGATGCGCACGGCGCCGCCGTCCAGTGCCTGCCGGTACCGTTCGCGAAGATCGCCGAGGAAACGATGGTGCCGGTGTCGCACATCCTGTGGGCCGCGGTATGGATCGGTGTAGCCGGCGACGCGTTCCACCGCGCGCACCAGTTCTTCCGCGCCCAGGCCCGCCAGACCGACGGCGCACCGTCGCCCGCGTCGCGGCGCATCGCCGAATCGCTCGCGCTGATGCAGGCGATGCAGGCCCGCGTCGACAACGTGTTGCGCCTTCACGCGAACCCGGCGTCCCGCTCGTGGTCGGCCGGCATGGCCCGGGCCGCCGAGATCAACACGCTGAAGACCTACGTGTCGACGACCGCGCTGGAAGTCGCGCACCAGGCCATGATGATCTGCGGGATGGCCGGCTACAAGCAAGGCACGCCGTTCAGCATCGGCCGCCACATTCGCGACCTGCATGCGGCGCCGCTGATGATCAGCAACGACCGCATTGCCGTCAACACCTCGAACCTGCTGCTCGCGCTGCGTCCTGCGACGCTGGAGAAACATACGTGAACGATCGCCTTGCCGTGCCCTCCGCCGCCTCCGCTCCCGCCGATGCACCGATCGACCGCGCGGGCGTCAACCCGCTGCGCGACGAACTGATCGACGCGGGCCTGCTGGTCTCGACCGGCATCCAGGGTTTGTTCGGCCGCAGCGAACGGTTCGAGCGCGTCGTGGAAGCGCTCGACGCGTTCGTCACGCGCATCGGCGCCGACCAGCAGGCCGAAGTGCTGCGCTTCCCGCCGGCGATGAGCCGCACCGAGTTCGAGCGCAGCGAATACATGAAGAGCTTCCCGCAGCTCGCGGGCAGCGTGCATGCGTTCTGCGGCGACGAACACCAGCACCAGCGCGTACTGCAGTGCCTCGATCGCGGCGACGACTGGACGGAAAGCCAGAAGCCGACCTACGTCGTGATGACGCCCGCCGCGTGCTACCCGGTCTACCCTGTCGTCGCACGCGCGGGTAAGCTGCCGGCCGACGGCCGGATCGTCGACGTCTTCTCGTACTGCTTCCGCCACGAGCCGTCGCTCGACCCGACCCGCATGCAGCTGTTCCGGATGCGCGAGTACGTGCGGATCGGCACGCCCGAGCAGATCGTGTCGTTCCGCGAGACCTGGATCGAACGCGGCACGCGGATGATCGAGGCGCTGCGCCTGCCCAACGCGATCGACCTCGCGAACGACCCGTTCTTCGGGCGCGGCGGCAAGATCGTCGCGAACAGCCAGCGCGAGCAGAACCTGAAATTCGAGCTGCTGATCCCGATCGAGCACGACGATCGCCAGACCGCTTGCCTGAGCTTCAACTACCACATGGACCATTTCGGGCTGCTGTGGGACATCCGCACCGCGACGGGCGACGTCGCGCACACGGGCTGCGTCGGCTTCGGCCTCGAACGGCTCACGCTCGCACTGTTCCGCCATCACGGCTTCGACATCGACGCATGGCCGCGCGAAGTCCGCGACGTGCTGTGGGGCACGCCATGAGATTCGTGTCCCGCGACGGCGAAGACGCGTCGTTCGAGGATGTGCGCCACCGCGCGCGCCACTACCGCCCGCATCCGCTGCATAGCCAGGAGATGGTCTGGAAACAGACCAACTGCTACGTCGACATGTGGCTCGAGGTGCTCCGGTGGTGGGGCTTCAATCCGTACGCGGCGCTGCCGTTTACGATTGCGCTCGATTTCGAGGGCGACCAGTTCACGTTCTTCAAGTTTCCGCACGACGAACTCGAGCGGCTGTACGGCATCGTCGTGCAGGAACACTCGATCTACGAACCGCTCGACCAGCACATCGAGACGCAGGTTGCGCGCGGCCACCTGATGATCGTCGAGGTCGACGCGTGGTTCCTGCCCGATACGCGCGGCAGCAGCTACCGCACGCAGCACACGAAGACGACGATCGGCATCGATGCCATCGACCGCGCGAAACACCAGATCGGCTACTTCCACAACAGCGGGTATTACGTGGCCGAGGATTTCGACTACAACGGGCTCGTCGGCGGCAACTCGCCGATGACGCTGCCGCCTTACGTGGAATGCGCGAAGCGGCGGTTTGCGCCGCTCGACGAGCGCGAGCTGTGCGAAACGTCGCTCGCCGCGCTGCAGCGCCACCTGCGGCGCCTGCCGGTCGTCAACCCGATCGCCGCGTTCCGGCGGCAGTTGCAGACCGATGCGCGGACGCTCGCCGATTCGCCGCTCGAGCATTTCCATGCGTACTCGTTCAACTCGGTGCGGCAGCTCGGCGCAAATTTCGAGCTGTTCGGCCATTACGCGCGCTGGCTGCAGGCCAGCGGCTGCGTCGGGCCGTTCGCCGAGATCCGTGCCGCATGCGACCGCATCGCGTCCGAAGCGATGGTGCTCGAATTCCGGCTCGCACGCGCGTGCGCGCGCGGCAAGGAGGAGCGCGGCGACTCGACGCTCGAAGCGATCGAGGCCGCCTATACGGATGTGGTGGCGTGCGCGCGGCAGATCGCGTTGCCGCTGCGGCACATGAAGCCCGTGCGCAGCGACACGGCGGCACCCGTGCCGGCCATGCGGTGACGCGCACGCGTGCCCTGCCCGCGTGGTCGATGCTGGCGACGGCCGCGGGCGCCGCGCGGGAACCGCGCGATCTCCCGGCGGCCGGCGACGGCTGGATCCCGGCGACCGTGCCCGGCACGGTCGCGCAGTCGCTCGCGCTCGCGGGCCGGCTCGACGAAGCCGCATCGCTCGACGAGCGCGACCACTGGTACCGGATCGAACTGCGCGGACACGGGCCGCGCGTGCTGCGCTTTCACGGCCTCGCGACGCTCGCGCAAGCGTGGCTCGACGACACGCCGATCCTCCGCTCCGACAGCATGTTCGTCGCACACGACGTTTCCGTATCGCTCGACGGTACGCACCGGCTGACCGTCTGCTTCCGGGCGCTCGCCGCGCACCTGCGCGACACGCGCGCGCCGCGCCGCGCACGCTGGCGGACGCGGCTCGCGGAGCCGGCGGCGCTGCGCACGGTCCGCACGTCGCTGTTCGGACACATGCCGGGCTGGTTTCCGCCGCATGTGCCGACCGGCCCGTGGCGGCCCGTGGACGTGCTCGATCCCGCTGACGGGCCCGTGCTCGTCGATTGCGACCTGCACGCGCGCATCGAAGGCGACACGGGCTGGCTCGACGCGGAACTGACGTTCGCCGCGCCGCTGCCCGACGCGCTCGCCGCACGGCTGTCGTGCGGCAAGCACCACGCCACGCTCGAACGCGCCGGCCCCGACCGTCTGCGCGCGAGCGTCGCGGTGCCCAACGTGTGCCGCTGGTGGCCGCATACGCACGGCGAGCCGGTGCTGTACGACGTGGCCCTGCATCTCGGCGACGCATTGCGACCGCTCGGCGCAACCGGTTTCCGCACGATCGAAGTCGACGCCGGCGCCGACGGCAAGGGCTTCGAGCTGCGCATCAACGGCGTGCCCGTGTTCGCGCGCGGCGCATGCTGGAGCAGCGCCGCGCCGCGCACGCTGCACGCGGACGACGCCACCTACGCCCGCCTGCTCGGGCTTGCGCGCGACGCCGGCTTCAACATGATCCGCGTCGGTGGCACGATGACCTACGAGGCCGATGCCTTTCACGCGTGGTGCGACCGGCTCGGGCTGCTGGTCTGGCAGGATTTCATGTTCGCGAACTTCGACTATGCGCTCGACGATCCCGCATTCGCGGACAACGTCGATCGCGAAGTCCGTCAGTTCCTGTCGCGGCACAGCGCGTCGCCGTCGCTTGCCGTACTGTGCGGCGGCAGCGAGATCGCACAACAGGCCGCGATGTCCGGGCTCGGGCCGAAGCAGCGCTTCCTCGAGCTGACCGCCGACCGGCTGGCCGGCCACGCGGCCGCATGCCGACCCGACGTCCCGTACGTGCCCGATTCGCCCGACGGCGGCGTGCTGCCGTTCGCCCCGCGCGAACGCGTGTCGCACTACTACGGCGTCGGTGCGTACCTGCGCCCGCTCGACGACGCGCGCCGCGCGGACGTGCGCTTCGCGAGCGAATGCCTCGCATTCTCGAACGTGCCGTGCGACGCGACGCTCGCCGAGCTCGGCTGGCCCGGCGTGCACGAGCCACGCTGGAAGGCAGCCGTGCCGCGCGACCCCGGCACGTCGTGGGATTTCGAGGACATTCGCGACCACTATCTGCAGACGCTCTACGACGTCGTGCCCGACCGGCTGCGGCGCGAGGATCCGGCGCGCTACTTCGAGCTGTCGCGCGCGGTGATCGCGGACCTGATGCGCGAAACGTTTTCCGAATGGCGGCGCACCGGCTCGCGCTGCGCCGGCGCGCTCGTCTGGCAGTTCCAGGACGTGATGCCGGGCGCCGGCTGGGGGCTGATCGACGCCGCGCACCGGCCGAAATCGGCGTGGCATGCGTTGCGCCAGGTCCTGCAGCCCGTGCAGGTGCTGCTCGTCGACGAAGGCTTGAACGGGCTCGACGTGCATGTCGTCAACGAGCGCCCCGCGCCGCTGTCGGCCGCACTCGAGCTGGTCGCGCTGCGCGACGGCCGCACACCGGTCGCGCGTGCCGGTTGCCCGGTGCGGATCGCCGCGCACGACACGGTGCGAATCGGCTCGGCCGAGCTGCTCGGCCGGTTCTTCGACTGGACCTACGCGTACCGCTTCGCGCCTTGCGAACACGACACCGTCGTCGCGACGCTGCGTGCCGACGACGGCACGCAGCTGTCGCAGGCGTTCCATTTCCCGTCCCGCACGCATCCGGCCGTGCTGGCGCGCCGTGAACTCGGGCTGGAAGCGTGCGTGTCGCGCACCGGTGACACGTGGCACGTCGACATCGATACACGGCACGTCGCGCGTCATGTGCAGATCGATGCACCGGGCTACGTGCCCCGCGACGACTGGTTCCATCTCGCGCCCGGCACGCCGGCGCGCGTCGCGCTCGTTCCGCTTGAAATGATCGGGAAGCATGCGGCCGCGACCGATGGGCCGCCGACCGTGGAAATCCGGGCCGTGAACGCCGCGCGCACGGTGCGCGCCACGCAGGCCGGTTGACGCGACACTCGCGGCCTTCGGCAACCGCGAGTGTCGCCTTGTCGAATGAATCTCAGTCGGACGAGCCCGTGCCGCGCGGCCGCTCGATCCCGTATGCCTCCATCCAGCGATACAACGTCGCGCGCGACACGCCGAGCTCGCGGGCCGACGCGGCGACGCGCCCGCGCGTGCGCAACAGGGCGGTTTCGATCGCCTCGCGTTCGATCGACTTGCGGATGTCGGCCACCGACGGTGACGCGGCATCGAGACAGTATTCGAGTTCGAGATCCTGCGCGGTAATCAGGCGCCCTTCCGTCATCACGACCGCGCGGCGCACGCGGTTGATCAGCTCGCGGACGTTGCCGGGCCAGTCGTGCTTGTAGAGTGCCGTGATCGCATCCGTCGAGAAGCCACGCACGCGATGGCGCGCGTCGCCGCGGAAGCGTTCGAGCATGTGATGCGCGAGCAGCTCGATGTCCTTGCCGCGCGCGCGCAGCGGCGGCTGGTCGATGCGCATCACGCACAGACGGTGGAACAGGTCCGGCCGGAAACGCCCTTCCTCCATCGCTTCGCGCAAGTCGACGTGCGTCGCCGACACGATCCGGACATCGACCGGCACCGGATCGCTACCGCCCAGGCGATGAATTGCACGTTCCTGCAGAAAGCGGAGCAGGCTCGCCTGGCTCTCGTGCGGCAGGTCGCCGATCTCGTCGAGCAGCAGCGTGCCGCCGTTCGCCGCTTCGACATAGCCGATCTTGCGCGCGTTCGCGCCGGTAAATGCGCCGCGCTCATAGCCGAACAGTTCGGATTGCAGCAGATGCGGCGGAATGGCGCCGCAGTTGACCGCGACGAACGGGCCGTTGCGGCGCTCAGAATGGCGATGGATCGCGACGGCAGTCAACTCCTTGCCCGTCCCTGTTTCGCCGAACACGAACACCGGTGCGTCGGTGCGCGCGAAGCGCCGCACCGTATCGAACAGCCGCAGCATCGCGCTGCAGGTGCCGACGATGCCTTTTTCCTCCGATTCGAGCCGTTCGCGGTCGCGCGCGAACAGGCACTCCATGCCGTACGCGTGGCCGACCGTATCGGCGATGCGCTGGTGCGAGGCGGGCAACGTGACGTAGTCGAAGCAATAGTCGCGCAACAGCGCGCGAACGTTCGGAGAAGCGGTCTGGCCGACATCGATGAGTGCGACCCAGACGACGTCGCGCATCGACGCGCAGGTCGACGCGATGCTGCCGATCGCGTCGGCATGGCCGCCGCTCAGGTCGAGGATGCCGCAGGTGATTTCGCCGGACGTGTCGCGCAACTCGCTCGCCTGCGCGACGATCGACACTTTCCAGTCGCGTCGCGCCAGTTCCTTCCGGAGCATGACGGACGGCGACTGCGTCCAGTAAATCAGCGGACGCTGCCCGTTACCACTCCCCGCGTCGGCGCTCTTATCGCGCGTTATTGGCATATTCATAACGAACCATCACTTTCTCCACTCCGCGAACCGTTCGCGTGCGCTGCGGCCGGCGGCGCATGGCCACCTTTCCGCGCTGCGTTTCCGCAGCCTTGGCGAAGATCGAAACTGCACACGGCGAGAACCCCCGGAGGTCGAGCCGGATGTCATCCGGCCTCGTTGTCATCGAACTCAAAGGGAACGCGCGGCTGCGCGAGCCGCGACGTTCCCGCTTTGACGCGACCCGCCGGCAGGCGGGGCACGTCGACAAACGGAGCATCCGTCCGAGCGTGCGTCGCGTCGTACACGACGATCGCGCCCGATACCGAACCGGATGGCGGCCAACCCACAAGCGGAATGACCGCCGCACTTCATCCGTTCGTGAATTTACACCTCGTTTCGAGATGGTCTTGTTACCAAAAGATAATCCTGAATCAGCCGGTTACGCAGCCGGTCGCCCCGCGCGATACACCTTTGGCTACCAAGATTTGATTCTCTCTCAACAATCGCGTCAATCAGTGCCAAATACTACATTTCCGCCAGATCGGCCCCCTCGATTGCGCGTGATTTTCACCGCAATCCTTTAAAAAGACCGGCACCGCACGCCGCACGCCACATAATCGCGCGCGCCGCCGGCCGGCGGCGCCGTCCGGGCACGGCGCGCGGGCCGCCCGGCGGTTACACTCCGTAATCATCCCGCGCGATCGCCGCTCAGGTTCGCAGCGCCGTCTCGCCCTCCCGATCCCGCAGATCGCCCATGGCGCCCTCGATCGACGCATCGCCGTGCGGCGCGAAACCGGCGGGACCGGCCATCTCCTCCTGCAACGCGGCATAGCCATCCATCACGAAGCGCGTGAACGCGTCCCGAAAGCGCGCCGAGCTGAAGCGCTCGGCATTCGCGCGACACGCGTGCGGATCGATCGCCCCGCGCGGCAGCGCTTCGAATCGGGCAAGCGCATCGACCAGTGCATCGACCGTCTGCGCGCGGTAGAACAGGCCCGTTGCGCCGGTGCCAGGCCACGCCCGCACCGACTCGCGCACGCCGCCCTTCCCGTACGCGATCACGGGCGTGCCGCATGCCTGCGCCTCGACCGGCGAAATGCCGAAATCCTCTTCCGCGGCGAACACGAATGCGCGCGCACGCTGCAGGTGGTCGTGCAGCACGTCGAACGGCTGGTAACCGAGCAGCGTGACGTTCGGCCCGGCCAGCGCGCGGATCTTCTCCATCTCCGGCCCGTCGCCGATCACGACGAGGCGGCGTTCCGGCGTGCGCGAGAACGCGTCGACGATCAGGTCGATCCGCTTGTACGGCACGAGCCGCGACGCGGTCAGGTAGAACGCCTCCTTGTCCGCGCGCGGCGACAGGTGGTCGACGTCGACCGGCGGATAGATCACGGTCGCATCGCGCCGGTAAGTCTTGCGGATGCGGCGCGCGATGAAGTGCGAATTGGCGGCCACGCGATCGACGCCGTTCGCCGAACGCGCATCCCAGTTGCGGATGTAATGCAGGAGCGCACGCGCGATGACCGATTTTGGCCCGCGCGCGAGGCCGGCCTCGTTCAGGTACTGGTGTTGCAGGTCCCACGCATAGCGCACCGGCGAATGCACGTAGCTGGCGTGGAACTGGTCCGGGCCGCTGAGCACGCCCTTCGCAACCGCATACGAGCTCGACAGCACGACATCGTACGCCGACAGGTCGAACTGTTCGATGGCCAGCGGAAACAACGGCAGGTAGCTGCGGTAGCGCGTGCGCGCGAACGGCAGCTTCTGGATGAAGGACGTGCGCACCGCGCGGCCGCGCAGGCAGTCCCGATCCTCGAGGAAATCGACGAGGCTGTAGACATCGGCCTGCGGAAAGCAGTCGATCATGTGCGCCAGCACGCGTTCGGCGCCGCCAGGCACGACCAGCCAGTCGTGAACGATCGCAATCTTCAAGTACCGCTCCCGATTCT
Source organism: Burkholderia sp. 4NA327C6 (assembly GCF_005502655.1). NCBI lineage: Bacteria > Pseudomonadati > Pseudomonadota > Betaproteobacteria > Burkholderiales > Burkholderiaceae > Burkholderia > Burkholderia sp. 4NA327C6. The sequence continues at coordinate 93,155 of NZ_SCNZ01000004.1, read as the reverse complement.
CCATTGACGTTCGACAGGGATGGGCCGCGCAACGCGGCCACCTCGCCATGGCAATTATCGGGAAACACCGGCACCGCCGATGTGTGCTGGCGGACATTACGGCGCTGTCGGCAGATGGCGCCTCGCCCGGGCGAACCCCGAGCATGGGTAAGCTTTCGAACAGACCGGCGCGCGCCGCATCCGCATCATGATCATCGCCGCTTCGCACCGGACGAACGTATCCGTGCGACATGGCGTGCTGAAGGTTTCACACGAGGACCGCATCATGGAATGGCATTGTTGTGAATTCGAACATCTGAGCGCCGTCGATCTCTATGCAATCCTGCGCGCACGCAACACCGTGCTGGTCGTCGAGGATGCGCATACCCATCTCGACATCGACGGCAAGGACGCGGGTGCATTGCACGTCTATGCAACCGTACGCAACGGCGACACGGCGGAAGTCGCGGCCTACGCACGACTCCTGCCCGGCGACGACATCGATCCGGACGTCGTGATCGACAAGGTATTGACGAGCGAAGCGTGCCGCGACGGCGATACGCTCGAACACCTGCTCGAACGTGCAGTGACCGCCGCACTGGCCGCATGGCCGGACGCCGCGCTGCGCATGCACGTTCCCGCGTCGCGCCAGGCGTTCTACAAACGCTTCGGATTCCGCAAGGCGTACGGGCCGTATCTCGAGCAGGGTGCACCGTTCGTCGGCATGATCCGGCCGGCCGACCGCACCGCCGGCGCGCTGCGCCAACTGCTGTCCCGGACCGTTTCGTCGGCCCGGCCCAGGAACGAAGACGCGCGTGCCGACGGACGCGTGCACAACCGGCTGCCCGCCGATACCGGAGCCAATCGATGACACGCACCCTACGCCCGGTTCCCGCCCCCGACCTTCCACGCATCCTGCCGGTCATCCTCGCCGGCGGCTCCGGCACGCGCCTCTGGCCGCTGTCGCGCGAACAGTTTCCGAAGCAGCTGATCGAGCTGACCTCGAACGAATCGCCGTTGTCCGCGACGGCGCGCCGCCTGAACGGCATCGCGAACGCGGTGCTGGGCGACAAGCTGTTGCTGGTGTGCGGCGAACAGCATCGCATCATGAGCGCCGCACAAGTGGTCGACCGTGCGGCGCCCGCCCGTATCCTGCTCGAACCCGCTGCGCGCAACACGGCACCGGCGCTCACGCTTGCCGCACTCGACGCCAGCGTGTTCGAGGACGACCCCGTGCTCGCGGTGATGCCGGCCGATCACGTGATCGCCGATGCCGGCGCATTCCAGGATGCGATCGCGCGCGCGGCACGTTATGCGCAAGAGGGCGCGATCGTGACGCTCGGTGTGCTGCCGCGCCGCGCGGAAACGGGCTACGGCTATATCCGGGTCGGCGAGCCGCGGACGAGCCGCCACGGCGGACAAGGCGGTTATTCGATCGGACGCTTCGTCGAGAAACCCGACGCGGCGCTCGCCGAGCGCTACCTGCAGTCGGGCGACTACTGGTGGAACAGCGGCATTTTCGTTACACGCGCATCGGTCTGGCTGAAGGCGATTCACGCGCTAGCGCCCGAAATCCATGCGGCCTGCGAGTCGGCGTGGCGCGCGGGCGTCTCCGACGATCCGTTCTTCCGGATCGACGCCGCGGCGTTCGACGCCTGCCCGTCCGACTCGATCGACTATGCGGTCATGGAGCGCCTGGCCGACAGCAGCGAACTCGGCATCGAAGGCATCGTGGTGCCGCTTTCGGCCGGCTGGTCGGACGTCGGCACGTGGGATGCGATCTGGGAAATCATGCCGAAGGACGACCAGGGCAACGTCGCCCGCGGCCCGACCGTGTTCGAGGACACGCAGGACAGCCTCGTGCGTTCGGAGGGCCGTCTCGTCGCGTGCGTCGGCATGAAGGATGTCGTCGTGATCGAGACGCCCGACGCGGTGCTCGTCGCGAACAGGCACGACGTGCAGCGCGTGAAGAACATCGTCGCGCGCCTGAAGAGCGACCGGCGCCCACAGGCGAGCGAACACCGCAAGGTGCAGCGTCCGTGGGGGCACTACGATTCGATCGATCTCGGCGAGCGGTTCCAGGTGAAGCGGATCGTCGTCGAACCGGGCAAGCGGCTGTCGCTGCAGATGCACTATCACCGCGCCGAGCACTGGATCGTCGTGCACGGCACCGCGAAGGTGACGCGCGGCAACGAGACCTTTCTGCTCAGCGAGAACGAGTCGACGTATATCGCCGTCGGTGAAGTCCATCGCCTCGAGAATCCCGGCCGCATTCCGCTCGAAATCATCGAAGTGCAATCGGGCAACTATCTCGGCGAAGACGATATCGTGCGCTTCGACGACCAGTACGGGCGCCCCGTCGTCGACGCGCTGCCGGAACAGCACGCGGTCCCGCTCGCTGCGCGGGAGCCGCACGTGCCGGCGGTAGAGGGAGACGTCGTGCGGTAATCGCGTGCCGCGCACGCCGGCGCGTGCATCGATTCGTCAGTCGATGCCGCGCTAGCGCGGGCGCGCCTGCCTGAGCGCTTCGCGCACTTGCGGCAACGCCGACGTATCGGCCCCGACCGCGTCGATCGACGCGGGCTGCGCGACCGGCATCCTGCACTGCGCGGCATTCGTGCCACCCGAGGGGCAGCCTCCGCCCCCGCCCACCTGCACCGGCTCCCCGCCGATCGCGGACAACCGGTTATCCGCGATCCGGTACTGCGATACGTTTCCCCACACGCGAATGCCGGCAAACCGCGCGCGCGACACGCGGTTGCCGATCACGACCACGCGCGTCACCGAGCCCGACCACGTACTGACGTCGATCGCGGCCTGCTGTGTCAGCGGGCGCGGATCGGTGCGGCCGGCCGCGGTCTGGATGGACGAAATCACGTTGTTCTCGACCCGGACGTCGGATGCGCCGTAGGTTCGGTAACTGTCTTCCTGTGCGACGAGGATGCCCGCGCTGACCTGCACGTCACGCACGATGTTGTTCGAGATCGTCACCTCCGTGCCGCCGACCACCGTGATCCCGCGCCCCCACGTGTTGCCTTCGAGCGAGTTGCCGGTAATCAGTACATTGCGGCTCAGCACCCCGTCGGCCAGGTAGCTCACCACGGCAATCATGTCGTCGCCGGTACCGCGCACGACATTGCCCTGGACCAGCACGTTGCGCGCACCGTGCGTCATGTGAATGCCGTCGGCGAGCATCGAGTGCACCTGATTGCCGACGATCGCGACGTCGGATCCGCCAAACACGAAGATGCCCGCGCTGGCACCGCCGTCGATGACGTTGTCGAGCACTTGCACGTCGTGCCCCGTCACCTCGACCTTGGTCGACTCCGGCGTGTCGAGACGCGTCGTGCCGGTTCCCTCGAAATGAAACCCGGCGAGCGTCGTACCGTCGCCCCGCATCTCGATCGTCTGATTGCCGGGGGCCGTCGCGATCAGCGTTGCGCCGAAACCCGACAGCACGACATGCCGCTGCCGCACGAACAACGAACAGCCGACGACATACCGTCCGGGCATGAACACCAATCGCTGGCCCGGCTTCAGCGCGTCCAGCGCGCGTTGCAGCGCATCAGCCTGATCGGCTGCATCCGGGGCCGGATGAACGTACGCATCCGGTACGGCCGCGTGAATCGCACCCGGTGCGGGCGCGCCGGATACGGCCTCGACGAACCCCGGCCACATCAGCCCGCCAGCCATCATCACGCCGGCTATGGCGGTGCATACGCGAAACTGGCATTGCGATCCGTGCATATCGAATCAGCCGGTCGCATCACCCGATGCGAACACACGCCTGCCCCGACGCGACGTGAGCGCATGTGCCAGTTTCACGAACGGCGCCTCGCACAGTCGGTAGCCGGCCCACGACAACGGAATCAACGGCACCATCGGTACGATCATGTAAAGACCGAGCGGCCATCCGATGATGTGGAAACGCTGACACAACCAGAAAGCCACGAAAAGCGGAAGACTGTGCAACAGGTAGATCGAGTAACTGATCTTGCCGATCCATGAAAGCAGACGGATACGAAGCTTCAGCAAAGTTGCCAGTATCGCGAATGTCGCGATCCCGATCATGTACGCGAGCGAAATAGGAAGATGGAACGCGTTGTGGTGTCGCCAATCCTCGATGGCCCCCACCAACGCAATGCCGACGACCGGTATCGTCACGTAGACGACGGCCGATCGGTAAGTCAGCGATAGTCGTGACAGCACGCCGCTTCCGGCCAATCTGACATGCAGCGACTGCGAGGGATTGTCATACGCCATGCGAAAGCAGGCGCCCCAAAACATGATGCCGAGATGATACGGCATGGTCTTGTACTGACTGAGAAGATCGGTCGGGAAGAGCTGTAACTTGAGGGTCAACACAAAGAGACCGCATAACCCGATCGTGACAAGACACAAATGAAGCATCCGGTGAAGCGCCCCGCACCAGAACAAGATCAGACACAACGCGTAGAAATACAATTCCGTTTCCAGCGTCCAGCCATGAGGCAGGATCAGACTTTCCCCAAACGCCGCCGGTATCATGGTCACGTTTGCCAGCAAGCCACGAACGTCCATGCTTTTATCGAACAGATACCAGTGAACAAAATACCCGGCAGGAAGCGCCAGCCAATACGCGGGATACAGTCGAAAGAACCGTCGAACGAGAAACCGCTTGGTGCCCGCGCCGATCTCGCCATGCAGGCTAGTTGGAATCAGCATCCCGCTGATCGCGAAGAACAAGACTACGCCGATTCTTCCGAAATTCACGGAACGCTGCAGGGTGTCCAGTACATGCTGTGAGCCGGCGAGCGGGACAAACCGTTCAGCATAGTGCGTCCAGATGACTAGGATCACCGCAACGGCACGCATTGCGTCGATATGGTCAAACCGCTCCGAATGCTTTGCTTTTGACATGACGGAAATGATGAAGACTCAGGGTACAAGGCTGCTCGCATGCATGACCGGATGATCCATTTCCGAAATCGACGAAGCAGACAGAGGCGCACTGCACGTGCTCACATACAAGCGATCGACGCGATGGTCGAGCATGCTTCGGCAACTTTGCCGCGGCCCGCACCGCTGCACGACGAAGGGCTCCGGGATTGCCTGGCCGGGTTCATTTGAGGTCTGAATTTTTCGCATCGATCCAATACCACCAGACAAGCGCGAGAAGCGCATAAAAAACCGTACGCGAGCCGAACATCATCCAGTATTCACCTTGCTGAACCGCGAAGGTCGCGTATGAAAAGACCTTCGCCATCAGCCATAGCATCACGACACCGCCGCGCATCGCAACCACGATCTGCAGCGCACCGAGCGCGCCGTATACCAGGCCGGTCATCGCGACAAAGAGCGCGCCCCCGGCATAGCCGAACCAGTACACGGGCACGGCCATGTTCCCCATCGTGAACGTGACGTCGTCGAACATGTAGGCCCGGAGAACGCTCGGTTCGGTGTATGACTTCATCAAGTCACGCAAGCCGCTCGGCTCGGATTCGTCGAAAAACGTTGGCATGGTCCAGGAACCGAGCGAGTTCACGAAACGCCAGAATGCATCCGTGCCACCGAGCCTCGGTGCCGTGAACAGTTGGGCATCGTTGTCGACCACGTACCACGGTTGGCCCTGCAGCAGGAACCGCGAAGAGAGCATGTCGGCCACTTCAAGCCCCTGCCCCCTGTAGGAATAGACGATGGAGACGGCGCCGAGCAATAGCGCCAGGCCCGCACCGATACCCAGATAACGAACGACCGGCTTGCCGTTCATCGCGTGAATCGAAATGAACGGGGCAAGCGAGCACAGCCCGATGTGCAGCACTGCCATGAATTGCTCGCCATGCATCACATTGAGCGCCAGGTCGACAGCCATCGTCAGGATCGCCGCCGCCCGGATGCGCTTGTCGGAGCTGGTGGCGATGGTGCCCAGCAGAAAACCCATGAACGACTGATTGTTCAGGAACAGGTTGAACATCATCCCGTTCGATGAATCATTTCGTAGCGCATATCGATTGATGCCGGAGAACAACGAGAACCCTGACGTCAGACCGGCGATCACACCGATCGCGATAATGGTCGCCGCGAGCCCGAACCCCATCGCGATGCTGATCGGTTGCAAGGCTATCCGCGCCTTGATCGACGCTCGCACCGGGCGCTCGTCCAGAAATCGACTGAAGGCAACGAGCGCACAGACGACAAAAATCAGGTAGAACGACAGGAGCCGGCTGAACGCCCCGGTCGCGTCACCGATGACATCGGTTTCCGTCAGATAGCCGCCGTCCTCCAATCCCACGCCTGCAAGAAATGCGGTCATTCCGATCGCCAGCACGTATAGCATCGACACGGCAAACACCGGACGTGACCTGACCAGGCCGACGAGCCCCAGCGTTGCCAGCAGCAACGTGCACACAGCGCTCGACTTCGCCATTCCGAGCGCCGGCATCACCGCGTTGAACAGCAATGCCAGCGTGAATAGCGTCAATACGATCACGCCGGTGGCGGATACGAAGCCGCCGTTGCTTCCCAGTGTTCCCGTCACCTTACCCATCGTGCCGCAACCCGAAATTCGTTCCTTCTTTCACGCACCTGCACCGTGCAGCTACGCTCCGCGCCAATCGATCTCACGCAACGTTCCTGAGCAACTCCTTTCTCACTCGCATCCATGCCCTGAACAAAAACGTCTCGGATGGGACACGACGAGGATTGCTCTGCGTCTGGGCTTCCTTCGCAGGTCGACGCGCGTTCGCGTAATAGCCGTAGCGGAACGGAGATGGCTCGAAGCCGTTGAACACCAGGCCATCCACATCGGCTCCGAATTTCTTCAGGTTCCCGATCGCATCCGCCACGCCGCCGGAGCTGACCGAACCTTGCCGCACCACCATCAGCGTGATGTCGGTGAACCTCGACAACATGGCGACGTTTGCGGCCGGATGAGCCATTGGCGCGTCTACGATGATCAGGTCGTATGCGCCTCGCAGTGAAGTGAACAGCGCCTCCAGCTTCTCGGTGCCGTAAAGGTTCCGCAAAGGCTTGCCCTCTGCTCCGGCGGGCAGCACGTCAAGATTGTCATGAACGCGCGAGATTACCTTCTTGAGATCGACCGAGCCTTTCAGCACATCCGACAAACACTTCTCGACTTTCACCGGCAAGCATCGCTCGATGCTCGCCTCGCCTGCATGGGCACGCACAAGCAAGGTCTTGACGCCGCTGTCCGCGGACAAACACGCAAGATTGGCGGTGATCATCGACTTGCCCTGCCCCGGCTCGGGCGACGTAATCAGAACGGTCTTTGCGCCGTCGCGCCCGGTGGTCATCTTGCAATGCAACAGCAAGGCCAGATCTGCGATCGCTTCGGCAAACGGCGTATCAGGGTGCTCCCTCACGGCCATGAAAGCCGGCCGGCCGTTCGAGTCGGCCTCGATCTGTTGAGGCGACGACGGGAGTACGCCAAGCAGCGGAACGCCCACCATCGATTCCAGATGCTTCGGATCGCGAACACGCCCGAAAAACAATGCATAGCCTTGAGCCACGGCAACGCCCAGTATCAGCCCGACCGCCGCGCCCAACACGATCACGAGCATTCGCTTCGGCCGAATCGGCTTGACGCTCACATCGGCCTTGTCGATGATGGACGCATTGCCGACCGTGCCTGCTTTCGCAATCTGCAACTGCTGCGTGTTGTTCAGCAAGCCGACATAAAGCTGGTTATTGACTTCGACGTCCCGCGCCAAACGCAGATAGGTCTGCTGCTGCGACGGCAAGTGCGCCACTTTGCTTTTCAGTTCGGCCGACTGCTGATCGAGCGTCTTCAGCTTGTTGACGACGGCCGCGAGCTGGGGCTGTCCGGCAACATACTTGGATGACAGGTCCTGGTACTCGAGCTTGGCGTCGAGCCGCGCCTTGTCGACCAGCGCCAATTGGTCAATGAGCAGCCTGACATCGCCCTGCGAATCGATCGACCCTTGCGCGTTGCGGAACGTGTTCAGCGCCTGCTCCGCCTGTTCCAGCCGCGCCTTCACGGCCGGCAGTTGCGCGTCGAGGAATGCCTGGCTGCGTTCGGCATCCTCCGAACGCCGCTTCGCGTTGACATCCAGATAAGCCGCGGCAATGGCGTTGAGCAGTCGCGCAGCAAACACCGGATCGGGATCCTCGAGATTGAGCTGCATGATGCCCGACTGACGTTTCGTTTCCGCCCCGGTCAACTTGGTCAGGATGGCGTCGAGTCGCACGGGCGTGGCAACGCGCCGTACACGGAACTCCGTGCCCGCGCGCGCCACGATCCGCGACACATTCACGCGATAACCGTTACCTTCGCTCGGCGTGCCGATTACGCCCTTCAACACCTCCTGCCCATCGCTGTCCTTCAACACGAACCGATCGCCGTCGAGATAATCAAACTCCAGCTTTTTGCCAAGCTGTGCATTCGGAACATCGAACTTGGTGAATTCGATTCGTTCACCGCCCCACGCCCAGAACGGGGTATTGAACAGCGGAATGACGAGGCCATTCGCATCTTTCGACAAGATCGAACCAAGCAAACCCGCGACGAGCGGAATCCGATTGCTGACTGATACTTCCGCCTGCGCGGCGGTTGCCTCGATCGCCTGGGTGACAACCGTGCGCGAGCGAGCGATATCGATTTCGCCGACCACGGCAGAATTCTGAATATCCAGCGCATTCGAAATCTCGGAAAGCGAACCCAATGCGCTATGCTTGTTTTCCTGAACCTGAATCAGCGTATCAACAGAGTAAATCGGCGTCGCCGAAATAGCATATAAAAATGCCAACAGCAGACACCCCAGAAATACGGAAATAAACGCCCCTCGATAATAAAATACATTTTCGAGTAATTCGGCCAATGTAAAGCGGGACGCGTCGCGAGAAATATTTCCCGCTCCGTCTCGATACTCATTAGGCGAAGGTCGATCCAATGCCATGCATAACTCCCAAATTGCCACCTTGCCAGGCATCGCGTGGAGGTGCGTGCGCTTGGCCATGCCTGCCGTGCAACGCGTACCAGGTCGCGCCATCCCGGGCGCCTGCCCTGCATCCGACCTCAGATCGGCAAAAAGTACGTCACTGAACCGTTGCCCCAGAAACGCCAGTGATTCTGTTTGTCCCGGCCACTATGCGATAAATGCCAGGTACGCTAAGTGCGATGGCTTACATTAATAAGCACTAGTAGTGCAAATCACTGGGTTGCCAACCTGTCTCGTGCTATGTTAAGTGCGCGTTGCTTCGACTTCCGGCAACCCATGACAATACCGTGGCTCGATCATGCAATCAGACATATGACGTAAACACGTCTTTTCATGTCGTTCCCCGCGCCACCTCGTTTTGACGATTTTTATCAAACGAGGTGACATGGAACCATTTAGATCGGGGTGCCGAGGCGAAGGATCTTCCAACCTGGAAGGCACGGCGAGTATTAAATTTATTTAAATTGTTTCTGAATACAGGCCTACCTGGCCAGCAAGTCGGCCGGTTTACCATGCTCAATGACGATATGAACAACTCCCAGCTATTCGATGCGCTCGCGCTGAAAAAAAACGACCTTGCAGTGCGTCGAATGCGCGCCGCGCTCTCCCTGGCGATGGCCACCCTGCTTTCGGCGTGTGCGTTTGCGCCCGGCCAGCACATGGCAGAGCGGGCTGCATTGCCGGTCACGACCAACGACGATGGCGACGTGACCAGTGACATGAAGGTCCCGGTCAAGCAGATCGATCTGACGCTGATCAACCAGATTCACGCGGAGCAGAAGCACCATACCCCGTGGTCGATCCCGAGCAATTTGCTCGGCAAGCCGAGTAGCTACAAGCTTGGCCCGGGTGACGTGCTGCAAATCACGGTGTGGGACCACCCCGAATTTGCTGCCGCGGTCGGCCAGCCCACGCAGAACACGAAGGCCTCCGACGCAGCGCCTGGTTTCGTTGTGGATAGCGACGGTAACGTGCAGTTTCCCTACGTGACGCGACCGATCCACGCGGCCGGAAAGACCGCGGCGCAGATCCAGCGGGAACTCGATGCCGCACTCAGGAAGGTATTTGTCAAACCGCAAGTGACCGTTCGCGTGGCATCGTTCCGTGCCGAGCAGGTGTATGTAGACGGCGAAGTACGCGCCCCCGGCTCGCAGACGATCAACGATATCCCGATGACACTGGTCGAAGCGGTCAATCGCGCGGGCGGCTTCGCGCCGACCGCGGATCAGAGCCGCGTGACGGTCACGCGCAACGGCGAGATCTATCCGGTGAATGTCGCGCAGATGATGAAGACCGGCAAAAGTCCCGCCACCATCATGCTGCAGCCAGGCGACCTATTGCATGTGGGTGCGCGCGACGACAATCCCGTCTACGTCATGGGTGAAGTGAACAAGCCGCTGGCCGTGCCGCCCCAACGCGACGGCTCGCTCACATTGAGCGCGGCGCTTTCGGAGGCTGGCCAGCTCAACCAGCAGACGTCGAACGCCCAGCAGGTTTTCGTGCTGCGCAAGGCCGCCGACAGCGAGCCGGTCATCTTTCACCTCGACCTGAAGTCGCCCGTCTCGATGCTGCTCGCGAATCAGTTTCCGCTCGCGTCGAAGGATATCGTGTACGTCGACAACACCGGGCTGGTCCGCGCGAGCCGCGTGTTGAACCTGTTGCTGCCGGCGATCAGCGCGGGATTGACCGGGGCACTTGTCACCAAGTAATCGGCATTTCGGCAGGACGACAACGGCGACGCCTGCCGACCCGTCTCTCGCACTGGCAGCAGCGTGGAAGGATGGCAAGTCCGACGCGCCACGCTGCCATCGCCGCCGCGACAGCGCGCGAATCGCGTCAGCCCGAACGCGCCGACAGATTGATCAGGCCGACCCGGTCACGACAGAGTACATACGCGAGCGCGACAGCGACGGCCGTTTCGGCGATCAACACCGCAATAGCCGCCCCGCGCTCCGCGAACAGCATGGCAAGCGGCGGCAGCAGTGTCACGTTCAACACACCGGACGAGATCAGGATGATGCTGAAGGCGCGCTTCATGCCCATCGGCAACATGGTTTGAACACCGAACAGATCCGTCATGCATGCCATGAACGGCACCAGCGCCAGGCAACGCAGTACGCCGACCGTCGGCGCAAACGAGCTGCCGTACAGGATCCGAACGACGAACGGCGCACAGGCATAGATCGTTGCCGACATGGCCAGCACCAGCGTGCCCTGCAGGACGATCAGCTTTCGCAAGAACGCAAACGCGTCGTCACGGGCGTGATGCATCAGGTATGTCACGTGTGGATACGTTGCGGCTCTCAGCGGTTGAAGCAGTCCGACTGCGGCCCGAATCAACTTGTCACCCGCGGCAAAATAGCCGGCGGCGACACTCCCCGAGACGATACTCAGCAGAACGGTATTGGTCGACGCGTAGAACGAGATCGACGTCGATGCCAGAAATACCTGCGAGCCGCCTTTCAGGGCGGCTGCGATATCGGCGAACCGCACACGGACAGTTTCGATCTCGCGACGCAAGAACAGATAGGCAAGCAACGTCACCCCGCAAAGCAGCGGCACCGCGGCGTTGATGACAACCGCGTGCAGGAGATCGTCCGGCGTGCGCACCCACATGAAGAAGGCCACGACACTGCATGCACGGTACACGACCACCGTGGCACTGTAGACGCTCAACTTCTGGATGCCCTGAAAGTACCAGCCCGGCGTAAGCGCAGCGCCCACCGCCATCCCGAACCCGATCAGCAGGGCCGTGCGCTCTGCCGCGAAATGCGGGACGAGCAGGGTCAGGATGACGAGTACGGCGAAACCGACGACCGTGATCGCCCATTGGGCACACACCGTTGCCCAGAAAATCCGGGATCGTTCCATCCTGCCGTCCGCCAGTGCGACACGCGGCGTCGCTGTCAGGTCGAAGCTGTAATTGGCAAGATTGATGAAATACGTCGTCACCGCCAGCACGAACGACAGCCGTCCGTATTGCAGGGGGCCGAGCACGCGCGTCAGTAGGGGCAACGTGACGAGCGGCACAACGTACGTCGAGATTTGCAGCGCGAACAACAACGCAAAATTTTTTCGGACAGCGGTCATCGTGCTTTCTGGGCTGGAGTAAACGGTGTGCCGCGACTGTCAATGTGTCCACGTTCGCGGTACATCCCCGCCGATGCCGAGTACGGCGCACAGCGACGACGCGTAGCATTCGACCGAGTAACGCGACCAGTCGTAGTGACGATTCTCGCTATCGAGGTGCGCGCGCAGTTCGGCGAGCGCGCGCGCGAAGCCTTCGGACGTGTTCCGGTAGAGAATCTTGTTGCCGATCTCGTCCCCGAAGGTTGACAGGCTTCCGATGTCATGCACGAGCGCCGGCAGCCCGAGCATCGCTGCCTCGACGATCACGAGGGGAGCGTTTTCAACCCAGATCGACGGCAACACGAGCGCATCGTGCTGGGGCAGCGCGGCGAACAGCGTTGCATGATCGAGGCGCCCGGCGAAACGCAGCCGCCCCGATTCGACGAGTGTCGCGTAACGTTTTTCCAGGTCGGTCAGCTCCGATCCGTCGCCATAGACAGTCAGCGACGCAGTCGCATCGCCGGCCGATTCGCTCATGAGCGCGAGAAACCGGCCCAGGCCCTTGTCCGCGTCCACGCGACCGACGAACGCCAGATCGAGGCGATCACCCCGGGCAGGTTTCGGCGGTCGGGGAACCAGCGTCGAGTCGATCGGATTCGGTACCAACGTGGCGCGTGTTCGGCCAGACTGCGCAATGAGGTCGCGCATGAACGGACTCGGACAGAGAATCTCGTCAAACAAGCCAAGCGGATCGAAAAGCGCATTGACCGCATGCCAATGCAGCTTCTTCGCGACATCGTGAAGGAAGCCGCGCGGGCTCGCCGCAAGCGCGATGCGCCGGCCGCGATGCAACTGGTCGATCGGCAACGGTTGCGCGCGTCCGCGGGAATAGACAAGCAGGCTCGGGTTGTAAAACAACAAATGGTAATCGTGCGCGGTCATGAACAGTCCACATCCCGAGTGCCGCTTGTAGCGAGCGAGCACGGGCAGAATCGCGCTCGACAGCAGGTTGTGGTAGTTGTGCACGAGAATTCGTTGCGGGCGAAATCGATCGAGCAGCGTAAGGAGCGCACGCGCTGCGGCAGGCGACCATGCCTGCGCGCGCCCGCCGCCTTCGACGTCGGGCAATGCACGCTCGTCGAAGGTTTCGACCACGACGCCCTGGCAAGCACGAAGCACGTCGACGGACACCCGGTAGACTTCCTCGGCTCCCCCCTTCCGGACGAAGTCGTTGATCACCAGCACATGCATCACGATCGACCTCGATGGGCGCCATGCCGCGCGTGCGATGCGACCTCGTCGCCTGCATGACCGGGCCGGGCTTTCGCTCGCTCGTTTCGCGAACCGGCGTCATCCCGCGTCGCGAGTGCAAGATCGTGCGTTACCCGCTGGCGGTGACGCCTGCCCCACTTTCGATGTGCCCGACACGCTTGCTTCATGGTCATTCCTGGATGGAGTCGCGATGGCGCTTGCGCACAGGCAACCCCATGAAAACTCGACACCATCAGGATAAGGTGACCGAAGCCGCGGATCTGTTCGTCCGGTTACGTTGGCGGGAGACTTTGGCAAAACCACCACCGGCCGACGCCCCGGAGCTGCGCTCTCGAGACGCTCGCCCGGGAGAGACGCGGTGATCGCCGCCCGGCCGGGCCGGCGTGCGACGTCTGTGCGAACGTCATGAAGGCGCGTGCTCCGGTTGCGCGGGTACCGCGAATTCGGCCGGCGCGTACCAGCCGGCAAGCAGCTCGGCGCAGCGGGTGACGACGTACTGCGCAGCGGCGTTGCCGTGCAACGAATGGTCGAGCCCGTCCCGCATGTCGACGGATACGTTCGGCCAATGCGCGAACGCGCGGGATGCGGGGCCGAAATGCCGGACGAGCGCGTCGACGCCCGTATCGAATGTGCCGTAGATGAGATGGGTACGGATGCCGCCGGCCGACATGTGATGCAGCAATCCCCGAGGCGTCTCGTGACCCGGCCGCCAGCCGAAATGCTCGCCGACACGCTTGACGGGCACGGTCATGGCGCCCGTGGCCAGACGAAACGCGGCACGCAGTACCGGCCGCGGGTCGCGCCCTTCGAGCAGCAGCCGACGAAGCTTGTGGCGGCTGCGCAGCGATGCCCAATAGCCGCGCATCGAGTTTGTCTGGTTATTGACGGCATTCGCGAGCGTTTCTCCGCGTGGCCAGATGAAAACCGGCAGATTGACCGCAATCACGCCGGCGAAGTGCTCGCGCGCGGCGGCATGAAGCGACGCGTACGCGCCAGAGCAAATCCCGAACGCAACGATCTCGCGATGCCCCTGCGCCTTCAGCCAGTCCGCTGCGGATGCGATATCGACGATCACCTGATCCGAATACGGAATGTCCGACTGATCGTCTCTCGCACGCGGGCCGCTGTCGCCGATGCCGCTCGAATCGATACGCAGGCTGCTGATACCCGATGCCGCGAGCGACCGCGCAAGCCGCACCGCAAACCGACCGTCGGCGACATGCGGATTGGCCGCCGTATTGGTAATCAACAGGGTCGGCGCGGCAGCGCGTCGGATGCTGCCGGCCGGTTCGCACAGCACGCCGACCAAGCGCCCTGGCCCCACGGAGATCATCCGTTCGATACTGCCCTCCCCGGTCAGCGTCACGGCCGACCCGGCATCCCGCACGGAAACGCGACCAGCCGTATCGGAACCGTCGTCGATCCAGTTCGCAACCGTGTCGAGCAATCCGTCGGGTAGCCGCGACCACACCGGCTCCCTCATGAGGCCGCCCCAATCGGAGCAGGTCCGGACATCGACCGAAACACTGCGTGCCTGCAGCGCGTCCGACAGGGCGGAAGCGTCGCCGTACGGCGTATCGACGAGCAACGCGTGCGCCGGCAATGTCTGAAATCGTCCCGCGGACTCGCACAGGTTGATGCCTCGGAGCGACGCGACGAGATCATCGGGATACGCATGCCCCAGTACATGGAGAGGCTGTTCCTCTCGAACCGCATCCCGCACGGCCGGCGGCACGTTCTCGAGCCAGCGTTGCGCGACGAGAGAAAGCTCGCGCAGGTAGCCGCGGCCGCGCACTACTGGCGCCAGCGCGACGAAGCGCGTGAACCCGGGGATGCCGTCCGCGGCGAGAAGCGCCAAGGCGGCACCGGCGCGCACGCCGACGAGCGTCAGCGTGTCCGACACGACACGCTCGCGCAATGCATCGACGGCATGCCGAACGCTCGCGAGCATGTGTTCGAAACGGTCTGCGTCGTGTTCGTCGCCCAGCGAGTCGCCGCTCGCCGGATAGTGGAATCGCAGCACCGGAAAGCCGCGATCGGCGAGATGCTCGGCGAGCGCGCGCACGAGTTTGTGAAGCCAGAGCGCCTCGTGACCGAGCGGCTCGCAAATCACGATGCCATGCGGGCGACTCCCTGGGTGAAACCAGCCGACGCATCCGTTGAACTGAATGGGCGTCATGATCCGGTCCTTGCGCTGTGCGCCTGATGGCCCGATGCGCTGCCGAATACCTGACGCATGCCGCGAAGCAGGCATCCAGATACCGGAAACGCCTGCGCGTGCGTGCGTGCGAACTTCAACTTGCGGCCGAAACGAGGGTGCCTGTACGCTCGGCCGCTTAAAGCAAATCGGGAACGACTGACGTTGCGACGATGCGAGCCGATTCCCCGTAACCGGCCCCGTCCTTGCGTATCGATTTGGGTTCCCACGAAAACGCCTGTATGTGAAAACACCCGCATGCCCGACCGGGGCCGGCGAGTGCCTGTCGAGGATCGCCTGACCGGCAAGCGCCTCTGGGTTGAAATTGGTCTTGGTAATTTTTTGGTCGGATGACGTTACATTTCCGTTCCCTACCCCCGAATCAGCTCGGCACACCGGATATGGCGTGCCCGTTCGAATATCGACGATTAGGCCACTCAATCCCGACAGATTTCGTACGTCACATTACATTTTCACAACGCGCTTCCCGGACTTGCGGCGCCACGGCCACGCAAGGCTCTCCGCCGATCGCGCACGGGCGAACCATGCCGACGTACCCCGCCGACGTGTAGACCTGCACTCGACTGCCGGGCCCGCGGCGCCTCGCACGGATTCGCCGCGCACCCAACGCCGCCCATGTGACCAAGCGCGTCACCTGGATTCTTCGTCCGTCGGTCAAGGCAAGCGTTGCCGGACGGGGCACTTCGCCCGGCACGAACACCTTCGCGTCGCTTGCTGCATGTCCGCGCACCAGCGCCCTGGTCAGACAACGCGCACGGCAATACTCGATTGAACACCGTCCGGCACTGCAGATATGTGAGCAACCTTACTCAACACATCACATGAAAGTGGGCCCGCGTTGCTTGACTCGGCGCAACCGCCATTTCCCCAGCCCCGGAATCAAAGCTGCATTCACGACGAGCAGTGGGCGCAATGACCGAAGCACGATTGGATGCGCACGCAACGAAACGGGACGCACGCATCACCACATGACTGCCGTACAAAAACGCTTTCTCCCAGGTACTTCTTACCCGACCACACCCCGGCCATCGGGAACGATGACCGCCTTTCCACCTCGTAGCGCACCCGTGCCGAAGAAAGATCGGACATATCGGTAGAAACACCGATGCTGTAGTCAAACTACATTCATACCATTAGTCGCTGCAGAGAATCGCTACATCCGATTCGGCAGCGCCGGGCGGTCCGCGTCGCCGTCCTCGATGTTCGATCGGGCCCAACCGGCCGTAACGATTCCCCGCCTGGCTTGGCATGCCGACGCGCAACCACCCAGCATCGCCAGCCAATTGCGTCCGGTGCGAATCCACCGGACGTGCGCAGCTCCAGACATCATTCGAACAACCGGCAATACGATCATGGAGAGCAACATGCGGGACACACTCTGGCCGGCCGTCGTGCTGGCAGCGACCCTCTGCACCAGCGCCTACGCGGGCGACACCGATTTCAACGCGCAAGGCGACGCCACCGATGCGTTCGCGTCCGCCGCGGCGGTCCGGCGCGCTGACTCGCTCGTGCGCAAGATGACGCTCGACGAAAAACTTCAATTCATTCATTCGCAATACGAAATGTCGAAAGTGCCGGGCGGTGGCGCCGGCTACATCCAGGGCGTGCCGCGGCTCGGCATTCCCGACCTGAACATGGTCGATTCAGCGACGGGTTCCGGCAGCACGTCGCAGGCCAGCACGACGTTCCCTGCGACGATCGCCGTCGCTGCGAGCTGGGATCGCCGCCTGTCGTACGACTACGGCAAGCAGGTCGCGATCCAGTTGCGCGCGCAAGGCTTCGGCATGGGCCTCGGCGGCGGCACCAACCTCGCGCGCGAGCCGCGCGGCGGCCGCCTGTTCGAGTATCTCGGCGAGGATCCGCTACTGGCCGGCGACCTGCTCGCCGAACGCACGCTCGCCACGCAGCGGCAGAAAGTCATCGCGACCATCAAGCACTACGCCGGCAACGAACAGGAGCACGGCCGGATGGGCGGCAACACGCAGATCGACGAGCGCACGCTGCGCGAGCTCTACCTGCTGCCGTTCGAGATCGCCGCGAAGCGCGGGCGGCCCGGCAGCGTGATGTGCAGCTACAACCGCCTGAACGGTGCGTATGCCTGCGAGAACCCTCACCTGCTGAACGACGTGCTGAAGAACGAATGGGGCTTCCAGGGCCAGGTGCAGTCCGACTGGGGCGCGACGCACAGCACCGCTGCCGCGATCAATGCCGGGCTCGACGAGGAAGAAGACGTCGGATCGACCGTGTACCTCACACCGGCGGCCGTCAAGCAGGCCATCGCAAACGGGTCGGTGTCGACCGCGCGTCTCGACGACATGGTGCGACGCAAGCTCGCGGTGATGATCCGCGTCGGCGTAATGGACGATCCGGCCAAGGGCGGCGGCACGATCGATTTCGCGGCCGCGAACCGGTTCGCGCAGGCCGCTTCCGAGCAGTCGATCGTACTGCTGAAGAACGACGGCAACCAGTTGCCGCTCGCCGCGTCGGCGCTGTCGCGCATCGCGGTGATCGGCGGCCATGCCGATACGGCCGTGCTGTCCGGCGGCGGCTCGGGCAACACGCGCGACCCTGTATCGGGATCGTTTGCGGGCTGCGGTGGCCTGACGTTCGGGTCATCGACAGGATGCAGCTGGTGGCGCAATCCGTGGCTGAAGGTCGACGTACCGATCGTCGCGGCGATCCGCGCGCTCGCGCCGGCCGCCCAGGTCACGTTCGCGGGCAACACCGACCAGCAGTCGCCGTTCCGCGCGTACACGCAGCAGGAGATCGACCAGGCCGCCGCGCTCGCGGGCCGCTCGGACGTCGCGATCGTCGTGGTCGCGCAGCCGGCCGGCGAGGATTTCGGTGATCTCCAGAGCCTGAGCCTCGCAAACCCGTCGAACCAGGATGCGCTCGTCGAAGCCGTCGCCCGCGCGAATCCGCACACGATCGTCGTGGTCCAGAGCGGCAACCCGGTGCTGATGCCGTGGAAGGACCAGGTCTCCGCGATCGTCGAGGCGTGGTATCCCGGCGAAGCCGGCGGCAAGGCGATCGCGAACGTGCTGTTCGGTGCGGTCAATCCGTCCGGCAAGCTGCCTGTCACGTTCCCCGCACGCGATCAGGATTCGCCGACCTGGGGGCAAAACGGTGCGTTCGACAACGATCCCGTCTATGCGGAAAAGCTGAACATGGGCTATCGCTGGTATGACGCGCACAACATCAAGCCGATGTTCGAGTTCGGCTATGGGCTGTCGTACACGCACTTCGCGTATTCGGGGCTGTCGGTGTCGAAGCAATGGGACGGTGCGCTGAGCGTCGCATTCACGGTGCGTAACGACGGGCGCGTCGCCGGCGCGGAAACGCCGCAGGTCTATCTGGGCGTGCCGTACAAGGACGAACCGCCGAAGCGCCTGGTCGGCTGGGAGAAGATCCGGCTGAATCCGGGCGAGACGCGGCGGGTGCGCGTGACTGTATCGCCGCGGATGCAGAGCGTGTGGGACACGTCGCGTAACGGCTGGCGCGTGGTGCCGGGCGGAACGGTGTACGTCGGCGCATCGTCGCGGGATATCCGGTTGCAGGGGAACTGAGCGGTAGTGAAGGAACGGAAGCGCCGCGCACATCGTGCCCGGCGCTTCCGTATTCACTCATCCGCAAACGCGCCCCTTACCGGAACAACAGCGCCAGCAACGTCGCGAGCGCGGTAATCGCGGCGATCCCCGCCGCCATCCCGGCCAGATGCGCGGCGACCACCAGGCCAGCCGGCAATCGCGCGGATGCCGGGCCGCAGGCCCCACCGGCCGGCCCGGCCCGCGATCGGACCGCGCCGCCGGCCATCACTCCCCACCCCCTTCAAGCGTATCGAGCAACGGCCGGGCCAGATGCAGCACCTGATACACCGTACCCGCGCCGCCGTCGTCCAGCTCGTGTTCCGTTACGAGCGAGCGCGTCAGCCGCCAGCGCAGCGGATCAAGGCTGACGGCGGCCGCAACCGTACCCTGCCTCGCCGCCACGTCGCGATTGCGCTCGACCTCCCGCGCCAGCGTCGCATCGAGGTCGGCATCCGCCGGAATATCCACGGCTTCCAGCCGCACGAAGCGCCCCGCCGATGCGCTGCCCTTGCGCGCATCCAGCGCGACCTGCACGTCGATCGGCGCACGCCCGAAGCTGTCCGTCACGACCCGGAAGCGGCCGTCCGTGACGAACCGGGCGAACGCCTGCTCATTGCGCCACACATAAAGCGATGCATAGCCGTTTTCCGTCGCACCGTAGCGGCCCGCCTCGCGCAGCAGGAACCCCTTGAACACGAGATCCGGCGTGTCGTCCCAGAGCCTGCCGCGCTCGCGCACGCGATTGCGGATGATGTCGAGGTCGTAGTCCGCCGGCAGGCGGTGCGCGTAGTACGCGGTCAGCATGATCGACTCCTGGAAACGGAAAGGGAGATTCCGAGCGGCTCGAGAACAGCGTAGAAGACCTTGAATCATTTGAAAAGTCGATGGCAGAATATTTCAATGATTCGATTTCTAAATGGATGATTGCGCGATGAAAACGCTCGACATCGAAGCCGTGCAGGCGTTCGTGCTGACTGCCGACCTCAAGAGCTTCACACGGGCCGCCGAGGCGATGGACACCACGCAGTCCGCGGTGAGCCTGAAGATCAAAAAGCTGGAAGACAGCCTCGGACGACGCCTGCTGGAACGCACGCCGCGGCAGGTTCGCTTGTCAGCCGACGGCACCGCGTTCCTCGAACCCGCGCGTGAGCTCGTGGCCGCTCACCAGGGCGCGGTCGGTGCATTCGGCGTCGGCCAGCGGCGGCTGGTGATCGGCGTGAGCCATCATGTCGTCGGCGCCGATCTTCCGATGCTGCTTCGGCGCATGAGCGAAGCGGAACCGGGGCTCGTGCTGGAGATCCGGGTGGCCGCCTCGCGCGATGTGCTCGATGCGTTCGACCGCGGCCAGCTCGACGCCGCCGTCGCGCTGCAGCACGACAGCCGGCGGCTCGACGGTGAAACCCTCCTGTCGGAGTCGTTCGGCTGGATGGCTGCGACCGATTTCGAGTACCATCCGCCGCAACCGCTGCGCCTCGCGACGCAGGCCGAGCCGTGCAGCGTGCGCCGCATGGCCGTCGGCGCGCTGGACGAAGCCGGTGTCGCATGGACGGAAGTATTCGTCGGCGGCGGCGTGGCGACGATCGGCGCGGCAGTGTCCGCCGGGCTGGCCGTCGCCGCGCTCGGGCATCGCGTGGCGCCCGTCGGGACGGTCGACGTGGGCATGCGATACGGGCTGCCGCCCTTGCCGACGCGCGACGTGGTGCTCTACTCGAACCTGACCGATGCGCGGGCACGGCAAGCGCTGCGCACGCTGGGCGCGGCGTTGCGGTCGTCGGTCGGTGTGCGGTGATGTCGCGCGCGAATCGTCGTAGAAAAAATCGGAACGGCCGCTGCCGCACCCTTCACATTGGCGCTTCGCCATTCCGTATCCAGCACCGCACCCCGGCCGGGCGCTGACGGCATCGAAAGTCAACGATGCGCGCCACGGTAAAATTCAGTCTTCATCCCGGCCATGCGGCCGGCCGCTGCCCGCCCGGGCCGGCACCCAAAGAACCGACACGCCATCATCACCTTGATTTCCTTACTGTTTCCCCCTCGCGACGCATGATGTACTCGCTCGCCACCACCTACACCCGCGAACTCGAGATCCGCAAGAGCCGCTTCATCGCGTACGCGATTCCCGTCGACGACCGCGACGCCGCAATGCAGGCCCTGCAGCGCCTGCGCGACGACCATCCAGCGGCCACGCACGTGTGCTGGGCCTTGCTGGCGGGCGGTCAATCGGGGATGTCGGACGACGGCGAGCCGTCGGGCACCGCAGGCCGCCCGATCCTGGAAGTGCTGCGCCATCACGATCTCGACGGCGTGCTCGGCGCGGTCGTGCGTTACTACGGCGGCGTGAAGCTCGGCGCGGGCGGGCTGGTGCGCGCGTACACCGATGCAATCGCGTCGGCGCTGCTCGATGCCGAGCGCGTCGAGCGCATCCGCTACACGCGGCTCGCGATCGAGATCGGCTATCCCGAGGAAGCGCGCGTGCGCCGCTGGATCGAACAGGCGGGCTACGAACTGGTGGACAGCGCGTACGGGATGACGGTCAAGCTCGTGATCAAGCTGCCCGAGACAGCCGACGCGCATGCGCGAACCGAGTTGTTCGACCTGACGCAAGGGCGATCGGGCTTTCCCGATCTGTAACGAGCGGCCGCTATCGTCCCCTCCGCGCCACCCCGCTGCCCCAAAATTCCGCCGAAATTTCAGATACGTCCGATAGAAAAACCGCGCGCCGCCACTTAATCTCACCGAGTTCCCGGCGATTCGTGCCGTGTACGTTCTATCCGCAGGCCGGCACAGGCGACATGCAACCGCCACCGGCCGAGGCGGCACGCCTAGGCCGGGCGTGCCGACGTGCGGTTCGTCACGCGTCGCCAATAATCAAAACTCGACTACGGGATAACGGACGCATGCATCAACTGCAGACACTGCAAGCCCAGCTTGCGGAACTCGATCGGCGCATCAAGGCGGCACGCAGCCGCGAACGCCGCGCGGTGCTGGCACAGGTACGCGAGCTCGTCACCGGCTACGCGCTGACCGCACGGGAAATCTTCGGGCAGGGTTACAGCGATCGCGCGAAGCTGTTTACGGTCGGTGCGAAGTATCGCGACCCGGCAACCGGCGCAACATGGAGCGGCCGCGGCCGTGCACCCGCATGGATCGTCGGACGCGACCGCACCGCGTTCCTGATCCGGGAGTAACGCGCGCCGCGTTGCGCGGCGCGCCCCTTCATCGCATCGAACCCGCCACGACCGCTCAGTAGATATCCGGCACGATCATGTTGTCCGGCGTCGGCCGACGGATGTAATCCTCGTGATGCTCGCGCGGCGGCAGGTCGATCGGTGCGTGCGGCACCTCGTGATACGGCACCTGCTGCAGCAGGTGGTGAATGCAGTTCAGCCGTGCGCGCTTCTTGTCGACGGCCTGCACGACCCACCACGGCGCTTCCGGAATGTGCGTACGCAGCAGCATCTCTTCCTTCGCGGCCGTGTAGGCTTCCCAGCGGCGGCGGCTCTCGAGATCCATCGGGCTCAGCTTCCACTGCTTGAGCGGATCCTCGATCCGGCTCTGGAAACGCACTTCCTGCTCGTGGTCGGTGATCGAAAACCAGTACTTGACGATCTGGATCCCGCTGCGCACCAGCATCTTCTCGAACTCGGGCACCGAACGGAAAAACTCCTCGTATTCCTCGTCGGTACAGAAATTCATCACGCGCTCGACGCCCGCGCGGTTGTACCAGCTGCGGTCGAACAGCACGATCTCGCCGCCGGCCGGCAGATGCGCGACATAGCGCTGGAAATACCATTGCGTGCGTTCGCGGTTGTTCGGTGCCGGCAGCGCCGCCACGCGGCAGACGCGCGGGTTCAGCCGCTGCGTGATGCGCTTGATCGCCCCGCCCTTGCCGGCCGCGTCGCGCCCCTCGAAAATGACGACGAGCCGGTGCCCCGTGCTGACGACCCAGTCCTGCAGCTTCACGAGTTCGCCCTGCAGGCGGAACAGTTCGCGGAAATATTGCTTGCGCGCCTCGCGGCGCTCCTGCGAAAACAGCAGGTCGTCGCTGTCGTCGAAGCGGCGATCGTCGAGCTCCATCTCGAGCTCTTCGTCGTAGGCGTCGACCAGATCTTCCTCGAAGCGGCGCTGGCGCGCTTCCATCGATTCCATATCGGTGCGGTCGTCGGTCTCGGTGCGGGTATCGTTGTCGCCCATGGGGCCTCCTTCCATCATTGACGCAGCCAAACTCCTCCATTATCCCAGTGTCGCGCGTCAAATTCATGAAAAAAGGGCCGGCGCACCGGTCGGGAGCGGAATGCGAGCAGCGCGCTGGCCAGTACGGGGTTCGCGGAAATATCGAACGTGTTCGACACGAACTGCCGGTTCGGCTGGTCGATGTCCAGCGTAATCTTCATAAGTAACGGAATATAGGTCACCAGCTTCCTCGAAAGCAACGCGGCGAGCGACCGGAGTCGAACGCGGCACGAGCCCGGTCGCCGCTCGTCAGTCCGGCGGCGGCAGTACGACCGTATCCTCCGGCCCGAGCACGCGCCCGTCCTGCGAACGCAGTTCGAGCTTCCTGACCGGCAACCCGCTCTTCCGGTCGACGAGCAGCACGTGTGCGTCGTCCGGTTCGAAGAAGAAATCCTCGCCCCACTGCCGCAGCGCGACGAGCAGTGGAAACAGGCCGCGCCCTTTCTCGGTCAGCACGTACTCGTGATGCGCGCCGCCGTCCGCGGCCGGCACGATGTCCATGATCCCGTGCGCGACCAGGTTGCGCAGGCGCGCGGCCAGGATGTTCTTGGCCAGCCCGAGATTCTTCTGGAATTCGCCGAAGCGGCGCAACCCGTCGAACGCATCGCGGACGATCAGCAGCGACCACCAGTCGCCAATCGCGTCCAGCGGGCGGGCAACACCGCAAAGGGAATCCTCGTGCGTGGTTCGTCTGTTCATCGATGCATGGGGCGATGCCGTGCCCGGAATGCGGGCGGAGCGGCGGTCGTTTCCGGTGAAATAAATGGTTGCAATATAAAACTCGTCGAGCGAAAGATCAATCGCACGACGCCCGACTGTTCGCGATCGACGAATGGAGCAGCCGATTCGGGCCCGATTGGCTTTTCAACTCATGCGTCTCGCCAACTAATTCCGGCAACGCTGTTTTCCGGCACGAAATCACGCACCATCAGCCAGTCATTCCGGTGATTTGTCCACGCATTTTTTGGTTGCAACTTGAAACCGAATATCCTACGCTTCGATTCGGTTTCACCTTGAAACCAAACTATCCGACTATCCGAAGGAGCGTTCGATGATCCGGCCCGATGCCACGTTCGATGGCACCTTTCCCTTCGCCCCGCATTTCGACGACGCATCCGGCTTCCGGATGCACTACGTGGACGAAGGTCCGCACGACGGCGAAACCCTTCTGTGCCTGCATGGCGAACCCACGTGGGGCTATCTGTTCCGCCATCTGATTGCCGCGCTGAGCCCGACGCACCGTGTCGTCGTGCCCGATCACATGGGCTTCGGCAAAAGCGCGACGCCACACGATCGCAGCTACTGGCTGCAGGACCATGTCGACAACCTGGAGCGCTTCGTGCTCGCGCGCGACCTCGATCGCATCACGCTCGTGATGCACGACTTCGGCGGCCCGGTGGGCATGGGGCTGGCCGCGCGGCATCCGGATCGCATCCGGCGGATCGTGTCCGCGAATGGGCCGACGCCGTTCGGCCAGCCCGACCTTGTCGAACGACTGAACGCAAACGGTCGCGATGCGCCGTGGTTCCAGTGGATCGTGCGCGCGGCGGCGGACGACACGCTGGAGACGGTGCTCGGTCAGCTCGGCTTCAATATCCTGAGCACGCTGAAGCTGAACGGATTCGAAAATCACGCGGTTATCAGCGACACGTGGATCGCCGCATACGGTGCCCCGTTCGCGCAGCCGGAGGACTGCGTCGGCGCGATCGGATGGGCCCGCGGGTTTGCCGCCGGCGCGCATCGGTTCGAGACGCCCGATGCAGCAGCGCTGCGTGCGATACGCGACAAGCCCGCGCTCGCGATCTGGGGAGACGCCGACCGAACGCTCGGCGCCGAACACTTCCTGCCGCTCTTCACGGCACTGTTTCCGTCCGCGCCCGTCGAGCGGCTGGCGGGCGTCGGGCACTACTGCTTCGAGGATGCGCCCGACGCCATCGCGTCACGCATCGCCGAATTCATCCGGGCCACCGGTTGAGCGCGGTCCGCAGCCGATGGCACGGCGCCCGGCTGTGGAACACGGCGTGCGCGGCCGCCTTCGCCACCGCGCACGCGCCACTTCACGTCACCGAATAATCCGCGTCACACCCCGCCCGCGCGGGTCGGCCATCGCCTCCGGCGTCTTGCCGTCGATCTTGATCACCTGGATGTCGCCGCTGAAATCCTGCCCCTTCAGCGTATAGCCGCGCGCCTCGATCTGCTTCGCGAGTTCGCCTTCGATCGGGTGGTACGGCTCCCAGAAGATCGTGTTCGGCGGCAGCAGCTGGTGATGGAAGCGCATCGCACCGACGGCCTCCTTCAACGGCATCTTGAAGTCGTAGATGTTGTTGATCACCTGGAAGATCGACGTGAAGATGCGCGAGCCGCCCGGCGTGCCGATCACGAGCGACACCTTGCCGTCCTTCGTCATGATCGTCGGCGACATCGACGACAGCGGGCGCTTCTTCGGTTCGATCGCGTTCGCGTCGCTGCCGACCACGCCGAACATGTTCGCGACGCCCGGCTTCGCGGAGAAGTCGTCCATCTCGTCGTTCAGCACGATGCCGGTGCCGTCGGCGATCACGCCCGAGCCGAAATAGCCGTTGATCGTGTACGTGTTCGACACCGCGTTGCCCCCCTTGTCGACCACCGAGAAGTGCGTCGTTTCAGCCTTCTCCGGCATCGTCGTGCCGAGGCCCGGCTGCACGCTCTTCGTATCCGACGGCTCCTTCGGGTTGACCTCGCCCGCCCGCTTCGCGATGTACGCGTCGTCGGTCAGCTGCGCGATCGGCACCTTGTAGAAATCCGGATCGCCGAGATACTGCGCACGGTCGGCGAACACGCGCTTCTCGATTTCCGCGACGAGGTGGATGTACTGCGGCGAGTTGAGCTTCACGCCCTCGAAATCCTGCTTGAGGTCGGCCTTCATCTTCAGCAGCTGCACGAGGCCGATGCCGCCCGAGCTCGGCGGCGGCGCGGTGATCACGTCATAGCCGTTCCACTTCGCCTGCACCGGCTGGCGCCACACGGCCCGGTACTGCGCAAGATCCTCGGTGGTAATCAGCCCGTTGCCGTCGCCGGTCTTCATCGACGCGGCGATCAGCTCCGCCGTCTTGCCCTTGTAGAAACCTTCCGCGCCGTCGTTCGCGATGCGCGTGAGCACGTCGGCAAGATCCGGCTGCTTGAAGTTCACGCCGGCCTTCAACCCGGAGAAATACTTGTCGAAGTTGGTCTTGCCGCCGAACTCCTTCGATGCATCGACGCCGCGTTGCGCGAGCTGTTCGTCGACGACGAAGCCGTCGCGCGCATAGTGGATCGCCGGCGCGAGCACCTGCTTCCACTTCAGCTTGCCGAAGCGCTTCTGCGCTTCCCACATGCCCGCGACCGTGCCCGGCACGCCGGCCGCGCGCGGGCCGTACAGGCTCATGTCCTTGACGACGTTGCCGTCCTTGTCGAGGTACATGTCCTTCGTCGCGGCGAGCGGCGCGCGCTCGCGATAGTCGATGAAGTACGGCTTGCCGTCCTTGTAGATCGTCATGAAGCCGCCACCGCCGATGTTGCCGGCTTCCGGATACGTGACGGCCAGCGTGAACGCGATCGCGACGGCCGCGTCGATCGCGTTGCCGCCTTCCTTGAAGATTCGCTCCGCGGCATCCGCGCTGTACTTGTCGGCCACCGCGACCGCCGAGCTCGTCAGGACGGCGGGCTGCGGCCCCTTCGCATAGACGGGCGCGTTCGGCAGGAAACCGATGCCGGCCACCGTCGCGAGCGCGACAGCGGATGATTTGAAGCGATTCAGCGTAGTCATTGCATGTCCCCCATGTGGATCTCCTTCAGCCAGGAAAAGCACCTGTTCCGCTCATGGCCGCCGGCGCGCCGATGGTCATATCCGGTTTCATAGTATAGGGGGACAAAAAGGGTCGAACACGGGCTTGCATTGAAAGCGTATTCGTCATGTGCGCAAGGTCATACCGAGGCTTCGAAACAGGTACGCGGATCGGTCGAAATGACACGCGGCACACGTCCTCACGCAACGCACAAAAACCGAAAGTTGCGAACTGCGCGGAAGACCACGTGCTACGTGCAAAAAAATCTGCGAACGTCCCTCCCGCTGCACGGACCGATCTGCGAAGATAGCGCCCCGCTTTCGCGGTGCATCAATTTTTCGTGCACGCACCGCTTCACGTTTCTTCGTCTCGCTTCCTATGGCATCACACAATGCGCATCATGCATCCGGCTTCGCCGCCGGTGTCGCCGCCGCTGTCCTCGTCGCGCAAACCGGCGCAACCGGCCCGTGGCATTCGGGTCTGTTCGCCGCATTCGCGGCGGGCGTCGCGGGCGGCACCGCTCCCGACTGGCTCGAGGTCGCATGGTGGAGCCGCAAGCGCCGTTTGTGGATCACGCATCGCACCGTCACGCACTGGGGCATCGGCTGGATCGCGCTGCTGGCGCTTGGATGGCACGGGCTCATCCATCATCCGCACCCGCTGTGGGCCGCGCCGCTGTTCGGCTTCGCATGCGGCGGCATCATGCATCTGCTCGCCGACTGGCCGAATCCGCTCGGCGTACCGTGGATCTGGCGGCGTCACTCACTGAACCTGTGGAACAGCGGGCATTGCGACCTGATCGTCGTGGCCGCCGCATGGGGCGGCACGCTGTGGCTCGCGCAGTCGTTGTGGTCGCGCGCGCCGCTGCTCGAACAGTGGCTCGGCTGGCTGCACCGCGTCTAGTTGCAATTCGTCACCATTCGAGGCGCGATCGGCATGCCAACGCGCATGCAACTTTTCGTTCGTTGAAAGTGCGATGCACGCCCCCATCTGGATCTGGATCGCCGACACACCTGCCCGGCACGCACGCGCGACGTCTGGCACACTGACGATTCGATTCGCAAGCGCACCCTCCGCGCGCTTGCACCCCATTTCAACGCTCCGATGGACGTCACAGCTACCCGCCCTGCCGCCCGTGCGCTCGACGTGTTCCACCCGGCTGTCGCCGCGTGGTTCCGGCGCACGTTCGCCGCGCCCACCGGCGCGCAAGCGCTCGCTTGGCCGCACATCAAGGCCGGCCGATCGACGCTCGTTGCGGCACCGACCGGCTCCGGCAAGACGCTCACCGCCTTCCTGTGCGCGCTCGACGATCTGGTGCGCGATGCGCTGGCGCACGACGGCACGCTGCCCGACGCGACGCTCGTCGTGTACGTATCGCCGCTGAAAGCGCTGTCGAACGACATCCACGTGAACCTCGATGCGCCGCTCGCCGGCATCGCCGAATCGCTCGCGCAACTCGGCCTGCCGGTGCCGGCGATCCGCACCGCCGTGCGCACCGGCGACACGACGCAGGCCGAACGTGCCGCACTGCGCAAGCGCGCGCCGCACATCCTCGTCACGACGCCCGAGTCGTTGTACGTGCTGTTGTCGTCCACGTCGGGGCGACAGATGCTGTCGAACGTGCGCTCGGTCATCGTCGACGAAATCCATGCGCTCGCATCATCGAAGCGCGGCAGCCATCTTGCGCTGTCGCTCGAACGTCTCGACGCGCTGGCCGGCCATGCGCTGCCGCGTATCGGTCTGTCGGCCACGCAAAAGCCGATCGACGCGGTCGCGCGCTTCCTGGTCGGCGGCCCGGCTGACGCGCCTCGCGACTGCACGATCGTCGACACGGGCCACACGCGCGAGCGCGACCTCGCGCTCGAATTGCCGAACGTGCCGCTCGAGCCCGTGATGGCAACCGACGTGTGGGAACAGGTGTACGACCGCATCGCCGGCCTCGCGGCCGCGCATCGCACGACGCTGGTGTTCGTCAACACGCGGCGCACCGCCGAGCGCATGGCGCGCCATCTCGCCGACCGGCTCGGCAAGGAAGCGATCGCCGCGCATCACGGCAGTCTCGCGAAGGAGCACCGCTTCGACGCCGAGCAGCGCCTGAAGCGCGGCGAATTGAAACTGCTCGTCGCCACCGCATCGCTTGAACTCGGCATCGACATCGGCGACGTCGATCTCGTCTGCCAGGTCGGTTCGCCGCGCGGGATCGCACCGTTCCTGCAGCGCGTCGGCCGTTCGGGGCACCATGTCGGCGGCGTACCGAAAGGCCGGCTGTTCCCGCTGTCGCGCGACGAACTTGTCGAGTGCGCGGCGCTGCTCGATTGCGTGCAGCGCGGCGAACTTGACGCGCTGCGCATTCCCGAAGCGCCGCTCGACGTGCTCGCACAGCAGATCGTCGCCGAAGTGGCGTGCGCGGAATGGCAGGAAGATGCGCTGTACGCGAGTTTCACGCGCGCAGCGCCGTACGCGCGGCTGACGCGCGAGCGCTTCGACGAAGTGATGAAGATGCTCGCCGAAGGCTTCACGAGCCGGCGCGGCGTGCGCGGCGCCTACCTGCATCGCGACGTGGTCGGCGGCACCGTGCGCGGGCGCCGCAACGCGATGATGACCGCCACTACGTCGGGCGGCACGATCCCCGACATGGCCGACTACGCGGTGCTCCTCGAACCGCAGGGCATCCAGGTCGGCACGGTCAACGAGGATTTCGCGATCGAGAGCCTGGCCGGCGACGTGTTCCAGCTGGGCAACCAGTCGTACCGGATCATTCGCGTGGAAACGGGCCGCGTGCGTGTCGAGGACGCGCAAGGCCAGTCGCCGAGCATTCCGTTCTGGCTCGGCGAGGCGCCGGGGCGCAGCGACGAGCTGTCGGCGGCGGTCGGCCGGTTGCGTGCGCGGCTCGACGGACTGTTCGCCGACGGCGACCGGCTGGCGGCACATGGCAAGCGCCGCGAAGGCACCGGTGACGGAACCGGCGGGAGGTCCACACCTCGAACCGACGCCAAAGCCGGCGCGAATGCGAAGTCAAAGGCCGGGATCCAGGCCGATGCCTCGCTCGCCTTGCCGCACGACACCATTGCCGCCGGCACCGCTGAAAGCCGCCTCGCGCCGGCATTGCGCTGGCTCGTCGACGATCTGCACCTGTCGCCCGACGCCGCGCACCAGATCGCCGACTATCTCGCGCGCACGCGCGCTGCGCTCGGCGCGTTGCCGACGCAGGACACGCTCGTGATGGAGCGCTTCTTCGACGAATCGGGCGGCACGCAGCTCGTGATCCATTCGCCGTTCGGCAGCCGCATCAACCGCGCGTGGGGGCTCGCGCTGCGCAAGCGCTTCTGCCGCAATTTCAACTTCGAGCTGCAGGCGGCCGCGACCGACGACGCGATCATCCTGTCGCTGTCGCTCGCGCACAGCTTCGCGCTCGACGAAGTGTGGCGCTACCTGCGTTCGGCCAGCGCCGAGCACGTGCTGGTCCAGGCCCTGCTCGACGCGCCGATGTTCGGCGTGCGCTGGCGCTGGAACGCGACGACCGCGCTTGCATTGCCGCGCTTCACTGGCGGCAAGCGCACCGCGCCGCAACTGCAGCGGATGAAGAGCGAGGATCTGCTCGCAACCGTGTTCCCCGATCAGGTCGCGTGCCTCGAGAACATCGTCGGCGAGCGCGAGATTCCGCATCACCCGCTCGTCGACCAGACGCTCGACGACTGCCTGCACGACGCGATGGACACCGAGGGCTGGCTTGCGCTGCTGCGCCGGATCGAAAGCGGCGCGATCGAGCTCGTCGCGCGCGACCTGCCCGCGCCGTCGCCGCTCGCGGCCGAGATCCTGAACGCGAAACCCTACGCGTTCCTCGACGATGCACCGCTCGAGGAACGTCGCACGCAGGCCGTGCAGTCGCGCCGCTGGAGCGATCCCGAATCGGCCGACGATCTCGGCGCGCTCGACGCCGACGCGATCGATGCCGTGCGCGACGAAGCCTGGCCACTCGTGCGCGACGCCGACGAAATGCACGACGCGCTGCTCACGCTCGCGTGCATCGCCGACCGCGAAGCACGCGAACGCGAAGGCTGGCTCGACCGGCTCGCGGAACTCGCCGAACGCCGCCGTGCGACGAAACTCGTCGCGCCGGACGGCGCCACGCTGTGGGTGCCGGTCGAACGACTCGTGTGCCTGCGTGCACTGCATCCCGACGCGCGCATCGCGCCGGCGCTCAAGGTGCCGGCCGCCTGCGCGCAGCCGTGGGAAGCCGATGCGGCGCTCGTCGACGTGATCCGCGCGCGGCTCACCGGCTTCGGGCCGCTTGCGCTCGACGCGATCGCGACACCGCTCGGCCTGCCGCCCGCGTCGATCGCGACGGCACTCGCGGCGCTGGAGCGCGAAGGCTATGTGATGCGCGGCCGGTTCACACCGGGCACGACGGTGGACGAATGGTGCGAACGCCATCTGCTTGCGCGCATTCATCGCTATACGGTGAAGCGGCTGCGCCGCGAGATCGAGCCGGTCGAACGCGCCGATTTCATGCGCTTCCTGTTCCACTGGCAACACCTGACACCGGACACGCGCGGCACGGGCCGTGACGCACTCGCGGCCGTGGTCGAACAGCTCGAGGGCTACGAGGCCGCGGCGAGCGCCTGGGAAGACGCGCTGCTGCCCGCGCGCCTCACCGACTACATGGCAGGCGGGCTCGACGAGCTGTGCCGCTCGGGCAAGCTCGTGTGGACACGCATCGGCGCACCGGCGCGCGCGGCCGGCACACCCGTGAAGACGACGCCGATCGTGCTGCTGCCGCGCCGCCACCTGTCCGCATGGCAGGCGCTGCGCGATCCCGATGCGCAACCGGCGCTGTCCGCGCGGGCCACGCAGGTACGCGACGCGCTCGCCGCGCATGGCGCGATGTTCTTCGATGCGCTGCTCGACGACCTGCACATGCTGCCCGTCGAACTCGAACAGGCGCTCGGCGAACTCGTGTCGGCCGGCCTCGTGAATGCGGACAGCTACGCGGGCCTGCGTGCGCTGTTGAAGCCCGCCGTCAAGCGCAGCGCGACCTATGCGCCACGCACCCGGCGCGGCGGCGCGCTGATCGGCGGGATGGACGACGCGGGCCGCTGGGCACTCGTGCAACGTCACGCGCCATCGGACGATGCGCCCGCGCCGAAACGCAGCCAGGCCGCGACCGACCCCGACGCGCTCGAGCACATCGCGTGGACGCTGCTGCGCCGCTACGGTGTCGTGTTCTGGCGGCTGCTCGAACGCGAAGCCGACTGGCTGCCGAGCTGGCGCGAACTCGTGCGGGTACTGCAGCGCCTCGAAGCGCGCGGCGAAATTCGCGGCGGACGCTTCGTCGCCGGGCTCGCGGGCGAACAGTTCGCATTGCCCGAGGCGATTCCGATCCTGCGCGAACTGCGGCGGCAACCGGGTGACGGACAGTACGTGTGCGTGACGGGCGCCGATCCGCTGAATCTTGCCGGCACGCTGCTGCCCGGCGACAAGGTGCCGGCACTGGCCGGCAATCGCGTGCTGTTCCGCGACGGCGTGCCCGTCGCCTCGCTGGTTTCGGGAACGTTCCACTACGCGCCCGAGCTGTCGCCCGCCGCGCGCGAGTATGCCCGCCTGCGACTCGCGCGCCACTGCTGACATCGGCTGACACGCGACACCGCACGGACTACTGATCGCCGGGCCGCGCGGCCGCCGTCGTTCGGGTAGCATCGAACGATTTTCCACGCGGGCGCCCGCGCTCGAACACGACAAGACTTCCGGAGACTGCTGTCCATGCCCTCGCATGTCGAATCACCCGCCGCTCATCACGCGGGCTCGCTGACCATTTTCCAGGGCGCCGCGCTCTATATCGGCGCCGTGCTCGGCACCGGCGTGATTGCGCTGCCCGCACTGGCCGCCGAGGTCGCGGGCCCGGCCTCGCTGCTCGCATGGGCCGCGCTGGTCGTGCTGTCCGGACCGCTCGCGGCCACCTTCGCCGCACTCGGCGCGCGCTATCCCGACGCGGGCGGCGTATCGACCTATGCCCGGCGCGCATTCGGGCCGAAAGCCGCGGCAATCGTCGGCTGGTGCTTCTATTTCGCGGTGCCTGCCGGCGCACCGGCCGCCGCCATGTTCGGCGGCGCATACGTCGCGGCCGTCACGGGCGGCGGGCACACGACGGTCATCGTCACCGCTGCCGCGCTGATCGCGACCGTGTCGGCCGCGAATGCATTCGGCGTCACCGTTTCGGGCCGCATGCAGCTCGTGTTGTCGGCACTGCTCGTCACGCTGCTGCTCGCCGCGGTGCTCGCCTCCGCGCCGCATGCGCGCACCGCGAACCTGCATCCGTTCGCGCCGCATGGCTGGCTCGCCGTCGGCCAGGCTGCCGCGCTGCTCGTGTGGAGTTTCGCCGGCTGGGAAGCGATCACGCATCTCGCTGCCGAATTCCGTCGGCCCGCGCACGACATGCCGCGCTCGGCGGGAATCGCGGTCGTGGTGGTCGGGTTGCTGTATCTGTCGGTAGCGGCCGCGAGCGTGACGGTGCTCGGGCCTTCCGCGGGCGGATCGGGTGCGCCGCTCGCCGAACTGATCGCGGGCGGCATCGGCGGCCATGCGCAGGTGCTGGCCGCCGCGGCCGCACTGTTGCTCACGCTCGGTACGATGAACGCGTATTTCGCGGGCGCGGCGAAACTCGGCGCGGCGCTCGGGCGCGACGGCGCATTGCCCGCATGGCTCGCGCAAGGCAGCCAGGTCGGCGGCGTGCCGCGCCGCAGCCTTGGCGTGATCGCCCTGCTCGCAGTGGTCGCACTGGCTGCGACGACGCTGTCGGACGTCGGGCCGAAGCCGCTCGTGCTCGTCACCTCCGGGTGCTTCGTGATGGTGTACGGGCTCGGCGCGGCCGCCGCGCTGAAACTGCTGCCGCGCGGCGGCATCGCGCACCGTTGTGCATGGGTTTCGCTGGTTGCGGTGGCCGGGCTGTTTCTGACGACCGGGTGGTATATCTTGTGCCCGCTGCTGCTCGCGGGCGGTGCGCTGATTTATCTGCGGATGGCTCGCTAGTCGTAGAGCAGAATACAGTCGCCATCGCTTGCAAACGCAAAAGTATCACCGCTCTAGCCGACGTTGACTGCAATGCAAAATTTCCACGCCAGTTCTCAAGCTTTTACGAAACGCATTAACGTTGTCACCGCTTCGAATCGGCGAATCCCGACGTCAAAAAGTCAGATGCCGCCGCAGGCATGCCCTGGGCGAAAAATACCTGCGCGTACATTGAATCAATCAGATCTTGAAATCCCAATTCCATTGAATAGGGCGAACCTCCTCTTTCAACACATCGTTATTGTATTTCAAAAATTGATCCACAAGCGCGGGACTCCGATTGATCAGATCGATTTCATCCTGAGTTATATTGACGTTGGCAAACATCGCTTCTTTTCCGGTAATGGCTGACATATTATCTATTCCTTTTTGTTATTTTTGAAAAATCCAAAACCACGAAGACACTCGTCCTCTCCAAACCGGAAGTAAGCTCTGACACCCTTCGCCTTCGGACTATCGTAAGAAAAGGACGACCACGAAGCATGTGGGTTTACAGATCGATCGACCTCATGAAATACACCCCTTACATCAGCCGGACCAATACAAATCGCCGCCACATTCATTGACACAGAAATAATGACACGCTCAAAATTTCTATCGCGGGGCCGAAATATCCCATAATGAAAATTCTGGAGTTGATATTCCTTTGCACCTCCCCTTTGCTTGACTTCACTTCGGTAGCCGCGAATTAATTGGTCGGCACTTTCATAGACTGGCGTCTCAGGGCCCTTTACAAGAGCAATCTGCAATCGCTTTCCAACAAAGTCCACGTCGGTCAAATCGTTCGAGTCCGCTACAGCCTTGATGCCAAACAGAATATCGTGTGATGAACGAGGTGACACCAAGCCTGCTCCGTAATTCGCACACGCTGCAAGAGTGACTACTCCAAGCGCGAGCAAGAAAAGCGAAATCTTCCTCATTTAACACAAAGCCCTTTAGTTCAGATCAATTGATTTGGCATTTAGAAATCCCGTCAGATCGATTAATTAGAATCAACCGGATCCGAATACATTGCCGACGGATTATCCAGATGAACGAAGCCAAGACGACTCGTCATTGCAGGTAAAACTTCTGGAGGCTCAACTGACTGCGCATGACGCAAACCGCTTACTAGACGATCAGAAGAAACCTCCGGCCGAGAAAAATCGATATTACTTTTCACCACCACACCCGCAATACCGGTTACATTCATAGCCTTCATAAGAATTACTCCTTTTAAAAAAACTCAATTAATTTAACAAAAGCGCTCAACTCGGCAGCCAGAAACTGGGATTTTATGTCGCAGCGACAATTGCATTATATGGAGGCGAGTTCGAGCCAAAAAATCAGTCAGCCTCTTAAGAGCACTTTGATCAAGATGATTTTTCATTTTTACATCCCCACCTTCAACTCTTCCTTACTTCAATAAGAATATTTGAAAGATTGCCAGCAGAATTGAACCCGACAGTAATAGTCCTCTCATATTGGCCGTCCACCTGATAACATCTCCATGTTTCACTCCCATGAGGTGCTGTGGGTGCGCCCGGACCGCCATGAGGAAAAGGTTCAGACGGAAGACGGACAAATTTATTCGCGAAAATTTTCATCGCAGCATTAAAATCCGGACCACCTTTGTACATTCCAAAGTTCAGGGCCGCCGTGACCGCACCTGATTGATGAATCGTTTTACCGCCCCCAAATCGAGCACCCGCCGCCGATCCTCCAAAAAACTCCGACGTCTTTATTCTCGGAAATACTAAATCCGATACACTCCCCGAAATCGAAGTATTCCGCTCAGCTCCATCACTTTTCTCGATTACACTTGCCACTTCGAGGTTAAAAATATCCTTCAGATTGGCCTCGGTATAGAACTTATCCCGCAACAAAAGATCGCTATCAAAAATCACCTTAAGATTATTAACGATATCAACAGGAATTTTCGGTTGAGAAATCATCTGATTCACCTCTTCACTGACTTTCGAAGGAACGGAATTTTCTATTGACGAACCCGTCTGTTGCGCAGCATTTAGAATACTTTTCAGTACAGGAGGCATTTGCGGCGCGTCCTCTGGTTGGACGTAACGCCAACCTCCTGGCAACGTTGCGGACGCGTCGGACGCCGGCACCGGGTGCGCATAACTTATGTTGCTTACCACTGTGGCGGTCGCCACTGCAGTTGCTGCCATAGCTTTCATCAGCATTGCCCCTCTCAAAAATAACGTTCAATTACCAAGAGATACCGGCTGCATCGAACTTCGCATACCCGCTCACTTGACCATTGACGCTGAAAAACATCGCTGTTTGTGAGCCATCGGCAGCAAAGTCGTACTTTGTATAGCTCTTGTCGAGGTTGAAGTCAGACTGCTGCGTGACCTTGCCGTTCGCGCCGTAGAAGATGTCCAGCGTCTTGAAACATCGGGATTCAGCGCAAGCGAACCGCCCATCCCACCTGGCAGCAGCGCGTGTCCGAGTTCATGCGCCAGCGTGGTGGCGAAGACGTTTGGTGATTCGCTCCATGAAGGATCAAAGCTAATTACTTTGTCACGTGAACCCGTGCTAACTCCGCTGCCAGCAACACGTCGTTTGAACTGCCATTGACCCGCCGCACCAAATTCATTCAACTCACCAGCCAAAAAATCAGATTGGGAAGCAGCCTCAATAATTGCATTATATTCAATTGAATTAACTCCAAATCCGCTGGCGAGCTTCTTCAATGCGTCAGCCGTAAGAACGACAGTCATCGCACGCTCCTATTTATAATTTATTTTTGCGTCAATTCAATTAGAATATTCGATAATTCGCCAGACGAATTAAAACTAATTATGATACTTTTTTTCGTTTCCCCGTCAATCCGTTGGTATTTCCATGTTTCGTTTCCATGTGGGGCCGTGGCTGCCCCGGGGCCGCCATGGGGAGACGGCTGGGGCGGCACACGAACAAACCTCTTCTCGAATAATTTCGTGGCAGCATCAAAATCTGGACCGCCTTCATACATCCCGAAGTTCAAGCCGGACCTGATCAACTCCGATTGATCAATCTTTCCACCGACAAACTGTGCACCGGAAGTCGATCCACCGAAAAATTTTGATGTTTTTATTCTCGGAAAAATCGAATCGGATACGCTCCCAGAAATAGATATATTTTTTCCAGAGTCTTCGATGTTGTTATCTACGTTGACTTTTTCGAGGTTGAAAATATCCTTCAGGTTTTCTTCGGTATAGAACCCATCTTGCAGCAGGAGGTCACCGTCGAAAA
Source organism: Burkholderia sp. 4NA327C6 (assembly GCF_005502655.1). Taxonomy (NCBI): domain Bacteria; kingdom Pseudomonadati; phylum Pseudomonadota; class Betaproteobacteria; order Burkholderiales; family Burkholderiaceae; genus Burkholderia; species Burkholderia sp. 4NA327C6. Next base: position 55,738 of record NZ_SCNZ01000004.1, on the reverse strand, counting down.
TGGCCTTGAGATTCTGAACAAACTCGACGGGGGTTTTCGGTCTGGAGATCATCTTCGTCACCTCTTCTCCGCCCTGCGGGGAAACGGACTGGTTTGTCGGCGAAGCCGCTTGTCGTACGGAATTCAGCTGGCTGGTCAGCGCAGGAGCCCTTTGGGGCCCATTCTCCGCTTGCGCATAACGCAGACTTCCCGGCAACGCGACCGGCAGGTCGGACGCCGGCATCGGCTGCGCATAAGTTATGTTGCTTGCCACGGTGGCGGTCGCCACCGCGGCTGCTGTCACGGCTTTCATGAATCTAGCTCCTCTCAGAAACTGCGTTTAACTACCACATTATGGAGTTGATTTATCGAACTCCAAACTCGTAAAAACTTCTTCCAAACCGATCGAATCTCGATCGTGTCGCGACAAATACAAAGTGTACTTACCGGCATAACGCTGCAGATTTAATCCCGCATCGACTTCCGAATCCCGTCCCTGACCGGTTCGAGCAGATAATCGAAGGCCGAGCGCGCATGCGTGCGGATATACACCTCGGTCCGGAGCCCCGGCCCGAGCGCGACCGGTTCCTTGGCGAGACGGTTGGCCCTTTCCAATGCTTGCGCCGGCACCTCGACCCGGACCACGTAGAAGCGCGTGCGCTTATCGCTGTCGGTCAGCGCGTCTGCCGAAATGTATGTGACCTTGCCGTCGGGCTTTTGTGCACGACGGATGTCACGTCGCTGGTCGACGTTGGCTGCAATGGAACATTCCACGCAGCGCCGTTGCCGTGTCAGCAGGCGTGGACATGGGTTATTTCGATCGTCCATTTGGTCGGGATACATTGCAGGTCCGCTCCGGTCGATCAGCGAACTCGGTAAACTTGCTGCGTCCTTTCTACGCACGGCAGAACTCGAATCAACAATGCTCGATATCCTCTTGATCAATACCCGAGTCAGCCGACACAGTAGGTATGCACTTGACGAGACATACCTATGCACGCATTCATCCCATCAAATCTGGAAACTCCAACTCCATTGAACAGAGGGGAAGCCGCTACTGCTGGGAATATAGATGGCGTTATTCTGGATCAAGTGCCCGTCGCCGGTATATTTCGAACTTGCGGTCAAGTGTCCCGACGAATCATAGTTTTTTGCGGTGTACGTTCCATCGCTGTTGTATGTGAACTTTGAGAACCCGGTAAGCTTGCCGGTTGATGTGCTAAAACGGTCAGCTTCGATCTGACGCCCTAGGCCATCGAATATGTCACGTTCGAATAGTTTTCCATAGGAGTACTGATAATAGTCATAAATAATGTGATTTACACCGAAAAGTGCGACCATTTCATCCGCACCATCAAACATGCGAGCAATGAAACTATTGTCAATAGAAAAATCATACTGATGCGTCGCCCGTCCGTTAGAGTAAAAGATATTCTGTGTCTTGAACCCGTTCGCATTAAAGGTCGCATATTCTGTCATCTTGCCATTAGTGCCGAACAGCGCCGCAAACTGCGAGCCATCACTATTAAAGACGTGAGATGCGTAGCTACCGTCGAGATTGAAGTCAATCTGCTTGGTCGCCTTTCCGTCCGCACCAAAGAAGATATCCTGCGTCTGGACACCGGCTGCATTGAACTTCGCATACTCGTTCACTTGACCATTGACGCCGAAAAACGTCGCTGTTTGTGAACCATCGGCAGCAAAGTCGTACTTCGTATAGCTCTTGTCGAGGTTGAAGTTGTACTGCTGCGTGGCCTTGCCGTTCGCTCCGTAGAAGATGTCCAGCGTCTTGAAGCCGTTGGCGTTGAACTTCGCGTACTCGGTCATCTGGCCGGTCGTGCCGTACAGCGAGGCGGTCTGTGAACCGTCGGCAGCGAAGTCGTACTTCGTATAGCTCTTGTCGAGGTTGAAGTTGTATTGCTGCGTGGCCTTGCCATCCACGCCGTAGAACGTGTCCAGCGTCTTGAAGCCGCCGGCATTGAACTTCGCGTACTCGATCATCTGGCCGGTCGTGCCGTAAAGCGAGGCGGTCTGCGAACCATCCGCGGCAAAGTCGTACTTCGTGTAGCTCTTGTCGAGGTTGAAGTTGTATTGCTGCGTGGCCTTGCCGTTCGCTCCGTAGAAGATGTCCAGCGTCTTGAAGCCGTTGGCGTTGAACTTCGCGTACTCGGTGATCTGGCCCGTTGTGCCGTACAGGGTCGCGGTCTGAGAACCATCGGCGGCGAAGTCGTATTTCGTGTAGCTCTTATCGAGGTTGAAGTTGTACTGCTGCGTGGCCTCGCCGTTCGCTCCGTAGAAAATATCCAGCGTCTTAAAGCCGTTGGCGTTGAACTTCGCGTACTCGGTGATCTGGCCCGTTGTGCCGTACAGGGTCGCGGTCTGAGAACCATCGGCAGAAAAGTCGTACTTCGTGTAGCTCTTATCGAGGTTGAAGTTGTACTGCTGCGTGGCCTCGCCGTTCGCTCCGTAGAAAATGTCCAACGTCTTGAAGCCGTTGGCGTTGAACTTCGCGTACTCGGTGATCTGGCCTGTCGTGCCATACAGCGTCGCGGTCTGTGAACCATCAGCAGCAAAGTCGTACTTCGTGTAGCTCTTGTCGAGATTGAAGTTGTACTGTTGCGTCGCCTTGCCATTCGCGCCGTAGAAGATGTCCAGCGTCTTGAAGCCATTGGTGTTGAACTTCGCGTATTCGGTGATCTTACCGTTCACTCCGTACAACGTTGCGGTCTGTGAGCCATCGGTACCGAAGTCGTACTTCGTATAGCTTTTGTCAAGCCGGAAGTCGTACCGCTGGGTTGCCGTGCCGTCGGCACCAAAAAATACATCCTGGAACTTGAACCCCGTGTAGTCGAATTTTGCTTGTTCCTGGATTTGGCCATTGGGAGCGAACAGGGCCGTAGTCACAGCACCTTTCAACGAAAGGTCGCCATTCACCATCACCCATCCGCCGTTCAGTAGCGGAATGCCCTTCGTATCAATCGTGAATACCGACTCGCCATCAACTGTGAAGCTGGTGTACTTGATCATGTCGCCCTGGACTTTCTGCCAGTCGACGAGATTCGGATCCATGCCGGAATGCTGGAGAATCCACCAATCCGCGTAATATTGGGTGTAGGTCAGATATTTTGCAATGGACGGCGGGAGCGTGCCGTAGTATTTACCTGCGGCGTCGACAAACGCCGTACCAGGATTCGCGAGCGTCTGAGCGGCAGCGGATCCCCACGTTACGTTTTTGACGTCGATACCGGCCGACCCCGCCAGTTTATTCAGTTGCAGCGTCAGACGACTGTCGGATAAGTCCGAATGCATGTGACCGGCCGCGCCACCAGTTAGGCCCAACTGGATTGCAACGATGTATTCGGAAAGCAGCGCCACCCCTTCGTTCGTCAAGCCATTGGCAACGGCCTGATCGGGATTCAGCGCAAGCGAACCGCCCATCCCGCCTGGCAGCAGCGCGTGCCCAAGTTCGTGAGCCAATGTGGTAGCGAAAACGTTCGGCGCTTCGCTCCATGTCGGATCGAAGGCGATGACCCTGTCAGTAGGGTTAGTGTAAACTCCCTTACCTATCTCCCCGGTTGCGAAGCTCCAGCCATCAAAATTACCGAAGGCATTCAGTTCGCCAGCCAAGAAAGAAGATTTTTCCGCAGCCTCGATAATTGCGTTATATTTTTCGGAGTTAAATACAAATCCATCTGCAAGCTTTTTAAGAGCTTTTTCATTGAGAGCAGACGTCAATTTAAATCCCCCTAATTTTATTTATTCTTGATATCAATGATAATGCGAGAAAGCTCACCGGCTGGATTAAATCCAACGGTGATTGCTTTCTCAATACGAATATCTACAAGCTGGTACCGCCACGTTTCGTTTCCGTGGGGAGCAGTAGCTGCACCCGGACCGCCGTGGGGAGATGGCTGTGGCGGCACGCGAACAAATTCATTCCTGAATATCTGTTGAGTTGCATTAAAGTCAGGCCCCCCCTCATGAATCCCAAAATTTATCACCGCCGTTTCCGCACCAGATTGACTAGTCGTCTTTCCACCTCCAAATTGGGCGCCAGGAATTGATCCTCCCAAAGCCCCCGGCACTTTTCTTCGTGGAATTACCGAACCCGGCACACTCGCCATAATCGAAATTTGTCGATCCGCGCCCTTAACCTCGTCGAATACGCTAACCTCTTCGAGATTGAATATATTTTTCAGATTTTCTTCGGTATAGAACGCATCTTGCAGTAGGAGATCGCCATCAAAAATGACCTTTAGATTATGAACAAACTCAAGAGGAGTTTTCGGTTTGGAGATCATCTGAGTTACCTCTTTTCCACCTTGCGGAAAAACGGACTGAGTGGTCAGTGAACCTGCTCGTTGCACAGAATTCAGACTGCTGGTCAACGCAGGAGCCATTTGCGGTGCGTCATCAGGTTGTGCATAACGCAGACCTCCCGGCAACGAGGCAGGGAGGTCAGTTGCCTGCACCGGCTGCGCATAACTTATGTTGCTTGCCACGGTGGCGGTCGCCACCGCGGCTGCTGTCACGGCTTTCATGAATCTAGCTCCTCTCAGAAACTGCGTTTAACTACCACATTATGGAGTTGATTTATCGAACTCCAAACTCGTAAAAACTTCTTCCAAACCGATCGAATCTCGATCGTGTCGCGACAAATACAAAGTGTACTTACCTGCATAACGCTGCAGATTTAATCCCGCATTGATTTGCGAATCCCGTCCCTGACCGGCTCGAGTAGATAGTCGAAGGCCGAGCGCGCATGCGTGCGGATGTACACCTCGGTCCGGAGCCCTGGCCCGAGCGTGACCGGCTCCTTGGCGAGACGGTTGGCCTTCTCCAGGGCTTGCGCCGGCACCTCAACCCGCACCACGTAGAAGCGCATGCGCTTCTCGCTGTCGGTCAGCGCATCAGCCGAAATGTAAGTAACCTTACCGTCGAGCATCGGCGTGGTGCGCGAGTTGTAGGCCGTCAATCGAACGTCGGCGTGGCTTCCCGGCGCGACCTCCCGCACGTCGTCCGGTCGGATGTTTGCTTCCACGATCAACGGAGCATTTGCCGGGACGACGTCGACGATCGGCTCTCGAGGCGCGATCACCGCGCCGATCGTGTGCACCTTCAAGCCTACGATCACGCCTGCCACCGGTGCGGTCACGCGGGTCCGTGTCGACTGATCACGGACCGGACGAAGCCGCTCACCGATCTGGATTGCGCGTGTGGTGGCTTCCTTCAGCTCGTCGTCGGCCGCCTTCACGTAGTCGTTACGCAGCGCGGCGATGCGAAGTTCGAGATCGGTCTGCCGCTGTTTTGCGCGGCTCAGGTCGGCGGCGCCGGACTGGACGCGCGAAAGTGCGTCGGCCTCCGTGCGCTGCAAATCGAGCACCTTCGTTTCAGCGACAAAACCCTCCTGCTGCAAGGTTTCGTTCGTTTTCCGCTGCTGGCGTGCCATGTCGTAGCTGCGGTTCATCGTTTGGATCAGCTGCGAACTGATGGTGATTTCCTGACGGGTCTGCGCCAGTTCGGTACGCAGCATCGTGCTCTGGTCGACGAACGCACGCCTGCGTGCGATGAACAGCGAGGACTCGCGCGCTAGCAATTCGGCAACGCGCGGATCGTTGCGCTGGCTTTCGAGCGCAACTGGAAACTCCAGAGTTTCCTTCAGCTCACGCTCGGCTGAAAGTCGCGCAATCTTCGCTTGTTCCGCATCGGATTGCGCTTGCAACGCAGACAGTTCGGCCGCCGGATTCACGTTGTCGAGCACCACCAGCACTTGGCCAGCCTTCACGCGATCGCCATCCCGGACCAGGATTTCTTTCACGATCCCGCCTTCCAGATGCTGCACCGTCTTGCGTTCGCCTTCGGTACGCACCGAACCCTCCGCGACGACGGCACCGGAAATCGGTGCGAGCGCGGCCCATACCCACATCAAACCCAGACCGACGACGACACCGGCAACGCTGACGCCGACCAACCGGCGTGGCAGCGGCAGCCCGCTGTCCTCGGATGCAGCGGAATCAGGCCACCATCGCTTCACGGCTTCGCTCATTCGACTCAACGACAGGAACGTTCTCATCGGCTGCCATCCGTCGCTAGTTCGAGCGTCGGCACTTTGGCCGCCTGCAGCGCGGATCGGCTCACCTGCAGCGCAGCGAGATCAATTTCCGGTGGCAAACCGCTTGTTTCCTCGGGGGGGCGATTGCCTGAGTGCGAACCACCGTTGCCCCTCTCGGGTCCGGGCGGCGTTTCAAGCTGTTCCATTTGCCCATCCTTCAGCCGCAAGATTTGGTCTGCCAGCGCGAGCAGCGACGGCCGGTGCGTCACCGCGATGATCGTCATTCCGTCGGCCTTCAGTTGGCGCAGAACGCGGTCGAGCGCCACTTCGCCCAGCGTGTCGAGACTCGCGTTGGGCTCGTCCAGCAGCAGCACGGCTGGCTCGCCGTACAAGGCACGCGCGAGGGCGATACGCTGACGTTGCCCGCCGGACAACAGTTCCCCGGCGTCCCCGATCAGCGTCTCGTATCCATCGGGAAGCTTCAAGATCATCTCGTGAACCTCCGCTCGCTTCGCCGCGCGCACGATCGCGGCCGAATCGAGCGGGAGCGGCTTCGCGGTCCGGGCGATGTTTTCCGCGACGGTGCCTGCGAACAGCTCGACGTCCTGCGGCACGTACCCGAGATACCGGCCCAGGGAAGATCGGGGCCACTGCGCCACGTCGGCGCCGTCCAGCCGCACCGTACCTGCCTGCGGTCGCCACAACCCCGCGATGACCCGCAGCAACGTCGACTTGCCGGATGCGCTAGGCCCCGTGATCACCAGCGTCTGGCCAGCGCCCAGCGTGAAATTGATACCGCGCAGCAGCAGCCGTCCCAAGCCGGGCGTTCGCGACGGCACGCTGAACGCAATCTGCTCGACCCGAATTTCGCCGGTGGGCGGTGGCAACACGATCGGTTCCGCCTCGGTCTGACTGACCAGCAGTGCCTCCAGACGAGGCCATGCTTCGCGCAACTCGCCGGCCTGCCTCCAGTTGCCAATCAACTGTTCGATCGGCGCCAACGCCTTGCCGAGCAGGATGGTCGTGGCCAGCATCACGCCCGGCGTCGCATGGCCCGAAATCACCAGCCATGCGCCGGCCGCCATCATGATCACCTGGATCGCCTGCCGCAGCCCCTTGGTCACGTCGCGATAAAACGCGCTGCGATCCGACACGTCGCGCTGCGCGGCGATGTAGTCGCGCTTGCGTACATCCCAGGCACCCACCAGGTTTTCCGTCATGCCGAGTACGGTCATGACTTCGGCATTGCGAATGAGGTGCTGGTAGAACGCATCCCCCTCCCGTTGCCGCGCCAGGTAAGACTCGATGCCCTTGCGCGTGAGCCGGTCGTTGACCAGCGCGACACTCACCAACAGCAGTGCGCTGAGCACCGCAATCAGTGCCAAGGACCAATGAAAGAGGCCGATGACGACTACGTAGACCACCAGCCAAGGCGCGTCGAAAAACGCAATCACGCCCAACCCTGCGAGAAACGCCCGCAACGTATTGATGTCACCCTGACTCGCGAGCGCGCGTGACGGCAGCCGATAGGCGTGAGCGGAAATTTGCGCCTGCAATGCGAGTCGCTCGAGCCGGTTGCCGATTTGCACGCCCAGGTCCGACAAGATCCGGCTGCGGGCAATATCGACGCAGATATTCATCCCGAGTGCGATCGCCATGAAGGCCATCAACATCAGCAGCGTTTGAATGCTCTGGCTCGGTAGCACGCGGTCGTAGACCTGCAACAGGTAGATGGTTGGCGTCAGCAGCAGCAGATTCGACGCGATACCGAACGCGGCTGCGATCACCAGATGGCGCCTGATGAGTTGATACATCAGTGTCCTCCCGATGCGCCGGAGCTCGGGATGCGGGCGGGCGTATGCTCGACCAGCATCGTATCGAGTGCGGCAAGGTCGGCCTCGCCCAGGTCGGCGGTGCTCGCTTTCAGCTTCAGCGCTTGGGCGAGCGTTTCCGTACGGGCGCGCGCGAAATCGCGCTGAGCCCGGTAGAGCTTGTCGCCTGCGTCGAGCACATCAGCGTTCACGCGAACGCCGACCCGGTAGCCGGTCTGATTCGACCGCAACGCGACCGTGGCGGACCGCACAGCGCTCTCCAGCGCATCGGTCTGCGCGAGTCCTCGCGTGACGCCCAAATACGCGTCGTGGGCCGTGAGCCGGGCACTACGCTGGGCGTCGTCCAGATCTTCGTGAGCCTTGTCCTCGAGCGCGAGCGCTTCGCGAATCTTGCTGCGGGTCATCAGGCCGTCGGTCAGGGGCAACGAAATCTGGACGCCGACGTAGCCGGAGCTGCCGCGGCTCGCACCGGTATAGAAGTTCGTCTGTCCATTGATAAACGCCGCGTTGCCGTTGCTGGCGTTGCCGACCAGCGAGACGGTGGGATAGTCACCGGCGCGCGCCTTGCTTCGTTCGCGACTGGCAAGCCGGATCGCGATCTTTTTTCGACGCACGCCGTAATCCGCGGTGGCAGCCGTGTCCATCCACTGTTGCAGGTCTGCGGGCGCCACGGGCGGCAGATGCGCATCGTCACGCCATCCGCCTACCCTGTCGACAGGGTGGCCAACAATCTTCTGCAGCGCCGCGTAGCTGGTATCGCGTTGCGTTTGCGCGGCGACTTCATCGGCTCGCGCAGCATCAAAACCGGCCAATGCCTCGTTCGTATCCACGATGGTCGCATCGCCCAGCGCGAAGCGGCGCTTCGCGAGCGCCAGTTGTTCCGCGACGGCCTTGCGATGGCCGACGGCGAGCGCAAGGTCGTCCTGTGCATTCAGTGCGGCCAGATAGGCCTGGGCAACGCGAAGGAGCAAGTCCTGCTTCGCTTGGGCCAACGCAAGATCGGCGTCCATCGCAAGGAGTTGGCCTTGCTGCCAGTTTTCCCACGCGGCCCAGTTGAAGAGGGGCTGGTTCAGCGTCAGGGTGAAACCGTTGGTCGAATAGCCGGGAATGGTTTGCCCTGGAATCCGCACGCCATTGCGATAGATGACCTGCTGGATGCCAACTTGCGGCAGCAGTCCCGCCCGCCCTTGAGGCGCTTTTTCGATCCCCGCACGCCACGCAGCTTCGGCGCTCCTGTACGCAGCATCTTGAGCGAGCGCTTCGCCGGCGAGATTCGCCAGACTCGATGCGTTGGCATGCGTAGCCGATATGATCGCAAGAAAGCTGGTGATTGCCTTTAGCGCATTTCGCGCCGCGTACCGAGGACGCCCGACCTTGAGGTTGGGCTCTCGTGACATACCCCCATCCGTTCGACTGTGCCGACTGCAGTTGCTCATCGTTTTCCTTTATTCGCGCATCCACTGCAGTTGAGTCGAGCGCAAACGTTTGGCTTACTGAGCACAATTGCACGTCACATTGCAGATCTCTTCGAGTGTATGAAAAACATCAATTGGTAAAAATAGAACGGGTCCGAATTCCTTTAGCGCTTCACTAGAAAGAGTCTGAAAATCCAGGAAATTCAAACGTCAGTCGCACCCGATTAACATGCAGTCGACCGTCCTCGGACATCGCCCAAAAGGCAAGCGTCCTCGGATATCGCAACCCGACGCCGGGATCGCGCTGAAGGCGCATTAGGCATGTCGGGTAACAGCGATTTTCTATAGTGGTTTGAATAACCACGGGAGGGTGCGCTGTGCTGGAGCAATTTGAGACTTCAATTCAATCAATTTGCACCACGACAGCGCAATTGAACGACCCCGCGAACCGGTAAGCAGCCGCTCCCTCCAAGGGACCACCGGAAAACAGCGTGAGCCTCCATCGGAAATCGGCTGCCCTCCGGTTCACCGGGCGCCCGTCAGGCAGGCACCAGCTCGAAGCTGAGCCGTTTGCCGAGCGCGGTGGCCGCGCTCGCGAGCGTCGCCAGCGTGAGGCTCGTGTCGGTTTCGTCGAGCAGACGGTTGAGCGCAGCGCGGCTGGTTTTCATCCGCGCGGCCATCGCGGTTTTCGTGATGTGCTGCGCCTTCATTTCCTGCCCGATCTGCCAGGCGATCACGCGCTTGATCGCGGTGGCGGTGGCCGCTTCGAGATTGCCGTCCTCCTCGAGGAAGGTATCGAAATCGCTGCCGATATGCGGATTGTTCGTGGTCGTCATGGGTACTCCAGTGCATGGCCTTGCCGGTGGCCTGACCGTCGAAGACGGTGCGCTCCGGCGCAACCGGGGAATTCAGATGGCGCGCATCAGCGCTTTCAGGCGCGCGACGGTGACATCGAGATCGTCCGACGGCGTGGCCCTCGACTGCTTGAAGAAGCCGTGCAGCAGGACCATCGTGTCGCCGACGACCGTAAACAGCACGCGGGCGCTCCGCCCCGGCAGCATCACGCGGATCTCCCACAGATCCTGCGCCATCTTCCGGACCAGCGGCATGCCTAGCGGCCAGCCGAGTTGAACGGTCTTGATCTCTTCGCCGATCGCCCTTCGCTCCGCTTGCCCAAGCGCCTTCAGCCATTCGCGCACCGGCTCGTTGCCACGAGCCGTCTGGAAGAACCGCACGCCGAGCGTGACCTGGATCTGCTGTCTCGTCATCGTCTTGACACCAAGCGTACCAAAATAGGTACGCTATGCCAAGCACCCTGCGGCCCGCTACTGACCGGATGGCCAATCCGGCAGCCGGGAACGCGGGGCGGTCCGCCGGCTCAATCGTCGCGACGAGCCGGCTTGCGCGCCGCGCGTGACGTCCCGCGTTCACCCGTCTCGCCGAACCGCGACCGCGCGATGTCGCGCACGGCATCGATCAGCGTCCGCGCGACCGGCGACGGCTGCGCATCGGTGCGCAGCACCAGCCCGACCGGCTCGTCGGTGCCTGCCGACGGCAGCGGCAGGCGTGCCAGCACCCCGGCCGACAGGTCATATTCGGCCGCATAGAGCGGCACGAACCAGACCGCGTCGTTTTCGAGCGCCAGCGCACGCGCGACCGATATCGACAACACCTCGATGAACGAATCCAGCGGCGGCACGCCGCAAGCGCCGAGCAGCTGCTCGGCCGACTGGCGGATCAGCGTGCCGAACGGCGGCAACACGACCGGATAGCGCGCAAGCTCGGCCGCCGGCGCCGCATTCGAGAGCAACGGATGCCCGGCGCGCACGACGGCGACGAGCGGCTCGTTGTACAACTGCTCGAACGCGAGCCCGATCATCCGCTCCGGCTCCGACAGCCGCCCGATCGCGCACTCGATCGCGCCGGACTTCAGGCGCTCGAGCAGATCGGCGTTCGCGGCCGTCGCGATCCGCACGACGACGCGCGGCCAGCGCTCGGCAAGCGCCTTCATCAACGCGGGCGCGAGCGATGCCGCGACGGTCGGCAGCATGCCGATTTCCAGCGTCGCCGCGGCGGCGCCGCCCTCGCGTGCAAGCAGCCCGACACCTTGCCGCAACGCCAGCACGCACGCGTTCGCGTGCGGCATGAACAGTTGCGCCTCCCGGGTCGGCTGCGCGCCCTGCCGGCCGCGCTCGAACAGCTTCACGCCGAGGATCGCCTCCAGTTCGGCGATCGTTTTCGACACGGCTGGCTGCGTGATCGACAGGCTTTCGGCTGCCTTCTGCACGCCGCCCAGTTGGGCGACCGCGAGAAAGCACTGCAGGTGCCGGAACTTGACGCGGCCGTCGGCGATACGGTTATTCATAACGGGTGGTTATGCGATTGACGATGAAATGCCATTTTGCATAACTTTCCGGATAGCCCCAAGCACTCGACGATGCCTCACGCGTTGCGCCGCAGTGCCTGGAAACCGGCCGGCTCCCACATCCGCTTCGCGATCAGCAAGCTGGTGCCGCGCTTCTGCGCGAGTGGCGCGGACGACGATTCCGCATGCAGCGCGGCCGCCTTGCTGCGCAGCCGCCGCAACTCCAGTTCGAGCTCCGCGGAGGCAGCCTCCGTGAGCATCCCTTGCGAGAACGTCATCGTTTCGCCTTCCCCGTCGAAGCGGCTGTCGAGGAAATCGCCGAGCGCGTGCGCATGGAAGTAACGGCGGATCGGCCCGCCCGGCAGCCAGTCGAAATCGCGCGCGACGCGCACGCGAATCCGGTCGCCCGGCAACAGCGCGACGACGTTCATCCGGTCCAGCATCAGCAGGTATTTCACGCACTCGGCCTTCGTCACCTGATAGGCCGACACGATGTCCTCCACGGTCCAGTAGTTGATCGCGCAGACGGCGACGAGCAGCAGCTTGTCGTCGGACACGAGCAGCGCCTCCTGCTGCTCGGTCAGCACGCGCAGCCTCGGCGCCGACGCGGACGCCTCCTGCACGAGTTCGGCCAGCGTATAGCCGAGCAGCTGTGAGATCTCCACGACGCGCTCCAGCGTGAAACGGCCGCTGGCGAACAGCCGCTTCACACTGGTCTCGGAAACGTCGAGCGCACGCGCGACGTCGCGGTAGGTCATGCCCTGCGCCTTCAACTGGCGCTTCAGCATGTCGATGAGTTGGGCGGTTTCGGTCATTTTGGTATCGAAAAATGATGCTCACGGTCAGATGTTAGGCTACCCACACACGCAGAGGAACACTTTCGGATACTTGTCTGCATAATCCGCTCCGTGCTGTCACTGAACGACGGAGCCGACATGACCCCCCGAACCGAAACCGCTGCCTACGAATCGCATCACACCGCCCCGCGCGAGGCCCGCGACACGGATCGCACGATGCCGCTCGCCACGGTCCGCACGCTGGCCGCCAGCGCGCACGTGGGGGATCTCGTGTTCATCCGCGTGCCGGCGAATGCGCCGCGCGACGCGTCAGGTGCGACGGGCTCGACGGGCGCGTGGGCCAATCGCTTCGGCATCGTCGTCGACACGTCGGGCGACGAGCCCGTGATCGCCGAATCCGCGTTTGCGTGGACGAAGCTCACGCCGCTGTCGCGCTTCGTCGCCAGGACCGACGGCGGACGCATCGCGCTGGCCCGTCGCGTCGCGGCGCCGACCGCCGATGCGCAGCGCCAGGTGCACGCAACCGCCGAACAACGGATCGACGCGCTGCTCGGCAACCGTTTCAACCTGCGGACGCGGCGCGGGTTCTGCGCGCGCTACGTGAGCGACGTGCTCGGGGCCGACCGGGATGCGACGCCGGCCGCACTGCTGCGCAGCGGCACGCTGTCACTCGAATTCGACGGGATCGTGTTCGATCCCGGCCGCCAGTCATAACAGGCGCTCAGGGAGACCGGATAACAACAAGAACGACAACACAAAAAAGCAGCGACGGGCTGGCTGGAGGGCCGTGCACGGGGTCGTCACCGACGACGCGTAGCCCGATCGCTTTTTCCGCCGGACAGGCATCCTGTCCGGCGGAATTTTCATTGGTGCGTCGAACATAACGAACGGTTATGCGATTCGCGAAAAAAGGTCATTTTGCATAACTTTCCGGATTGGCTAAAGTCGTGCCATCCACTTCGCGAAATACCTGACAGGAGACGCCCGATGGATTCCCCCACGATCCTCACGCCGCGCGACTGGCCGTCGCATCCGGCCTATATCCATCCCGAGTACCGTTCGTCCGTGAAGCGCGGCCCGACGCGCCCGCTGATCCCGCTGAAGGAGAAGCTCCGCGACCAGTACGCGCCCGTCTACGGGGCCGAAGATCTCGGCGCACTCGACCACGACCTGACGAAGAACGCCGTGAAGAACGGCGAGCCGCTCGGCGAACGCATGGTCGTCACGGGCCGCGTGCTCGACGAAGGCGGCAAGCCCGTGCGCAACACGCTCGTCGAAGTGTGGCAGGCGAACGCAGCCGGCCGTTACGTGCACAAGGTCGACCAGCACGACGCACCGCTCGACCCCAACTTCCTCGGCGCCGGCCGTTGCCTGACCGACGACGAAGGCCGCTACCGCTTCCTGACGATCAAGCCCGGCGCATACCCGTGGGGCAACCATCCGAACGCGTGGCGCCCGAATCACATTCACTTCTCGCTGTTCGGCGATTACTTCGGCTCGCGTCTCGTCACGCAGATGTACTTCCCCGGCGACCCGCTGCTCGCGTACGACCCGATCTTCCAGGGCACGCCCGAGGCCGCGCGCGATCGCCTGATCTCGCGCTTCTCGATGGACATCACCGAAGAAGGCTATGCGCTCGGCTACGAATTCGACATCGTGCTGCGCGGCCGCGACGCTACCCCGATGGAGCGCTGAACCATGACGACGCTGAAGCAAACCCCTTCGCAGACGGTCGGCCCGTATTTCGCGTACGGCCTGTGCCCGCAGCAATACGACTACGACCTGAAGAGCCTGTTCACGCCGACGATCGCCGCGGCACACGCCGAAGGCGAGCACGTGCTGCTGGTCGGCCAGGTGTTCGACGGTGACGGCAACGTCGTCGGCGACGCGGTGCTCGAATTCACGCAGGTGGACGGCGCAGGCCGCTACCCCGCGTCGCGCGACGACATCGCGAAATCCGGCTTCACGGGCTTCGCGCGGGTCGGCACCGGCACCGATGCGCAGCAGCGCTTCGTCGTCGAGACGGTGAAGCCGAGCCGCATCGCCGCCGGCGAAGCGCCGCACATCAACGTAACCGTGATGATGCGCGGGATCCTCACCCACGCTTTCACGCGCGTGTACTTCGACGACGAAGCCGCCGCGAACGCAGCCGACCCCGTGCTGAATGCCGTGCCGGCCGAGCGCCGCGCGACGCTCGTCGCGAAACGCGACGCGCAGCCGGGCCGCCCGGTGGTCTACCGCTTCGACATCCGCATGCAGGGACCGGACGAAACCGTGTTCTTCGACGTGTGACGCGCGTGCCGGCGCATGCCGGCTTCGCCCGCTACCGCACCGCCGCGTGGCGCGATACCGACGGGCATCGCGCCACGCGGCGTTTTTCATGGTCCGCCTGCATCATTCGATGCTGCAGTGCATCCAGCCGCGTCGCGAGGGCCGACGGCCTTGCCACGGGCCTTCCGCGCCCGCATCGGGCGCGCGCTTGAAACGCATGCTGCGACAGCACACAAGTCATTCGTCCGACACGATATCGTTTGCGCGTTACGCGGCGTATTCTTCACTATCCGCAACGCTTCAATGAGATTGAATCGAAACAGGAAACAATTACGCACGTCATGCGCGAAATCGCCCGGCAGGCTGGGCGCGCATTTTTTCTGACCGAGTGCCTTTAAACGCGTCTGACCGAAGTTGGCAGGCGCGTATTTTTTGGCGGCAACCGGCACACCGGCGTGCGCTGCGCCGCTTCCTTCCGGTTAGCGCCGAATCTCCAGATAGCGGCTCGGCGTATCGCCCAGAATGCGGCGAAAGGCCGACGTGAACGCGCTGGCGCTCGCATAGCCGAGATCGAGGGCGACCCGCGTCACCGGCTGCCCGTCGCTCAGGCGCGCGATTGCCGCGAGCATGCACACCTGCTGGCGCCATACGGCGAAACTCACGCCCGTCTGCGCACGGAACTGCCGCGTGAACGTGCGGCGGCTCAAGCCCGCGTCCGCGGCGACCTGGTCGAGATCGGCCGCGATCGACGGCGACGCGAGCAGGTGCCGGCACACCTTCGCCAGCCGTGCGTCGGCCGGCAGCGGCGCATGCAGCGACAGGCGCGGCATCGTCGCGATTTCCGCGACCAGCAGCGCCATCAGCTTGCCCGCGCGCCCGTCGACGTCGTACAGGGCCGGCAGGTCGATCGCATCGTCGATCAGTTGCCGCAGCAGCGCCGATACGCCATACACGCCGCACTGCTCGGGCAGGCCCGCCTCCTGCGCGGCGGCGCCGGACACGAACGTGTTGAGCATCGTGACCGGCCCGGTCATCGTCATTTCGTGCCGCACGCCGGCCGGCACCCAGCACGCGCGCTGCGGCGGCACCAGCCAGCGTCCGTGCGGCGTCGACACGCTGATCGTGCCGCGCGATGCGAACGCGAATTGCCCGCGCCCGTGCGCGTGTTCCGGAAACGTCGTGCCCGCCGCATAGTCGTTTGCAGTCACGACCACGCTTCGCGGAATGTTTTCGTAGGGATCTAGCAGCGTATTTCTCACGGCCCGAATTCCATCATCAATGACCCGATATCGAAGGCGGGTCTCCTTCGCGCGATCTACGATCCGCTCCACGCTTGCGCGACCTGA
This sequence comes from Burkholderia sp. 4NA327C6, assembly GCF_005502655.1. Lineage (NCBI taxonomy): Bacteria > Pseudomonadati > Pseudomonadota > Betaproteobacteria > Burkholderiales > Burkholderiaceae > Burkholderia > Burkholderia sp. 4NA327C6. The sequence goes on along the minus strand of NZ_SCNZ01000004.1, from coordinate 39,681 downwards.
CGGCCGCAAGACCCGTCGGCCTGATCGGCCGGATTACCACTGCATCGGAGCGGACATGCCGAATACGTTTCATCGCGTGGGGGACGGCCCCCACCCTGTTCTTGTACTGCCCGGCTGGTTCGGCGACGCCCACGCGTTCGAACCCGTCGAAGCGTGGCTGTCGCGCGAACACTTCAGCTACGTGTTCATGGACTACCGAGGTTACGGCCGCATGCGCGATGCAGCGGGCCACTTCACGATCGACGAGATCGCCGCCGACGCGCTCGCGCTGGCCGACACGCTCGATTTCGCGACCTTCAGCATCGTCGGCCATTCGATGGGTGCGATGGCGGCCGAGCGAGTCGCCGTCATCGCGCCCGAGCGCGTGCGCGCGCTGGTGCCGATCACGCCCGTGCCGTGCGGCGGCCTGCCGTTCGACGCGGAAAAACGTGCGCTATTCGAACGTGCCGCCGACCACGTCGCAGATCGCCGGACCATCATCGATCGCAGCACCGGCGGCCGGCTGCCCGCCGCCTGGGTCGAGTGGAAAGCCGCGTATTCGGCAGCCCGTTCTTCGTCGACGGCGTTCGGCGCGTACTTCCGCGCGTGGGCCGATACGGATTTCGGCGACGAGATCGCCGGCATCCATCCGGTAAAGGTGCTGATCGGCGAGCACGATCCGGCGTTCGACGCGGCACTGATGGCCCGCACCTACCTGCGGCGTTATCCGCTCGCCACCGTCGACGTGCTGCGCAATGCGGGCCACTACCCGATGAACGAGACGCCGCTCGCGCTGGTCGCGGCGATGGAAGCGTTCCTGCTCGCCGTGACGGCGAACCCCGGCGGCAACGCCTGACGACGCGCGGCGCGCAACCAGCATGGCGGTCATGCGCATCACCGCAGCATGAACGACATCGCCGACAAGCTGTTCAGCGTGCGCACCACATGCTCGACCGAAGGCCCGTCGAAGCGCAGCGTCACCGCATCGACGCGCTCCAGCTGCGGCAGCACGCAGAACAGGTCAGCCAGCGCCGCCGTCTGCACGCGCAGCGTGCACGCGGCCGGCGCGGGCCGATGGGCGCCGGCGCGCACGCCTGCCGACAGTGCGTGCGCGACCGCTTCGCGCGCAGCCGTTGCGATCCGCGCACACGACGCGGCGGGCGTGAGCGTATCGCCGCTCGATGCACCGCCGGCCGTCTTGACCGTCTCGAAATGCGCATCCGGAAACAACGGCTGCGTTTCCGCCGCGAACACGTCGTCGCCCGTGGCCAGCGCGACGTGCGCGCCGTATTCCCGCGCCAGCGCACCGTACAGCCCGGCTTCGCCGAGTTCGACGCCGTTCAGCCATACCTGCGTGAACGCAAAACCGTTGATCGTGTGCGCGAGCACGCCGCGCGTCTGCGATTTCGCGTGATAGCCGATCATGAACACGAGGTCGGGCTGCTGCTCGAGGCCCGCCATCATCCCCAGCGTGCGCGGCTTGCCGAGCACGACACGCGCACGCGCATCGAGCCCGTCGGGCAGCAGGTTGCGAAAACCGCCGTGCGAATCGTTGACCCACACCGCCTGCGCGCCGCCCATGAACGCGCCTTCGATCGCTGCGTTCGCCTCGGCGGTCATCCAGCGGCGCGCGCGCTCGTATTCCGGATTGCCGGCGCGCGTCTGCTCGGTGGCGAATACGCCGGCAACGCCTTCGATGTCGGTTGAAATCAGGATCTTCATGACTGGATAAGACGTCCTTCGTGGCCTTCGTTGAACAGGCGATCGAGATCGGGCACCGCATCGCGCAGCGATTGCCGCACGTGGCCGTCGCGCCCGGCCACCGTCACGGCCTGCAGCAGCGCGTCGGCGATCGCATGCTCGACGCTTTCGGCCACGGCCATGAACAGCGGATCGAGCGCCGCATCGGCGACGAGGGCCGGCAGCGCGATGGTCGATGCGTCGTGCGCGATCGTATATGCAGTGGAGAATGCGAGCGCGATGTCGCCGCTGCCGTGCCCGTAGACCGAGCCCGTGCGAGCCAGCCCCGCACCTGCGCGGCGCGCGAGCCGCGACAGTTGCCGCGCATCGAGCGGCGCGTCGGTAGCCAGCAGCAGGATGATCGACCCTTGCTCCGGCGGCGCCACATCCGTGGCCTCGGCCGCACGCCGTTGCGCGACGATGCGCCCGACCGGCACGCCGCCGAGCGTCAGCATCGGCAGCCGGCCGAAATTCGCGAGCACGAGCGCGCCGACCGTATAGGGCCGGCCGGCCGCGACGGCGACGCGCGACGCCGAACCGATCCCACCCTTCAGGTCGAAGCCCGACATCCCGCGCCCGGCACCCACCGCGCCGCGTGCGACATCACGCGACGCCGCGCGGCACGCGTCGTCGTAATGCGCGGCCGTAACCGCGAACGCCTGGATATCGTTCAGATAGCCGTCGTTGCACTCGAACACGAGCGGGTTGACGGTCGACCAGTCGCGGCCGATCCGCGGATTCGCCGCGATCGCCGCGCGGATCTGCGCCTGCGCGACCGCACCCACGCCGAACGTATTGGTGAGCGCGATCGGCGTCTCGAGCGTGCCGAGTTCGTCGACCTGCACGAGCCCGACACTCTTGCCGAACCCGTTGATCACCGCAGCCCCCGCCGGCACCTTGCTGCGGTACACGTCGCCCGGATGCGGCTTCACGACGGTCACACCCGTCTGCACGTTGCCGGCATCGAGCGTGCAATGGCCGACCGTCACGCCCGGCACGTCGGCGATCGTGCCGCGCGGCCCGGCCGGCAGCGTCGCCGCCCACATCGGTGGATGGCGCATCAGCGGCGCTCCAGCTTCGGATCGAGCGCGTCGCGCAGCCCGTCGCCGAGCAGGTTGAACGCGAGCACGGTCAGGAAGATCGCCAGGCTCGGGAAGATCGCGATGTGCGGCGCCGTCACCATGTCCGCGCGCGCCTCATTGAGCATCGCGCCCCACTCCGGCGTGGGCGGCTGCGCGCCGAGCCCGAGGAACGACAGGCTCGCGGCCGTGATGATCGACGTGCCGATCCGCATCGTGAAGTAGACGACGACCGACGACACGGTGCCCGGCAGGATGTGCCGCATGATGATCGTCCAGTCCGACGCGCCGATGCTGCGCGCAGCCTCGACGTAGGTCATGTGCTTGAGCATCAGCGTATTGCCGCGCACGAGCCGCGCAAACGCCGGGATGCTGAAGATCGCGACCGCGCAGATCACGTTGACCATCCCGTTGCCGAGGATCGCGACCACGCCGATCGCGAGCAGGATGCCCGGGAACGCGAACAGCACGTCGGCCACGCGCATCGTGATGCGGTCACACCAGCCTTCGTAGTAGCCGGCGAGCAGCCCGAAGAACGTGCCGATCACCGCGCCGAGCGCGACCGAGAAGAAGCCGGCCGCGAGCGAGATGCGCGTGCCCGCGATGATCCGGCTGAAGATGTCGCGGCCGAGCGAATCGACGCCGAACCAGTGCACGACCGACGGCCCCGCGTTCAACGCGTCGTAGTCGAAATAGTTCTCGGGATCGAACGGCACGATGTGCGGGCCGACGAACGCCAGCACGACGAGCGCCAGCACGAAGCCGCCCGCGACGAGCGCGACGGTCTGCTTGCGGAACTTGCGCCAGAATTCGCGCCATGGCGTGCGGATCGCGGCCGGTGCGGCCGGCGCCGCGGTCTGGACTGTCGCGTTCATGCGCGCCTCACTTGAACCGGATGGTCGGGTTGATGACCGCGTACAGCACGTCGACGGTCAGGTTGATCAGGATGAACTCGAGCGAAAACAGCAGCACGATCGCCTGGATCACGGGGTAGTCGCGCATCGTCACCGCATCGACGAGCAGGCGCCCGAGCCCCGGCCAGTTGAACACGACCTCGACGACGATCGAGCCGCCGAGCAGGAAGCCGAACTGCAGCCCCATCATCGTGACCACCGGGATCATCGCGTTGCGCAGGCAGTGCTTGAGCACGACCATCGGCTCGTGCACGCCCTTCGCGCGCGCGGTGCGCACGAAATCCTCGTTCAGCACCTCGACGAACGATGCGCGCGTGAAGCGCGCCATCACGGCCGCGACCGCGGCGCCGAGCGTCAGCGACGGCAGCACGTAGCTCTTCCACGAACCGTCCGGCACGACCGGCAGCCAGCCGAGCTTCACCGAGAAGACTTCCATCAGCAGCATGCCGAGCGCGAACGCGGGAAACGAAATGCCCGACACCGCGAGCGTCATCCCGAGCCGGTCGGGCCAGCGGTTGCGCCACACGGCAGACGCGATCCCGATCGCCATCCCGAACGCCGTCGCCCACACCATGCTGACGAGCGTCAGCAGCAGCGTCGGCATGAAGCGCTCGCCGATCTCGGTCGACACCGGCCGCTTGCTGCGCGTCGATACGCCGAAATCGCCGTGCGCGATCTTCACGAAGAAGTTCGCGAACTGCGTCGGCATCGGCTTGTCGAGCCCGAGATCGGCACGCACGAGCGCGACCGTCGCATCGTCGGCTTCGGGGCCGGCCGCGAGCCGCGCCGGGTCGCCGGGCAGCAGGTGCACGAACAGGAACACCAGCACCGCGACGATCGCGAGCGTGGGCAGCAGGCCGAACAGGCGTTTGACGAGAAAATTCAGCATGGGGCACCGATCGAATCAGCGTACCGGCGGCTTGCGCCGCCGGCACCGCATGGCGGGCGAGCCGCCGTCATCACCACTGTCATTTCAGCGAGATTTCGTCGAAGTTGAACGAGCCGTCCGGCATCACGTACGCACCCTGCAACCGCTTGCTGCGCGCATACACGATCTTCTCCTGCACGAGGAAGATCCACGGGGCATCGGTCCAGATCTGCTTCTGTGCATCTGCGTAGAGGTCGGCCTTCTTCGCGCGATCGACCGTCTCGAGCGCCTTCGTCAGGTCGCCGTCGACCGTGTCGTTCTTGTAGTACGCGGTGTTGACGAGCTTCGGCGGCGCCGACGCGCCGGCGAGCAGCGGCGTGATCGCCCAGTTCGCTTCACCCGTCGACGACGACCAGCCGATGTAGTACATCCGCACCGGCGCCTTCGCCGGATCCGGTGCGCTCTCGACCTTCGCGACGCGCTCGCCGGCTTCCAGCGCCTGCACCTGCACCTTCACGCCGACCTGCGCGAGCTGCTGCTGCACGAACTGGATCGCCTTCTGCGACGTCGAGTTGTTATACGCGGACCACAACGTCGTCTCGAAGCCGTTCGGATAGCCGGCTTCCTTCAGCAGCGCGCGCGCCTTCGCCGGGTCGTACGGCCACGGGCCCAGCTTCGTCGCGTAGTCGACACCCTGCGGCACCACGCCGGTGGACGGCGTCGCGAAGCCGGAGAACGCGACCTTCGCGAGCGCTTCCTTGTTCACCGCGTAGTTCAGCGCCTGGCGCACCTTGGGGTTGTCGAACGGCTTCTGCAGCATGTTCAGCGACACGTAGCGCTGCACGATCGACGGCCGCTCCACGATGTCGACCTTCGGGTTGCCCTTCAGGTCGGTCGCCTGCTCGAACGGGATGCGGAACGCGAAATCGGCCTCGCCGGTCTTGATCAGCGCCGCACGCGTGTTGTTGTCGACCACCGGCTTCCAGTCGATCGCGTCGATCTTCGGATAGCCCTTCTTCCAGTAGCCGGCGAACTTCTTCACCTTCAGGTCGTCGGTCTGCTTCCATTCGACGAACTCGAACGGGCCCGTGCCGACCGGATGCAGCGCGATGTCGCGGCCCCACTTCTTCAGCGCGGCCGGCGAGATCATCACGGCCGACGGGTGCGCGAGCGTGTTGATCAGCGCCGAGAACGGCTCGCGCAGCGTGATCTTCACCGTGTACGGATCGACCACTTCGGTCTTCTCGATCACGCGGAACATGTTGTAGCGCTTCAGGTGGTTCGCGGGATCGGTCACGCGGTCGAAGTTCGCCTTCACGGCCGCCGCGTTGAAATCGGTGCCGTCGTGGAACTTCACGCCCTGGCGCAGCTTGATCGTGTAAGTCTTCGCATCGGGACTCGCGTCGTAGCTGGTCGCCAGCACGTTGACGAGCTTCATGTCCTTGTCGAAGCCGAACAGCCCCTGGTAGAACGACTTGACGACGGCCTGCGACACCGTGTCGTTCGCGTCGTACGGGTCCATCGTCGTGAACGTCGAATCCACCGCCATCACCGCGGTCTGCTGCGCGAACGCGGGCACCGCGGCCGACAGCGCGAACGCGCCGGCAAGCGCGACGAAACACGCGCGCGGACGAAACATCGGGAACGGATGCTGCTTGGTCATTTTGCTGGGCTCCTATCGGTGAATCGGTGACGCCTCACGGGCGTTTCGGTTTCGACTTCCTGCACGCTCGCGCATCGCCGTGGCGATGCATTTCTTCAGTACGCGCCGCCGACGCGGTGCGTCGCGACGTAATGATCGGGGCCGACCGCGACGAGCGGCGCGACGGCGGGCTCGTCGCCGACCGCGCGGATCGGGCTCGGAATCTCGTCCGCCGCCAGCTGGCGCGGCGCATGCCGGCGTGCCGGATCGGCCACCGGCACCGCGCTCATCAGCTTCTTCGTGTACGGGTGCTGCGGCGCCTCGAACACCGCGCGGCGCGGGCCGATCTCGACGATCTGGCCGAGATACATCACCGCGACGCGATGGCTGATGCGCTCGACCACCGCCATGTCGTGCGAGATGAACAGATACGCGACGCCGAGCTCGCGCTGCAGGTCGAGCATCAGGTTGACGATCTGCGCCTGCACCGACACGTCGAGCGCCGACACCGATTCGTCGGCGATCACGACCTTCGGGTTCAGCGCGAGCGCGCGCGCGATCGCGATCCGCTGACGCTGGCCGCCCGAGAATTCGTGCGGATAGCGGCGCGCGGCCTCGGGCGGCAGGCCAACCTTGTCGAGCAACCAGTCGACGCGCGCCTGCGCCTCGGCGCCGCTCGCGACGCCGTGCACGAGCAGCGGCTCCATGATCGAAAAGCCGACGGTCAGGCGCGGGTTCAGCGACGCGAACGGATCCTGGAAGATGAACTGGATGTTCCGGCGCAGCGCCTGCAAGTCATGGCCCTTCATCGCGCTGATGTCGCGGCCGTCGAATTCGATCGAGCCGCTCTGCGATTCGACGAGGCGCAGCAGCGAGCGGCCGGTGGTCGACTTGCCGCAGCCCGATTCGCCGACAAGCGCGAGCGTCTCGCCCGCGCGCAGCTCGAAGCTCACGCGCTCGACCGCATGCACGTATTGCGACACGCGGCCGAACACGCCGCTCTTCACCGGGAAACGCGTGACGAGATCGCGCACGCGCAGGATCGGCGGTGCAGCGTGATCGACGGGCGGCTGCGCCGCGTCGTTCGCGGCGCACGCCGTGGTTGCGGGCGTCGCGCTCGCGCCCTCCACCTTCAGCAGCGGGAATTTCTCGGGCGCATCGGTGCCCTGCATCGAGCCGAGTTTCGGCACGGCCGCGAGCAGCGCGCGCGTGTAGCGATGCTCCGGCGCCGCGAAAATGCGATCCGATTCGCCCTCCTCGACCTTCTCGCCGCGATACATCACGAGCACGCGGTCGGCCACTTCGGCCACTACGCCCATGTCGTGCGTGATGAAGATCACGCCCATGTTCATTTCGTCCTGCAGCCCGCGCACCAGTTGCAGGATCTGCGCCTGGATCGTCACGTCGAGCGCGGTGGTCGGCTCGTCGGCGATCAGCAGCGACGGCCGGCACGACAGCGCCATCGCGATCATCACGCGCTGCCGCATCCCGCCCGACAACTGGTGCGGATAGCGCGCGAACACGCGGCGCGCCTCCGGAATGCGCACGAGTTCGAGCAGACGCAGCGTTTCCGCGCGCGCTTCCGACGGGCTTTTCGACTGATGCAGCGCAATCGCCTCGCTGATCTGGTCGCCGACCGTGAACACCGGGTTCAGCGACGTCATCGGCTCCTGGAAGATCATCGCGATATCCGCGCCGCGAATGCCGCGCATCGTCGCGCCGCTGGCCTGCGCGAGATCGACAATCGCGCCGCCGCGCCGGCGGAACGCGATCCGGCCGTTCGTGATCGCGCCGCCGCCGTGCTCGACGAGCCGCATCAGCGCAAGCGACGTGACCGACTTGCCCGAGCCCGATTCGCCGACGATCGCGAGCGTCTCGCCGCGGTCGACGTGAAACGACACGTTGCGCACCGCGTCGAACGTCGCGCCTTCGCGGCGGAACGTGACCGACAGGTCGTCGACGGCCACCACGCGCTGCTCGGGCAGCACCAGGCCGGACGGGTTACGGCTCGAAGTCATCGTGGATCTCCTCCTCGTGCGGTGCGGTTTCAGGCCGTGTCGTCGTCGCGATAGATGCCGACCACCGGCGCTTCACCGACGCGCGCGTAACCGCGGTACATCCCTTCGGTGTTGAACGGCATCGCGACGTTGCCCTGCGCGTCGACCGCGATGATCCCGCCGCGGCCCGCGAGGCGCGGCAGCTTGTTCATCACGACGTCGTGCGCGGCATCGGCGAGCGACGCGCCGCGATACGCGATCTGCGCGGCCACGTCATGGGCGGTCGCGAGCCGGATGAACATCTCGCCGGTGCCCGTCGCGGATACCGCGCAGGTTGCGTCGTCCGCATAGCAGCCCGCACCGACGATCGGCGAATCGCCGACACGCCCCGGCTGCTTGTTCGTGATGCCGCCCGTCGACGTCGCCGCCGCGATGTGGCCGTGCTGGTCGCACGCGACCGCGCCGACCGTGCCGTGCTTGCGGTCCGGATCGAGCGGTTCGGCCGGTTGCTGTTGCCGTGATTTGCCGAACGAGAACGTCGCCGCGTCGTGGTCGAGCATCACGCCGGCCGCGGCGCGCGCCTTGACCCACTGCGCGTGACGCGCCTCGGTGTCGAAGTAGCCCGGTTCCGCGAGTTCGAGCCCCTGCGCGGCTGCGAACGCATCGGCGCCCTCACCGGCGAACAGCACGTGCTCGCTGGCTTCCATCACGCGCCGCGCGGCCAATACCGGATTGCGCACGCGCGTCGCGCAGCAGATCGCGCCGGCGCCGAGCGTCGCGCCATCCATCACCGCCGCGTCGAGTTCGTGCTTGCCCTCGGCCGTATAGACGGCGCCGCGCCCGGCGTTGAACAGCGGACAATCCTCGAGCATCCGCACCGCGACGGTGACGGCGTCGAGCGCGCTGCCGCCATCGGCCAGCACCTGCTGCGCGGCCGTCAGGATGGCGGTCAGTTCGGCACGGTACTGGCGTTCGGTGTCGGAATCCATCGCCTCGCGCAGGATCGTGCCTGCGCCGCCGTGAATCGCAACGATCGCGGGTGAAGTCATGTTTTTTTCGGACGGTGAGTGGAAGGGTTGGCGGCCGGCAGCGTCGCTTGCGGCTGGACGAGCCACGGCAGCAGGAATTCGGTCATCTCGGCCGCGGATTTCGCGGACCGGTGCGTGCGCAGCGCGACCGCGTCGATCAGTGCCTCGATCATCGCGAGCACGGCCGCTTCCGACGTCGCCGCGAAGCGCCGCTCGGCCCTGACGTACAGGTTCAGCGACGCGATAGGTGCGAGCGGCGATTGCGGGCCGTCGGAGATGCCCAGCACGCGCGCACCGCGCGCCGCCGCTCGACGCGCCAGCTCGATGGTGTCCTTCACGTAGCGCGGAAACGCGAGCGCGATCACGAGATCGCGCGAGTCAGCCGTATACAGCCGCCGCGCCGCGTGCGACGGGCCGCCGAGCAACGCGAGCGACTGCACGTTGTCATGGCAGACGGACAGCCCGTGCTCCATCAACCCGGTGAGAAACGCGCTCGACCCCGCGCCGAGGATCAGCACGCGCCGCGCGCCGACGATCGCCTCGACCGCGGCTTCGACATCGGCTGCGTCCAGTTGCGCACGCGTGTTCTCGATGTTCGCGACGGCCTGGTCGAATACCGCGTCGATCCACGCAGCCCCGCGTACGCCGGACTCCTGCTCCTGCGCGGAACGCAGCCGCTCGACCGGCCCGAGCGTCGCCTCGAAGCCGCGCACGAGCGCCGCGCGCATCGCCGGATAGCCGTCGAAGCCGAGCGCCTTCGCGAAACGGTTCGCGGTCGCGATCGACGCATTCACGGCCTGCGCAAGCTCGTCGATGCGCATCGTCGCCGCGCGAAACGGATTCGCGAGCACGAACTCGCCCATGCGGCGGTGGATCGGCGTCATCAACGGCATCGCGGACGCGATCCGCTCGGCGATTGCGGGTTCGTCGTGACTGGCGTCGGGCGGAACGAGAGGCGTCATGCGAAGGGTTGTTGCAAGGATGATGAAAATGAATTTACACAACTCCAATCTCGAAAAGAAATAAATTTTCATCACGGTTGTCACGCCCCGTCGCGCGCCTTTCGCTCATTCGACGCTCGCACAGCCCCGCCGCACGGCCCTTGGCGCGTGATCGCCGTGCGTGGCAACACACGCCGCGTTGCCACGCTCATCGGGAAAACCCCGAGCAAGTTCGTTCGAATGCATTTTCACGTTGACCGGATTCGAATTCGAACATAGGATGCTCGAAAATGATCAGTCGTCAGATAACATCGCAGCTCGATGACGACAAAATGTTCGTTCGAATACCGTATTTTCGATATAAGCCGGTGTGAGCCGCGTCCATCAAGATCGGACATCGTACGAATAAAACGAACAAGCCATCCCGCGCGGATGGCCCTTACGGATCGGCGGGCGCCGTGCGCCCGCCCCTCTGACAGGAGACAGCAGTGAAAACAGTCAAGGCGTTGCGCTGGTGGATCATCGTGCTCGTATGTCTCGGCACGATCCTCAACTACCTCGCACGGAACTCCCTCGCGGTGCTCGCCCCCGAGCTGAAGCAGGTCTTTTCGATCTCGACGCAGCAGTACTCGTACATCGTCGGCGCGTTCCAGATCGGCTACACGATCATGCAGCCCGTGTGCGGCTTCATCGTCGACCTGATCGGGCTGCGCCTCGGGTTCGCGCTGTTCGCGATGCTGTGGTCGGTGGTCGGCGTCGCGCACGGCTTCGCGTCGGGCTGGCTGTCGCTCGGCATCCTGCGCGGCTTTCTCGGGCTGTTCGAGGCCGCCGCGATTCCGTCCGGGATGAAGGCGGTCGCCGAATGGTTCCCCGATCGCGAGAAGTCGGTCGCGGTCGGCTATTTCAACGCGGGGACGTCGCTCGGCGCCGCGATCGCGCCGCCGCTCGTCGTGTTCCTGTCGATGCAGTTCGGCTGGCAGGCCGCGTTCATGGCCACCGGCGCGCTCGGCTTCGTGTGGGCCGCGCTCTGGTACGCGCAGTACCGGTCGCCCGCGGACCATCCGCGCATCACGCCGCAGGAACGCGCGCTGATCCGCGACGGCCAGGCGACGATGCCGCCCGTGTCGAAGCGCCGCATTCGCGACGTCGTCACCGCGCGGCGCTTCTGGGCCATCGCGCTGCCGCGCTTCTTCGCCGAGCCCGCGTGGCAGACCTTCAGCTTCTGGATTCCGCTGTATCTCGCGACCGAGCGCCACATGGAGCTCAAGCAGATCGCGATCTTCGCGTGGATGCCGTTTCTCGCGGCCGACCTCGGCGGCATCGCGGGCGGCTACCTGTCGCCGTATCTCATGAAGCGGTTCAAGCTGCCGCTCGTGTGGTCGCGCGTGGCCGGCGTCGCGCTCGGCGCGGTGCTGATGCTCGGGCCCGCGATGATCGGGCTCGTCGCGTCGCCGTACACGGCCATCGCGCTGTTCTGCGTCGGCGGCTTCGCGCACCAGATGATCTCCGCACTCGTCAACACACTGTCGGCCGACGTATTCGATCCCGAGGAAGTCGGCACCGCGAGCGGCTTCGCCGGGATGGCCGCGTGGATCGGCGGGCTCGGTTTCTCGTTGCTGGTCGGCGCGCTCGCCGACAAGATCGGCTATGCGCCGCTGTTCGCGTGCCTCGGCCTGTTCGACATCATCGGCGTCACGCTGCTCGCGATGCTGATCCGCGGGCAGTCGAAGCAGGAACGCCTGCTCGCCCGGCACGCCTGACCTTCGCTCTCACCAGGAATCGCATTCATGACTTCGCTTCTTCATCCGCCCGTGTTCCGCGTCGCCGGCCAGCACGCGAACCGTGTGCTGCTCGCGTCCGAGGTGGGCGCGACCGTCGAGATCTTCGTGCTCGAGGACGACATCGTGCGGGTGCGCGTGCTGCCCGACGCGACGGCCCGCAACCCGCGCACGTGGTCGATCGCGCCGGGCCTTGACGACGTGCCGCTCGACGGGCGCGACCGCCTCGATCTCGACGGCTTCACGCTGCCCGCCTACACGCTCGTCGAAGACGACGATGCCGTGTGCATCGAGACCGCGCAGATCCGCGTCGCGGTGCGCCGGCAAGGCGGCCATTGCACGTGGTCGATGCGCGGCGCGGACGGCACGTGGCGCGTCGCACTCGCCGACCGTGCGACGCAGGCGTACAACTTCGGCTGGTGGGACGATCGCGCGTATCACTACGTCGCCCGCGAGCGCGGCGACAAGGTGTTCGGCCTCGGCGAACGCGCGGGCGACCTCGACCGCACCGGCGCGCGCTTCGAGATGCGCAACATCGACGCGATGGGCTACAGCGCGAAGCATACCGACCCGCTGTACAAGCACATCCCGTTCTACATCACGTGGTCGCCCGCTGCCTGCCAGGGGTTCGGGCTGTTCTACGACACGCTGTCGGACTGCGCGTTCGACATGGGCCGCGAACTCGACAACTATCACGGCCCGTACCGCTATTTCGTCGCCGAGCATGGCGATCTCGACTACTACTTCATCGCCTCGCCCGGCACGCCGCTCGCGGCCGCGCGGCGCTTCACGTGGCTCACCGGGCGCCCCGCGCGCACGCCCAAATGGGGACTCGGCTATTCGGGCTCGACGATGAGCTACACCGACGCGCCGGACGCGCAGCAACAGATGAACCAGTTCGTCGAACAGTGCGGCACGCACGACATCCTGTGCGATTCGTTCCACCTGTCGTCTGGCTATACGTCGATCGGCGCGAAGCGCTACGTATTCAACTGGAACCGCGACAAGTTTCCCGACGCGAAGGGCTTCGTGAAGCATTACCGCGACCACGGCATCCGCCTGTGCGCGAACATCAAGCCGTGCCTGCTGCGCGACCATCCGGCATTCGAAGACGCGGCCAGGCGCGGGCTGCTGATCCGCTCGGCATCCGGCGAGCCCGCATGGGTGCAGTTCTGGGACGAGGTCGGCGCGTATCTCGACTTCACGCAGCCTGACGCGTATCGCTGGTGGCGCGAGCAGGTCACGTCGGCGCTGCTCGAATACGGAATCGAGTCGACCTGGAACGACAACAACGAGTACGAGATCTGGTCGCCCGATGCGATCGCGCACGGCTTCGGCCAGCCGTTCCCGGCGCGCGAAGCGAAGGTGCTGCAGACGATGCTGATGATGCGCGCGTCGCGCGAAGCGCAGCGCGCGCATGCGCCGGCGCAGCGGCCGTTCCTCGTGTCGCGCTCCGGCGGCGCCGGCATGCAGCGCTACGTGCAGACGTGGTCGGGCGACAACTACACGTCGTGGGAAACCCTGCGCTACAACCTGAAGATGGGCCTCGGGCTCGCGCTGTCGGGCGTGTCGAACATCGGTCACGACATTGGCGGCTTCTCCGGGCCCGCGCCGTCGCCCGAACTGCTGCTGCGCTGGGTGCAGTTCGGCATCTTCTTGCCGCGCTTCAGCATCCATTCGTGGAACGACGACGGCACCGTCAACGAACCGTGGATGTACCCGGAGATCACCGCGCGGATTGCGTCGCTGATCAAGCAGCGTTACCGGCTGCTGCCCTACCTCTATCACCTGCTGTGGCTGTCGACGGCGCGCTACGAGCCCGTGCTGCGGCCGACCTTCGCCGATTTCCCCGGCGATGCGCGCTGCTACGACGAATGTGACGACATGATGCTCGGCGACGCGCTGCTCGTCGCGCCGGTCGTCGATCCCGGCCTGACGGCGCGCACCGTGTACCTGCCGGCGGGCGCGCGCTGGATGTGCTGCGCGAGCGCGCAGGCATTCGACGGCGGCGCAAGCGTGACGCTGCCCGCGCCGCTCGACACGCCGGTGATGCTGCTGCGCGAGGGCCGCGTGCTGCCGCTGAACGTGGCGGAACAGCATTTCGGCGCGCGTGCCGACACGCGCGGCTTCCTCGTTGCGCCGCGCATCGAGGACGGCATCGCCTACGGCGAATGCGTCGAGGACGACGGCGAGACGGAAGCGTGGCGCGACGGCGAATACGGGCTGTGGCGCATCGAGACCGGCCGCGAAGCGTCGGGCGCGCTCGGCATATCCGTACGCTGGGACGGCCGCCCGGCCCGCCCGGCCGACCGCGTCGAGATCCTGCTGCCCGCCTCGCTGCAAGGCCCGCTCGCCGCGCGCGGCGCGCGCGTCGAGCAGGATGCGCAGGACGGCGCATGGCGCCGTCTCGTCGTCGCATTCGACAACTGAACCGCGTCACCGACGCAAGACGGGCCGTTCACGCGGCCCGCCGCCCGCCACAGAGGAGGCGACCGAGCCTCCCGTTCACCTTGAAAAGATGAAGAGACCTGGAGATCGTCAATGAAAGCACCCGTCAACCGCTATGCAATCCTGATTTTATCGGCCGCATCGCTCGGCACGACCGCCGCCCACGCACAGAGCAGCGTGACGCTGTACGGTGTCGTCGACGATTCGCTCGCGTACGTGAACAACCAGCAGGGCCATTCGAACGTCTACATGCGCGACGGCAACCTGTATGCGTCGAAGTTCGGGCTGCGCGGCGACGAGGATCTCGGCGGCGGCACGCATGCGATCTTCGACCTGCAGTCCGGCTTCAACCTGAACAACGGCGCGCAATCCGCCGCCGGCCTGATCTTCAATCGCCAGGCGTTCGTCGGCCTGCGCAACGATCACTACGGCACGATGACGGCCGGCCGCCAGTACACCCCGTACTTCCTGTTCGTCGGCCCGTACGCGTCGAGCAGCTGGCTGACCGGCGCGACGGGCGCGCATCCGGGCGACATCGACGGCCTCGACACGACGATCCGCGTGAACAACTCGGTCACCTATACGTCGCCGACCTTCGCCGGGCTGACCGCGAGCGCGATGTATGCATTCGGCGGCGTTGCCGGCGCGACCGGCAAGGGCAACACGTTCAGCGCCGCGCTGCGTTATGCGAACGGGCCAATCGGCGTCGCGGCCGGCTACCTGCGCATCAACAGCTCGGGCTCGTCGGCCGGTTTCCTGAATCCGGCGACCGCCGCGTCGGGCAGCTTCGCGGTGTCCGTGCTGAACCAGGGCTACCTGACCGCGAAGGCCGTCGAGCAGGTCGCGGCAGCCGGCAACTACACGCTCGGCGACCTGACGATGGGTCTCAACTACTCGAACGTGAAGTACCTGCCCGGCAACGGCTCCGCGTTCACGGACACGGCCGTGTTCAACACCTACGGCGCGCTCGCCGCGTACCGCTTCACGCCGACATTCTCGGTGGCCGGCGCATTCGCTTACACCCTTGCGTCGAAGGCAAACGGCGTCAACAGTGCGGCCCGCTACCAGCAGTATTCGCTGAAGGAGTCGTACAGCCTGTCGAAGCGCACGACGCTCTATGCGCTGCAGGCGTACACCCATTCGAGCGGGCAGACGCTCGGTGCGCAAGGCGCCGGCCACGTGATCGATGCGGCGCCGATCGTCGGCGATTCGCAGCAGCTCACGCCATCGACGACGCACGGCCAGTTCGTCGGCATGGCCGGGATCGCCGTCACGTTCTGAACCCTCGCGGCAGCGCCTTCGGCGCGCTGCCGCTGCCCCGGGCGACACGCATTTCCCAGATTCCACGCGTGCTGCCCGGGCGCCCGCTACACGGCCGCCGCGGCGTTTTCGACGGGCCGTCCTCCCGCCGCGCGAACCGCGCGGGTTTTCTCGATCCCCTTATTACCTTACAATTCGTCAGGTTTTCCCTTCTGCATGCCCCCTTCTTGCAGTCCTGACACCGCGGTACACTCGGCGCACGCCGTATCAGGGTCCGACGCGTGACGTACGCGCCGGGCGGCGTCGCGCCTCGTTGCGCCCACAACTGGATGCCAGCCATGCCAGATTCCCGTCCCTCGCCCCGCACGACATTCAAGCCCCAGGTCGTCCTGCCCGCGCTCGCGGTCATCGGCGCGCTGCTCGTCGTGTGCGCACTGCGCCCGAGCGAAGCCGGCGCGCTGTTCTCCGCCGGCCAGCAATGGGTCATCGCGCGCTTCGACTGGTTCTACGTGCTCGCCGTCACCGGCTTCCTCGTGTTTCTCGTGCTGATCGCAGCCAGCGACTTCGGCAACATCCGGCTCGGCCCCGACGATGCCGAACCCGAATTCAGCTTCGTGTCATGGACGGCGATGCTGTTCGCGGCCGGCATGGGCATCGGCCTCATGTACTTCGGCGTCGGCGAACCGATGCAGCATTTCCTGAAGCCGCCGACCGTCGACCCCGGCACGCCCGCCGCCGCGCGCGAGGCGATGCTGATGACCTTCTTCCATTGGGGCTTCCATGCGTGGGCGATCTACGGGCTGATGGGGCTCGTGCTCGCGTACTTCGGCTTCCGCTACAACCTGCCGCTGACGTTGCGCTCGGGGCTGTACCCGGTGCTGCGCGAGCGCATCAACGGCTGGATCGGCCACACGGTCGACGCGTTCGCGCTGGTCGGCACGGTCGCCGGCATCGCGACGACGCTCGGCTACGGCGTGATGCAGCTGAGCGCGGGCCTGCATACCGTCGCCGGCTGGGACACCGGCAGCAACGTGTTTCGCATCGGGCTCGTTGCGGTGGTCGTGATCCTCGCGGGCGTATCGGCCGCGACCGGCCTCGACAAGGGCGTGCGGCGGCTGTCGGAGCTGAACCTGCTGCTTGCGTTCCTGCTGCTCGCGTTCGTGGTCGTCGCGGGCCCGACCGCATTCCTGCTGCGCGCGCTCGGCGACAACATCGGCCAGTACCTGTCGAGCCTCGTCGACCTGTCGTTCCGCACCTATGCGTATGCGCCGCCGCGCGAGGAAGGCTGGTTCGGCGGCTGGACGATCCTCTACTGGGCGTGGTGGGTGTCGTGGTCGCCGTTCGTCGGCATGTTCATCGCGCGCATCTCGCGCGGCCGCACGATCCGCCAGTTCGTGATCGGCGTGCTGCTCGTACCGACCGCGTTCAACCTCGTATGGATGACGGTGTTCGGCAACAGCGCGATCTGGCTCGATACGCACGGCGCGGCCGGCGCGCTCGCGCAAACTGCGACCAACGTCGACGCGTTGCTGTTCCGCTTCTTCGATTTCCTGCCGATGCCGCAACTGCTGTCGATCGCCGCGATCGTGCTGATCGCGGTGTTCTTCATCACCTCGGCCGATTCGGGCGCGTTCGTGATCGACCAGATCGCCACGCGCGGCAACGCGCACTCACCGGTGTGGCAACGGCTGTTCTGGGCCGCGCTGCTCGGCGTGACGGCCGCGGTACTGCTCGTCGCAGGCGGGCTCGGCGCATTGCAGGCGATGACGCTGATCGCCGCGCTGCCGGTCGCGATCATCATGATCGCGCTCTGCTACGGGCTGTGGCGCGGGCTCGCGGCCGACCGCGTGCACTATTCGCAGGACATCGCACCCGCGACGAGTTTCTGGACCGGCCAGCACTGGCGCCACCGCCTGACCCACATCCTGCGGCAGACGACCGAAGCCGAAGCGCGCCAGTTCGTCGCCGAGACGGTCGAGCCCGCGTTGCGCAAAGTCGCCGACGAGCTGCGCGCGAGCGGTGTCGACGCGAACGTGCAGCGCGACAGCGACGATGCCGTGCGACTCACCGTGCCGACCGCCGACCACCGCGATTTCGTGTACGGCGTGCGCGTGACGGTGAAATCCGCGGCCGCGTTCCTGGTGCGCGAGGCGGCCGAGCCGGAAGCGGAACGGGCGCACGTGTACGGGATAGTCACGTTCTTCGAGGACGGGCGGCTCGGCTACGACGTCGAATACCTGCGCGGCGACGAAGTGATTGCCGACGTGTTGCGCCAGTACGAACGCTACGTGTCGCTCGCGGCCGACAAGCGCACGCATCTGCTGAGCCGCGCGCCGGGACATGCGACGGAGGCCGAATGAACTCCGCCCTTGCCGTGCCGTGGCCGTCCGCCACCCACGACGGAGCGGCACGATGACCGGACTCCTGCAAAGCCGCGCCTCCGACGTCATCGCGCTCGGCACGCTCGCCGTGCTCTACCTTGGCGGAGCAGGCATCGCGCTGTGGCGAATCCGGGCCGCGGCGCCGCGCGGCAAGGTCTACTGGATCGTCTGCGCGGCGCTGCTCGCCGGCGGCGCCGTCGCGATGGGCATCAACCTGTCGCCGATGCCCGACACCGGGGAGATGCCGCCCGGGTTTGCACTCGGCGTGGAATCGGTCCTGCTCGGTCTCGCCCTGGTCGCCGGCGGTTGCGCGTGGTTGATGCTGCGCGCGCCGCGACGCTGACGCGCGACTGTCACGCGGCCCGGCTTCGTCCCGCGCGAACGGCCACGCGCGAGGCGAACCGGCCGGCCCTTCCTTGACCGACCTCTTGACCGCAACGCGTTACGCGGACGGTGCGCGCGCCGTCACGAGCCAGCACGCCGCGTCGAAGCGCACATCGGCGCCATCCACGTAAGGCGAGAACGCCGCACGCATCGTGTCGACCACGCGCCGCCGGGTCGCCTCGTCCACCTCCAGCAACGCCAGCCCGACCGGGCCTAGCCGCGAGATGTAGTCGTCCAGCGCGGGCTCGGGCAGCACGCACGCCAGATCGACCGGCTCGATCACGATGTCCGCCCAGCCACTGTCCGACAGCACCGACGCGATCCGCTGCCGTTCGCCGAACGCGAATTGCCCCGGCGCGCCGGGCCGCCGGGCGGGCAGGTTCGGCAGCAACGGCGCGGCGGCCTGCTCGGCGATCGCCATGAATGGATTGTCGGCCGCGCTGCGCCATGCGATGAAGCGCATCTGCGCATTCGGCCGGGCCGCATGCCGCAGATTCGCAAAAGCACGCACCGGATCGTCGAAGAACATCACGCCGAGGCGCGACACGATCAGGTCGACGCTCGCGGGCTCGAACGCGTGGGTCTGCACATCGGCGCACACGAAGCGGGCCTGAACGCCGCTGCGTTCGGCGCGCGCCCGTGCGGCGTCGATCATTCGGGCCGAGATATCGATGCCCATGCATTGCGCGTCCGTCCCGAGCCGCCGCGCGATCGCGAGCGTGACCGCGCCCGTGCCGCAGCCGACGTCGAGCACACTGCGCGCGGATGACTTGGCCACCGCATCCGCAAGCAGCTTCTCCAGCGGTTCGAACATCCGGTCGATCGGCGCCTGCGTATCGACCCAGGCACGCCCCGACGGGCCGTTCCATAGCGCGGATTGTTCATCATTGGGCCGGCTGGTTTCCATCGTCGATTCCCCTTCTGGTTCGTTGATCGTGCCTCGCACTCTGCTGCTTCAAGCCGGCTTGAGGTCAAGCCCCCGGCCTCGACCTGCCGCCGCAAGGCCGGCGCCCGGCCCGTGCGGGACCCGTGGTCCTGCTTTTCACATTTCTTACATTCGCGCTGCGTATCGTTGACGACTTTCCTACGGTGCCTCCCATGCGACGATTCCTCACGCGCGCGCTGCTCGTGCGCTGCGCCTCCCTTGCTGCGCTCGCCGCGCTGTCCGCGTGCTCGAACCACATCGATTCGCCGGCCGATCCGGCAAGTGCGTCGGTCAACGTCCAGGCCGCATGGGTCGAGATCGGCGATGCGAACCAGGCGATCGCGCGCGTCATCACGAACTACGCGCCCGCGTCGGCCGGCGATCCGCTGTGCCCACAACTGACCGTCGACGGCAAGCTGTCGCGCATGTCCCTGCGCGCAGGCGCCGCGACCCTCGCCCAGCGGCCCACCGCCAGCGATCCGTCCGATTCGAAGCCGTCGAGCTTCCCGGTGTCCGTCTGCGAGACGACGCTGCCGGCCGGCGCGCAGGCGGCGAGCGTCGCCGGCCGCGCGCTGCCGCTGCCGAAGGCGCAGCCGCAACGCATCGCGATCATCGCCGACACCGGCTGCCGCATGAAGAAAGCCGACAACGCGTGGCAGGCGTGCAACGACGCATCGGTCTGGCCGTTCGACACGATCGCGGCCAGCGTCGCGAAGCTGTCGCCCGACCTCGTGATGCACATCGGCGACTACCACTATCGCGAGAACGCGTGCCCGCCGGACATCGCCGGCTGCAAGGACAGCCCGTGGGGCTACGGCTGGGATACGTGGCAGGCCGACCTGTTCCGTCCGGCGGCCCCGCTGCTCGCGAAGGCGCCGTGGGTCGTCGTGCGCGGCAACCACGAAGAATGCGCGCGTGCAGGCCAGGGCTGGTTCCGCTTCCTCGATCCGCGCCCGTATTCGGCCGCCCGCTCGTGCGACGATCCGGCCAACGACAACAACGCGAACTATTCGGAACCCTATGCCGTGTCGCTCGGCGGCGGCTCGCAGGTGATCGTGTTCGACACCGCGAAGGTCGGCCGCACGCCGCTCAAGACGACCGACGCGCAATTCGGCATCTACCAGAAGCAGTTCCAGACGGTCGCCGCGCTCGCGTCGAAGGCCGGCATGACGACGACGATCTTCACGAACCACCATCCGATCCTCGCGTTCGCACCGATCGCCGGCAGCACACCTGCGCCGGGCAACCTCGCGCTGCAGTCGGTGATGTCGAGCCTCAACGCGCAGGCGTACTACCCGCCCGGCGTGCACGTCGCGCTGCACGGGCACGTGCACGACTTCCAGGCGATCAACTTCTCGTCCGGGCATCCGGCGACGATCGTGTCCGGCAACGGCGGCGACAATCTCGACGTCGCGCTGCCCGACCCGTTCCCGGCCGGCCTGACCCCTGCACCGGGCGCCGTGATCGAGCGGCTGTCGCACAACAACAGCTTCGGTTTCCTGATCATGGAACGCCGCGCCGCCCCGGCGACCGGCTGGGTGTTCCACGCATATTCGGCGGCCGGCAAGCTGCTTGCGTCGTGCAACCAGTCGGGCACGACGCTCGCTTGCGACAAGACAGGATTCATTGCGCCGTGAGTGAAGGCGTTCGATGTGACGGCCGCGCTGCAGGCGGCCTGCAAACGCCGCGCGCGCTGGCCACGGCGGCCGTGCTTGCCGGCCTGGCGCTCGCCGCTCACGCCGCGCCGGCCGAAACGGTCCTGCTTCCCGGTGCGCCGCCTTCGCGCGTCGTCGACACGATCGGCAACGGCACGCCGCAGGTGACCGGCAAGATCGATGCGGCGACCGCGCGCTTCGCGCCCGACCCGACGCTCGTCGCGCTCGGCCGCCGAATCTTCTTCGATCCGCGGCTGTCCGAGCCGCGCGGCATGTCGTGCGCAGGCTGCCACGATCCGGGCCGCGCGTTCGCGCCGACGCTGTCGGCCGCCTCGCTTGCAGGGCCCGGCGTGCCGGAAGGCAGCCGGCCCGGGCGCTTCAGCCAGCGCAACGCACCGTCGCTGCTGTATGTGCGTTACGTGCCGCGCCGCCACTTCTACCAGGATGACGACGCACCTGCGCCGTCGCCGTTCGGCGGCCTGTTCAGCGACGGCCGCGCGGATACGCTCGCCGAGCAGATCCGCGGGCCGCTGTTCGATCCGAACGAGATGAACAACCGGTCGCCGGCCGCGCTGCTGCGCAAGGTCGATGCGACCGAACTCGCGCCCGATCTCGCCGCGCGCTTCGGCGCGCCGGTGCGGCGCGATCCCGAGCAGCTGGTGCGCGCGATGGGCGTGGCCGTCGAAGCCTATCTGCAAAGCGACGAGATGGCGCCGTTCACGTCGCGTTTCGATGTATTCCTGCGTACGCGCAAGCCGCTGGCGCCGGCCGAGATGCGCGGCCTCGCGCTGTTCCGGAATCCCGACAAGGGCAACTGCATGAGCTGCCATACGCTGTCGGAAACATCGAGCCGCCCGGAGCGTTCGCTCTTCACCGATTTCGGCTACGACGCGATCGCGGTGCCGCGCAACCGCGCGCTGCCGGCGAACCGCGATCCGCGCCATTTCGACAACGGGCTGTGCGACACCGCGCGGCGGCTGCGCTGGCCCGAGCCGACGCAGTGGTGCGGCTACCTGCGCACACCGGGGCTGCGCAACGTCGCGGTCAAGCAGACCTTCATGCACAACGGCGTGTTCACGACGCTGCGCGACGCGGTCGCGTTCTACAACACGCGCTCGACCGACCCGGGCTTCTGGTATCACGGGGCCAGAACGTTCGACGACGTGCCGGCCGCCTATCGCGGCAACATCAACGTCAATTCGACGCCGATGAACCGCCGGCCCGGCACGCCGCCCGCGCTGAGCGACGCGGAAATCGACGACATCGTCGCGTTCCTCGGCACGCTGACCGACGCGCGCTATACGAAGGTCGCTGCCCCGGTGGCGCCCGCTGCCGGGGCTGGCCGGATCACGCGAACCGCCGTGCGGGCTCGCTGACCTGGCCGAACGGCCAGCCTGGACGGACCCGCTTGCGGTCACCGCAAACACTGGTTATATTTACAGTACTGTATTTATGAACAGTGAGGTGCGCGATGGAACATCTGGTTCGTATCGTCAACGAAGCCGATCGCCAAGTGCTGGCGTGGCTCCGCGCTCAGGTCGGTGATGCCCGCGTCGAGCGCGCGGCTCGCCAGCTCGGGCATACGCGCAAGCCCTTCCCGTCCGCCGTATGCCGGTATCTGGGCATGAGCGCACCGGCCACGCTGCGCCAGGCCGAACGGCCGCGCGCCGCACGCGATTTCTCGGTCGGTGATCGTTACCTGTCGCTGATCCGCCAGCACCTCGCTACGCACTCGGCCAGCCGATGAAATGGCGGCGGCTTGCCGTGTCGATGGCCCGGAAAGCTGCGGGGCTCGCGAATTCGCCAGCCCGGCCGGCCGCCACCGCGCTTACGTGGCCGCGGTGGCTTCCCGTACGAGGC
Source organism: Burkholderia sp. 4NA327C6 (assembly GCF_005502655.1). Taxonomy (NCBI): domain Bacteria; kingdom Pseudomonadati; phylum Pseudomonadota; class Betaproteobacteria; order Burkholderiales; family Burkholderiaceae; genus Burkholderia; species Burkholderia sp. 4NA327C6. Next base: position 16,802 of record NZ_SCNZ01000004.1, on the reverse strand, counting down.
GCCCGAGCGTTTGGAATGCCGCTTCGTGCGCCGCATCGAACACGCGCGTGCAAGCGAGCCGGATATAGCCGTCGAAGCGGTCGGAATTCGAGAAGATCGAACCGGGCGCGATCCTGACTCCATGCGCCAGCGCGGCGTCGAACAGCGCCTCGGAGCGCACGCCGTCCGGCAGCGCGATCCACAGCAGCATCCCGCCCGGCGGCTGGTTCATCCGGGTTCCGGCCGGGAAATGCCGCGCAATCGCATCGATCGTCATGTCGCGCTGCACGCGCAACTGTTCCCGGAACCGGTGCAGATGGCGATCGAACGCGCCCGAGCCGACGAATTCGGCGGCAACGGCCTGCAGCAACGCGGCGTTGTGCCGGCTGTGCGCGAACTTCAGCATCTTCACGCGCGCGTGCCAGCGCCCCGCACTTATCCAGCCCAGCCGCATTCCCGGGGCCAGCACCTTGTTGAACGACGGGCAGTAAATCACCGTGCCGTCGCGGTCCCATGCCTTCACCGGCTTGACCGGCTGCGGCGCCTCGACGAGCTCGCGATAAGGCTCGTCCTCGATCACGGCCACGCCATGGCGTGAACAGAGCGAGACGAGCGCGGCCTTGCGCTCGTCGGGCATCACGCAGCCGAGCGGGTTCTGCAGGTTCGGCACGACGACCACCGCCCGGATGTCCGGGTACGCGGTCAGCGCCACTTCGAGCGCCTCGATCGACAGGCCGGCTGTCGGGCTGGCCGGGATTTCGAGCGCACGCAGGCCGAGGCTTTCGAGCAACTGGATCAAGCCGAAGAAGGCCGGCGATTCGATCGCGATCGTGTCGCCCGGGCGCGCCACCGCGCGCAACGCAAGATTCATGGCATCGACGCCGCCGCTCGTCGACATAACGTCGTCCGGCGTCACCGTCACGCCGTACGACAGCGCGCGCTTCGCCATCGTCTGCCGGAATTCGGGCGAACCGCCGACGGGCCCGGCATCGGTCAGCAAGGTGGGCTTGCGCCGCAACAACCGGATGGCGAGCGCCTGCAGGCGCTCGGCCGGATACAGCGTGGCCAGCGCGGACGCGCCGCCGAGGTTCAGCGCATCGGGTACCGCGTTCGCGCGGTCGATCACGCGCGACACGCGTTCGTGCAGGCCCGCAAACGGCGGCTCGACGCTCAGCGGCGGCCCGTCGCTTTCCGGCAGCGTTTCGAGCGCGGCCGACGCGCGGCGCCGCACGAAGTACCCGGAGCGCGGCTTCGCTTCGCACCAGCCGGTATCCTCGAGCCGCCGGAACGCCTGGATCGCGGTCGACAGGCTCACGCCGTGCTGTGCCATGAACGCACGCACCGACGGCATCCGGTCGCCGGGAGACAGCGTGCCGGCCGCGATGATGCGGCGGTAATGCTCGGCGAGCCGTTCGTAAAGCGGCTCGCCGTCCATGGGCAAAGGCAGGCGGGATGAATCGGCGAAATGCGTCATGCAGGTGATCGTGCCCGCGCGGCCAATCGCACGCCAGATACAGATTCCGGGGAAACCCACCGATACAGCGACACAAAATCGTCGCCTGCACCGCAACAGATTCCCGGCCCCTGAATCTGTCGTGCCAGGGCCCGTTTCCCTAACCTGATTGCACGCAGTCGCCTCGCCGTCGCGAGGCCGCGCAACCGGGAAAGGGAATCGCCATGCAGACGCATCACATCCGCCTCGACGCCGGGCAAAGCCACTTTGCGTGGTTCGACAAGGGCAGCCAGGTCATCGTGCTGGACGGCGCGCTGGCGGTCACGCTGCGCCACGGCGGGCTCGACTGGCTGCCCGACGCGCCGCAGCACATTCGCCGCCTGCTCGACGAAGGCGAATGCCTGACGCTCGAGACGGCCGGCCACGTGGCGCTGTCGGCCGGCGGCACGGGCGCGGTCAGTACGGCGGTCGTGGAACCAGGCGAACAGCCCGGCGTGCTCGCGGCATGGTGGCGCGCGATCCTGCGCCGGCTGTCCGGACGGATACGCGGCGGCCATCAAGTACACGAGCATTCCTGAAAGGGCGATATGTCACGTCACCGAGGGGCGTCAGGCGGCCACCGCATCATTCGGCAGAGATCTGGCGCGATCCGGTTCGACCGCGCTTAGACGATTCAACCGACGTTGAGCGGTTCAACCGTCTCGCCCCCCTGCCACGCGACGATCACGACATCACCGCCCGCTCCGGCGACGCTCGACCCACTCGAACACCGCCATCCCTGCCAGCATCGCGACGACGAACACGATCCCCTTCGCCGATCCGAAACCGATCGACACGATCGCAGGCCCCGGGCAGAACCCGGCGATCCCCCAGCCGATGCCGAACAGGGCACTTCCGGCAACCAGGCGCACCGTGATCGCCCGCACGGCCGGCAACTGCATGGGCAAGCCGAGCCATGTCCGCGTCCGGCGCTTCGCCCATGCGAATGCGAACACGGCCACGCCGATCGCGCCGACCATCACGAACGCGAGCGACGGATCCCAGCGGCCCGCCAGGTCGAGAAAGCCGAGCACCTTCTGCGGATTGGCCATGCCCGACACGATGAGGCCGATGCCGAACAGCAGTCCAGCCAGAAACGCGAATCCTGCCTGCATGTCAGCCTCCCAGCACGTGCCGTCGCACGAAGACGGTCACGAACCCTGCGACCATGAAGACCCCCGTCGCGACCACCGAGCGCAGCGCACCGCGCGACATCCCGCACACGCCGTGGCCGCTCGTGCAGCCGCCCGCATAGCGCGTGCCGACGCCGACCAGCAGCCCGGCCGCCACCAATTCGACCCACCCTGCGTCGACCTGCGGCGTCAGGCGGCTCCCGGCGACCTGCATCACGAGCGGCGCGGCGATCAGCCCGGCGACGAATGCGGCCCGCCAGTTGCGCTCGCCCGCGCGTGCCGTGAGCAGACCGCCGACGATGCCGCTGATGCCGGCAATCCGGCCGTTGAATGCGACGAGCCACGCGGCCGCGAGCCCGATCAGCACGCCGCCGGCCAGCGAAAGCCACGGCGTGAAATGAAGCGCATCAAGCTGCATCGCGCCGCCCCTTCGCGGCCGGGCCGCAGAACTGTTCGTACAGCACGCCCATCACCGCGATCGCGGCCGGGCTGTCGAGCGAATAGTGGATGTTCTTGCCGTCGCGGCGGGTGCGAACGAGCGCATTGTCCCGCAACACGCCGAGCTGCTGCGACAGGGTCGGCTGGCGGATATCCAGCGCTGTCTCGAGATCGCTGACGCACCGCTCGCCCTGAGACAGTTCGCAAAGCAGCAGCAGCCGGTCGGGATTCGACAGCACCTTGAGCAGCGCGCAGGCCGATTCGGCGGCCGCGCGCATCTGGTCGGGTTCCGGCAACCCGGTAGATATATCGTCGTTCATCGGCGTGGGAGGACAATTAAAGAACCAATATTATATTGATTCATATAATGATGGTCCCTGCCGCTTGCCGACAGGCGGCCTTGCCCCCTCCTTCGCTCAGGCCTGCTCGCGCGCCATCGCCTTCGCGGCAGTCACGCGCGTCGACTCGGCACGGACCACGCCGACCGCCAGCACCGCCATCCCCGCGATCACGCACGGCGCCGCGACGACGGCAAACGCGGTCGACAACGGCACGCCCATCGCCAGCGTCGCGCCGCCCGCCATCGATCCGACGACCGAGCCGCCACGGCCGATCCCGTTCGCCCAGCTCACGCCGGTGGTGCGGCACTCGGTCGGATAGAACGCGGCCGACAGTGCGTTCGCGCCAACCTGAGACACCCGTGCACAATGCGCTGGAGGTCGCGCTGTCGGCCGCCGGCCGCGTGCGGCCGCCGCACTGCGTCGAATCGAATTCGTCGATCCTCAACCTCACGCTGCTGAACAACACCGATCTGCTCGGCGTGGCGTCGCACCGCGCTGCGCAACGCTTCGAGCAATTGAACGCGATCCGGATCCTGCCGATGCGGCTCGAAGGCCAGGGCGCCGTGTCGATGTACTGGCACCCCGACAGTGCGAACCGCGCGGCCGTGGCCGCGACGATCGATTGCCTGCGCGCCTGTGCGGCTCCGCAGGTCGGCGGATGGGAAAAAGTAAAGATGGACTGAAAGTGGCGCGGCACGGCGTCAACCGGGCCGCGTTGCCGTGACGACGCGATGCATCACGCGCCGTCGCAGGATGCGGTGCCGTCCAGCATCAGCGTGCCGACCCGCGCGGGCACGAGCGGCGTGCGCGGCACCGGCGGGGTCCAGCCGAACAGGGCCTGCGCGGCTGCGCCGCACACGCGGCCCTGGCACGCGCCCATCCCGCAGCGTGACTGCAGTTTCGCGGCCGTCCAGCCCGGCGCTTGCGCGACGGCATCGAAACGCACGTCCTCGCAACGGCACAGCAACGTGTCGGCCCGCGCGAGCCGGCGGATCGGCTCGCGGATCGCAAAGCGCTCGCGCACGGCATCGGCAAACGCCTGCCAGTGCGCCCGCTGCGCGACGAGCGCAGCCAGCGACGCCGTCTGCCCCGTCGCTGCCAAGCCGGCGATTTCGCCTTCGACCATCGCCAGTTCGCTGCCGCCGACGCCCGTACACTCGCCCGCCGCGAAAACCCCGTCACGGCTCGTCCGCTGGTGCACATCGACCGCCACCGCGCCGTTGTCGATCCGGCAGCCGAGATGGCTCGGCAACACGGTGTTCGGCACGAGGCCGAAGCCGCACGCGAGCCGGTCGCAGTCGACGTCGAACTCGCGATCGCCCTGACGAATCCGCACGCGTTCGAGCCGCGTGTCGCCGAACGCTTCGACGACATGCGCATCGGGCCGATAGGCGGCGGTGACGAGCTTCGCGGCCTGCGCGAGCTTCGACGGCCAGCGCCACAGCCCCGCCCCGAAACCGGCCACGTCGCCCCATGCGGCCTGTTCGAGCACGTGCGACACGCGTGCGCCGGCCTGACGGGCCGTCGCCGCGCTCGCCAGCAGCAGCGGCCCGCTGCCCGCGATCACCGTGCGCTGCCCGCGCACGTCGAGGCCGTACTTGATCAACGCCTGCAAGCCGCCCGCACCGGTGACACCCGGCAGCGTCCAGCCTGGAAACGGCAGCAGCAGCTCGCGCGCGCCGCAGCAGAGAATCAGCGTGCGGAAGTCGAGCAGCAGCCCGCGTTCGTCGTCCTCGAGCAGCAGCGTGCCCGGCTGCGTTTCGGCGACGATGCGCGTCGCCGCGAGATGCGTGACGTTCGGCTGCCGCAACACCGCGAGCCGCTCGGCGGCGGCCGGCGTCGGTGCAGCCGCTGCGCGTTGCCGCCAGATCTGCCCGCCCGCGCGCGGGTTGTCGTCGACGATCGCAACCGTCGCACCGCCACGCGCGGCGGCCCGTGCGGCCGACAGCCCGGCCGGCCCCGCGCCGACGATCGCAACGTCGGCGCTCAGTCGTTCCTGTTTCATCGCGTGCGCTCCACCTGCATCCCGTCGCGGCACAGCGTCTGGCAGGCCAGCCGGCGGCGGCCGTCGATCGTCATCCTGCACTCCTGGCAGATGCCCATCCCGCAAAACGGCGCACGCGCCGCACCCGTGCACGACACGCGCGTCGTGTCGTCGCCGCTCGCCGCGACCGCGGCCGCGACGGTCGCGCCGTCGGCCACCGTCAGCGCGCGGCCGTCCAGATGAATGATCATGTCAGCCTCCGCCGGGCCGCCCCAAGGAGGCTGACCGCCCCCGCGGGAGACGTCGTGCATGGGACTGGCGCATGCGCTGAAGCGCCAGCTCCGGTCGACAGCGAACGAAGTGAGCGTGGGGGTCGTTTCATGTCAGCGCTCCGGCTACGAGGGACGCGCTCAGGAAGCGTCCCGGCAAATAAGGTTCGATATCGATGGGCGGCCGTTCGCCGGCCATCAGCGCAGCGACGAGCCGCGCGCTGCCCGGCGCGGTCGTCACGCCGAGCCCTTCGTGCCCGACTGCGAGCCACACGCCCGGCCGCGCCGGATGCTCGCCGAGCAGCGGCAGCCCGTCGGGGCTCGCGGAACGGAACCCCGTCCATGCGCGAATGCCGTTCAGGTCGGCCAGGCCCGGCAGATAACCCACCGCGCGGCGCAGCGTGCGCGCGAGCACGGGCGGGTCGACCTGCGCGTCCTCGGTGTCGAACTGGCGCGACGAACCGATCAGCAACTGGCCGGTCGGCCGCGGCTGCACGTTGAACGCGACCGACGTGCCGTCGCTCGCATGCGCGCTCGCGGCGTAACCCAGCTCGACGAGCTGGTGCGACACCTGGCCCGGATAGCGGTCGGTAATCAGCAGATGGCCCTTTTTCGGGCGCAGCGGCAGCTCGGGCAGCAGCGTGCGCGCGGCAACGCCGTTCGCGACCACCACCCGCTCCGCGCGCAGCGTGTCGCCGCTCGCGAGCGTCACGCTCGGGCCGTCGACCGCGACGGCCCGGTCGCGCCGCAACGTGATGCGCGGCGCGCGCTGCAGCAGCCAGTTCGCGGTGACGGGCGCATAGAGGATCGCGTCGCCGGGAATCTTCAGTGCACCGCCCAGGCCCGTGCGCAGCATCGGCTCCAGTCGAGCGAGCGCCGCCGCGTCGATCAGTTCGCCGGCCACGCCATGCGCGGCCAGCGCCGCCTGCTTCGCGCGCGCCAGATCCATTTCGTGCGCATCGGCGGCGAGCCACAGCGTGCCGCAGTTGCGGTACGCGCACCCTTCGGGCATCTCGCCGCTCAGCGCGCGCCACAGTTCGATCGAGTAATGGCTGAGCGCGAGTTCGGCCGCGTTGTCGTCCATCGCGACGAGGTGCCCCATACCCGCGCCGGTTGCCCCGCCGCTCGCGTCGTCGACGACGAGCACGCGCAGCCCGCGCTGCGCGAGTTCGTGCGCGCACGCCGCGCCGACGATGCCGGCGCCGATCACGACGACATCCGTCTTCGTGTCGCTCACGGCGCAATACCCCAGCCGAATGGATCGTCTTCCTCGATCAGCAGCGTCGCTTCCGCGCTCAGGTGCGCGCTGCCGCGGATCGTCGGCACGATGCCGACGTCGGCCTGCTCGTAGCTCGCCTGGAACACGCTGCCGATCACGCTCGCCTGCCGCCATACGGCGCCCGGCGCGAGCTTGCCGTCGGCCGCGAGGCACGCGAGCTTCGCGCTCGTGCCGGTGCCGCACGGCGAACGATCGTACGCGAGGCCCGGGCACAGCACGAAGCTGCGGCTGTCGTGTTCGGGATCGTCGGCGAACAGCTCGATATGGTCGATCTCGCCGTCGTTCGCGCCGGTGATGCCCGCGCGTTCGAGCCCTTCGCGCACGGCCGACGCATACGCGGTGAGTGCCGCAACGTTGTCGCCGGCAACGCGCTGCCCATGGTCGCTGATCAGGAAGAACCAGTTGCCGCCCCACGCGATGTCGCCCTTCACGGGGCCGTAACCCGGCACGTCGAGCGCGACGCCCTTCGCATGGCGATACGCGGGCACGTTGCGCACGCTGACCGACAGGTCGTCGTGCAGCGTCGCCTCGACGGTGCCGACGGGTGTTTCGATCCGGTGCACGCCGGGCGCGATGCGCCCCATATGGTGCAGCGTGCGCACGACGCCGATCGTGCCGTGCCCGCACATCCCGAGATAGCCGCTATTGTTGAAGAAGATCACGCCGGCCGCCGCCTCGGGCGACACGGGTTCGCACAGCAGCGCCCCGACCAGCACGTCGCTGCCGCGCGGTTCGAGAATGCAGGCGGTGCGGTAGCGGTCGTGCTCGCGCGCGAGCACGTCGCGGCGCTCGGCCATCGTGCCGCTGCCGAGCGCGGGGAAACCGGACACGACGAGCCGAGTGGGTTCGCCGCCCGTATGCGAATCGATGATCTGGATGCGCTTCATCATGAGCCGTCCGAAGTGGGGAAAGGAGCACAGCTTCCTCCGTCGCGCGTCCGCCCGCTTGTGGCTTTTCGATGAGGACGACGACGAAATCGGCATAGTGCGCGGCGCCCTTCCCGCGCCGTCCGGCCGCTGTGCCGATTTCGTCATTTTGCTCCGCGATACGACTCAAGCGTGATGGGCGTTTGCGCGGCGATACTGGTTGCCACACCGACACCTGTCGGCCGACCGATACAAACACGTAGGAGATTGAAGTGAGCCGAAACGCCATTCAGTGGACCGGGGTTTTCCCGGCCGTCAGCACCCAGTTCAAGCCGGACTTTTCCCTCGACATCGACGCCACGCACCGCGTGGTGAAGAACCTGGTGAACGACGGCGTATCGGGCCTCGTGGTCTGCGGCACGGTCGGCGAGAACACGTCGCTGTCGACGAGCGAGAAGCTCCAGGTGATCGAAGCCGCACGCGACGCGGCCGGCGGCAAGATTCCGGTGATCGCCGGCATCGCCGAATTCACGACCGAATTCGCGCGCAACACGGTGCGTGAAGCACAGCGTGTCGGTGTCGACGGCGTGATGGTGATGCCCGCGCTCGTCTACTCGGCGAAGCCGCACGAAACCGCCGCGCACTTCCGCGCGGTCGCAACCAGCACCGACCTGCCGGTGATGGTCTACAACAACCCGCCGATCTACAAGAACGACGTGACGCCCGACGTGCTGATCGCGCTGCAGGATTGCGAGAACATCGTCTGCTTCAAGGATTCGTCGGGCGATACGCGCCGCTTCATCGACCTGCGTAACGCCGTCGGCGATCGCTTCGTGCTGTTCGCGGGCCTCGACGACGTCGTGGTCGAAAGCATTGCCGTCGGCGCCGAAGGCTGGGTGTCGGGCATGTCGAACGCGTTCCCGAAGGAAGGCGAGACGCTGTTCCGCCTCGCGAAGCAGAAGCGCTTCGACGAAGCGCTCGCGCTGTATCGCTGGTTCATGCCGCTGCTGCACCTCGACGCGCGCCCCGACCTCGTGCAGTGCATCAAGCTGTGCGAAGAGCTGGTCGGCCGCGGCAGCGCGATCACGCGTCCGCCGCGCCTTGCGCTGCAGGGCGACACGCTCGCGGAAGTGAAGGCCATCGTCGCGAAGGCGCTCGAAACGCGCCCGGCGCTGCCCGACGTCGGTCTCTGATCGACTCCCCCTGCGGCGGCGCGCGGGCTTTCCCCTCACGCGCCGCCGTCTCCGGTCCGGCATGGCCTGCGGGCCCCGTTCATACCGGCGCCCGCCCGCGCCGCGCGTGAATGCCCCGCAGCCCGCCCCGGTCGTTCGAACCGGGCGACGCCGGCCGACAGGCCAGCGCCGCTGCTCCGTCGGAGCGCGGCGCACCTCGAGCCTGTGCCGATATTCCTCCAGGAGACACGCCCATGCCAGGCCAAGGCAACGCTCACCCGTCTGTCCCGCTTTCCCGTTCCGCGCACCCCGACGCGGGTCACGGCAAGTTCAAGAAACAGCTGTCGCTGACCGATCTCACGTTCATCGGTCTCGGCGCCATTTTCGGTTCGGGGTGGCTGTTCGCCGCGAGTCACGTGTCGACGATCGCGGGCCCGGCCGGCATCTTCTCGTGGCTGCTCGGCGGCTTCGCGGTGCTGCTGCTCGGCATCGTCTACTGCGAACTCGGCGCCGCGCTGCCGCGCGCGGGCGGCGTGGTGCGCTATCCGGTGTTCTCGCACGGCCCGCTGCTCGGTTACCTGATGGGCTTCATCACGCTGATCGCCTTTTCGAGCCTGATCGCAATCGAAGTCGTCGCCGCGCGCCAGTATGCGGCCGCGTGGTTTCCGGGCCTGACCGTCGCAGGATCGAGCGACCCGACCACGCTCGGCTGGCTCGTGCAGGCCGCGCTGCTGTGCTTCTTCTTTTACCTGAACTATTCGAGCGTGAAGACGTTCGCGAAGGCGAACAACGTCATCAGCATCTTCAAGTTCATCGTGCCGCTGGCGGTGATCGCGGTGCTGTTCACGTTCTTCAAGCCCGCGAACCTGACGATCCAGGGCTTCGCGCCGTTCGGCATGCCGGGCATCGAGATGGCCGTGTCCGCGGGCGGCATCATCTTCGCGTACCTCGGGCTCACACCGATCGTGTCGGTCGCGAGCGAAGTGCGCAATCCGCAGCGCACGATCCCGATCGCGCTGATCCTGTCGATCCTGCTGTCCACGCTGATCTACGTGCTGCTGCAGCTCGCGTTCATCGGCAGCATCCCTACGCAGATGCTCGCCGCCGGCTGGCACGATGTTAGCAAGGCGTTCTCGCTGCCGTACCGCGACATCGCGCTGGCGCTCGGTATCGGCTGGCTCGCGGTGATGGTCGTCGCCGACGCGATGATCTCGCCGAGCGGCTGCGGCAACATCTACATGAACGCGACGCCGCGTGTCGTCTACGGCTGGGCGAAGACGGGCACGTTCTTCAAAGTATTCACGCGCGTCGACGAAGCATCGGGCATTCCGCGCGCGGGCCTGTGGCTCACGTTCGGGCTCGCGATCTTCTGGACGCTGCCGTTCCCGTCGTGGGAAGCGCTGATCAACATCGTGTCGGCCGCGCTGGTGCTGAGCTATGCGGTCGCGCCCGTATCGGTCGCCGCGCTGCGCCGCACCGCACCCGACCTGCCCCGGCCGTTCCGCGCGAGCGCGTTCGGCATCACCGGCCCCGCGTCGTTCGTGATCGCCGCGCTGATCGTCTACTGGTCGGGCTGGAGCACGGTGTCCTGGCTGCTCGGCCTGCAGATCGTGATGTTCGTGATCTATCTCGCGTGCCGCCGCTGGGTGCCGACCGCGCACCTGAGCCTCGCCGAGCAGGTGCGCTCGTCCGCGTGGCTGATCGCGTTCTATGCCGCGATGATCGTGCTGTCGTACCTCGGCGGCTTCGGCGGCACGGGCCGGCTCGCGCATCCGTACGACACGGTCGTCGTCGCGGCCGTCGCGCTCGTCATCTACTACTGGGGGGCGAACACCGGCGTGCGCGCCGACAAGCTGCAACTCGACGACGACGAGGACTGACACGTCCACGCTCTTTCCCATGATCCCTTCGGCCGGGCGCCCCACGCCCGGCCCCTGCTTTTTCCGAGGAAAACCATGCAACTTACAGGTCATCTCCTGATCGGCCAGTCCGCCATCGCCGGACAGAACGGCACCCTCCATGCGATCGCCGCCGCCACCGGCGAACCGCTCGAACCCGCTTTCGGCGGCGCGAGCCTGCACGACCTGGAGACGGCCTGCGCGCTCGCCGACGAAGCCTTCGACACGTATCGCGACACGTCGCTCGAAGCCCGCGCCGCGTTTCTCGACGCAATCGGCCGCCACATCATGGCGCTCGGCGACGAACTGATCGAGCGCTGCGTCATCGAAACGGGCCTCCCGCGCGCGCGCATCGAAGGCGAGCGCGGCCGCACGGTCGGCCAGCTCGCGCTGTTCGCGTCGCTCGTGCGCGACGGCGGTTTTCTCGACGCGCGGATCGATCCGGCGCGCCCCGAGCGCAAGCCGCTGCCGCGCGTCGACCTGCGCCTGCGCAACATCGCGGTCGGGCCCGTGGCCGTGTTCGGTGCGTCGAACTTCCCGCTCGCGTTCTCGGTCGCCGGCGGCGATACGGCATCGGCGCTCGCGGCCGGCTGCCCGGTGATCGTCAAGGCGCATTCGGCGCACCCGGGCACGTCGGCACTCGTCGGCCGCGCGATCCAGCAGGCCGCGCGGGAATGCGGGATGCCGGCCGGCGTGTTCTCGCTGCTGTTCGACGCGTCGCGCGAGATCGGCCAGGCGCTGGTCGCCGATCCGCGCATCAAGGCGGTCGGCTTTACCGGCTCGCGCCGCGGCGGCGTCGCGCTGATGCACATCGCAGCCGCCCGCCCCGAGCCGATTCCGGTCTATGCGGAAATGAGCTCGATCAATCCCGTGCTGCTGTTGCCCGCCGCGCTCGACGCGCGCCACGATGCGATCGCGCCGCAGTTCGTCGCGTCGCTCACGCTCGGCGCCGGGCAGTTCTGCACGAATCCCGGCCTCGTGCTCGCCGTCGACGGGCCGGCGCTGCGCGCGTTCGAGGAAGCGGCCGCCGCCGCGGTGCGTGCCGCGCCCGCGCAAACGATGCTGACGCCGCACATCCATGCCAGCTACGAACAGGGCGTCGCGGCGCTTCGCGATCACGCTGCCGTCGAGCTGCTCGCGCAAGGCGCCGAGGGCAATCGCCTGCAGGCCCGCGCGGCACTGCTGGCGACCTCGGCCGAGGCGTTCATCACGCACCCCGAATTGCGCGACGAAGTGTTCGGCCCCGCTTCGCTGATCGTGCGCTGCCCGGACGCCGGCACGCTGCATCGCGTGCTGAAGTCGCTCGAGGGCCAGCTGACGATCGCCGCGCACCTCGCCGACGGCGACGCGCCGCTGTTCGCCGCGCTGCGCCCGCTGCTCGAGCGCAAGGCCGGCCGCATTCTCGTCAACGGCTTCGGCACGGGCGTCGAGGTCGGCCATGCGATGGTGCACGGCGGCCCGTTTCCGGCGACGTCCGACACGCGCACGACCTCCGTCGGCGCGCGCGCGATCGAGCGCTTCCTGCGCCCCGTGTCGTATCAGGACCTGCCGGACCCGCTGCTGCCGGAAGCGATCCGCAGCGGCAATCCGCTGAACGTGCCGCAACGTATCGACGGCGTCCCCGCGCCGCGGGAGGCGAACCATGTCTGAGCCGATCGCCGAAATCGTCCTGTCGCTCGACGAAGTCCACGCGCTCGCGCTGCGCGTGCTGACGCACAACGGGATGTCCGACGCGCATGCACGGGCCATCGCCAACGTGATCACGCAGGGCCAGCGCGACGAATGCCATTCGCATGGCGTGTACCGATTGCTCGTCTGCGTGCGTTCGCTGAAGAAGGGCAAGGTCGATCCGCAGGCCGTGCCGACGCTGCGCCGGCTGTCGTCGTCGATCGTCTCGGTCGACGCACATCGCGGCTTTTCGCTGCTGAGCTTCGAGACGGGGCTGCCGGTGCTCGTCGAGATGGCCAGGCAGCACGGCATCGCCGCGATGACGATCAACCACTGCTACCACTTCTCCGCGCTGTGGCCCGAGGTCGAGGCGATCGCGGCCGAAGGGCTGGTCGGCATCGCGATGAACCCGAGCCATAGCTGGGTCGCGCCGGAAGGCGGCCGCGAGCCGGTGTTCGGCACGAACCCGATCGCGTTCGCGTGGCCGCGCCCGGGCGGCGTGCCGTTCGTGTTCGATTTCGCGACGAGCGCGATCGCGCGCGGCGACATCGAGCTGCATGCGAAGCAAGGCAAGGCGATCCCGCCGGAATGGGCCATCGATGCCGACGGCCGGCCGACCACCGATCCGAAAGCCGCGCTGCAGGGCGCGATGCGCACGTTCGGCGGCCACAAGGGTTCGGCGCTCGCGGCGATGGTCGAACTGCTCGGCGGTGCGCTGATCGGCGACATGACGAGCCGGGAATCGATGGACTTCGACGAAGGCGTCGGCGCGACGCCGTGCCACGGCGAGCTCGTGATCGCGTTCGACCCGAAGGTCTTCCTCGGCGACGATCTCGACACGGGGCTCGCGCGCGGCGAACGGATGTTCGAATCGATCGTCGCGCAGGGTGCGCGGCTGCCGTCGCAACGCCGCTTCGACGCCCGCGCGCGCAGCATCGCGAACGGCGTGCGGATCCCGAAGGCGCTGTACGACGAGATCCTGACGCTGCTCGATTGACGCGCGATCGAGCAGCGCGGCTTCGTCGTCGGCAAGACCGGCGATGAAGCCGCTGCCGGGCTCCGCTGGCGATGGCCGGCTTCCGGCTTCGCGTGTTCCCGCCATTGCGTCTTCGCGCCGCGCTTTGTTCGCTTTGTTCGGTTCTTTCGGCTTGTGCGCCCACGCGCTGCCCGCCGCGCCCCACCCGCGCCGATCGGCCTTTCCCGCCGGCGCCGCCCGCCCGGCGGCTGTGGGATAATCACGGAGTTTGCCCAGGGCGCAGCTCAAGAGGTTGTTCGCACGGGCGCGCGAGAGGCCTTTATTCCCCGTGCCTCCACCCTTTTCCCGCGATATTTCTTCAGCAACGACCATGCCCACTTACCGTTCCAAAACCTCCACCGCCGGCCGCAACATGGCAGGTGCGCGCTCGCTCTGGCGCGCCACCGGCATGAAAGACGACGATTTCTCGAAGCCGATCATCGCGGTCGTCAACTCGTTCACCCAGTTCGTACCCGGGCACGTGCACCTGAAGGATCTCGGCCAGCTCGTCGCGCGCGAGATCGAGGCTGCCGGCGGCGTCGCGAAGGAATTCAACACGATCGCTGTCGACGACGGCATCGCGATGGGCCATGACGGCATGCTGTATTCGCTGCCGAGCCGCGACATCATCGCCGACTCGGTCGAATACATGGTGAACGCGCACTGCGCGGACGCGATGGTCTGCATCTCGAACTGCGACAAGATCACGCCGGGGATGCTGATGGCCGCGATGCGCCTCAACATCCCGGTGATCTTCGTGTCGGGCGGCCCGATGGAAGCGGGCAAGACGCGCCTCGCGAACCCGGTCACCAAGGCCATCGAGGTGAAGAAGCTCGACCTCGTCGACGCAATGGTGATCGCGGTCGACCCGTCGTATTCCGACGCGGAAGTCGCCGAAGTCGAGCGCTCGGCCTGCCCGACCTGCGGTTCGTGCTCGGGCATGTTCACCGCGAACTCGATGAACTGCCTGACCGAAGCGCTCGGCCTGTCGCTGCCCGGCAACGGCACGGTGGTGGCCACGCACGCCGACCGCGAGCAACTGTTCAAGCGCGCCGGCCGTCGCATCGTCGAACTCACCCGCCAGCACTACGAGCAGGACGACGAACGCGTGCTGCCGCGCTCGGTGGGTTTCAAGGCGTTCGAGAACGCAATGACGCTCGACATCGCGATGGGCGGCTCGACCAACACGATCCTGCACCTGCTGGCGATCGCGCAGGAAGCCGGCATCGACTTCACGATGAAGGACATCGACCGCCTGTCGCGCGTCGTGCCGCAGCTGTGCAAGGTCGCGCCGAACACGAACAAGTACCACATCGAGGACGTGCACCGCGCAGGCGGTATCATGGCGATCCTCGGCGAGCTCGACCGCGCCGGCAAGCTGCACACCGACGTGCCGACCGTGCATACGCCGACGCTGAAGGACGCCCTCGACCAGTGGGACATCGTCCGCACGCAGGACGACGCGGTCCGCACGTTCTACCAGGCCGGC
This sequence comes from Burkholderia sp. 4NA327C6, assembly GCF_005502655.1. Lineage (NCBI taxonomy): Bacteria > Pseudomonadati > Pseudomonadota > Betaproteobacteria > Burkholderiales > Burkholderiaceae > Burkholderia > Burkholderia sp. 4NA327C6. The sequence continues at coordinate 1,779 of NZ_SCNZ01000004.1, read as the reverse complement.
CCGGCCGGCATCCCGACGCAGGTCGCGTTCAGCCAGAACACGCGCTGGCCGAGCCTCGACCTCGATCGCGCCGAAGGCTGCATCCGCTCGTACGAGCATGCGTTCTCGAAGGAAGGCGGCCTCGCCGTGCTGACGGGCAACATCGCGCTCGACGGCTGCGTGGTGAAGACGGCCGGCGTCGACGAGAGCATCCTCGTGTTCGAAGGCACGGCTCACGTGACCGAATCGCAGGACGAGGCAGTCGAAAACATCCTGAACGACAAGGTCAAGGCCGGCGACGTGGTGATCGTGCGCTACGAAGGCCCGAAAGGCGGCCCCGGCATGCAGGAAATGCTCTACCCGACCAGCTACATCAAGTCGAAGGGCCTCGGCAAGGCCTGCGCGCTGCTGACGGACGGCCGCTTCTCGGGCGGCACGTCGGGCCTGTCGATCGGCCACTGCTCGCCGGAAGCGGCAGCGGGCGGCGCGATCGGCCTCGTGCGCGACGGCGACAAGATCCGCATCGACATCCCGAACCGCACGATCGACGTGCTGGTGTCGGACGAGGAACTGGCGCGCCGCCGCGAAGAGCAGAACGCCAAGGGCTGGAAGCCGGCGCAGCCGCGTCCGCGCAAGGTGTCCGCTGCGCTGAAGGCCTACGCGAAGCTGGTCATGTCCGCCGACAAGGGTGCCGTGCGCGACCTGTCGCTGCTCGACGACTGACAGAAGCAGCACGACCGGCTGCCGGCAACGCGCAGCTGGTCAGGCTGCGGGCAGGACAACCGCCCGCTCGCCCGATCGAGAAGCCGCTCTCCGGAGCGGCTTTTTTCGTCCGGCGCCGGTAGAAAGCGCCGGCTTCGTCAGTGACGGAATTCTTCCGGACCGCCGCCGCCTGCTCCGCCACCGCCGCCACCGTGGCTCCCGCCACCGTTCCCGCCGCCTTGCGGTCGCGCGCCGCCGTAACCGCCACCACCACCGCCCCCGCCCGGGTGCACGGGTACCGGCATCGAGCGGCCCTCACCGCCCGGTGCAGGCGACGGGCGCATGACGGCGGCCGGCGGCGGCGCGGCCGGACGCGGATTGACGGCTGCACCCGGCATCGCTGCAGGCGCGGGCGCAGACGGCGGCGGCGTGCGAATTGCGCCGTTCCAGCCGCCGCGTGCAGCGGACGGCCGCGCGTCATGCACGGGCGGCGAGCCGCCCGGTGCGGCCTGCGGCGGCCCGCCCGGTTGCGGGCGCCCCTGGCCCGGCGGCCTCCCGCCCGGGCCGAGCCGCGGTTCCTCGCGGTGCTCCCACCGATCGCGGTCATGGAACCACGGCCGGTGACGATAGTAGCGATCCCAGTACGCGCCGATCGCGAACCCCGTGATCGGCACGCCGATGATCGCGCCATATTCGATCAGCGGCGCGTAACCGCCCTGGTACGGATAGTCGATCAGTTGCGCGTCGATCCAGCCGCGCACGCCCGGCAGCGCGACGTCGCACCACGTGTAGTCGCTCAGGCAGCCGAACACGTCCAGCGCGGTGCCGGGCGGAATCTGCGCGACCACCGGATAGTCGGGCGCCGGCCCGGCGAACAGTTCGGCCGGCGAGTTCGTGTAGCCGGTGCTCTGCGCCTGCGCAATGCCCGGCGCGGCCGCCACGCCGAGCAAGGCGACGCACAGGCCGCGAACGATCGTATTCCTCATGCTCATGATGCTCTCCCGCGCGGTGCCGCCGCGCGCCGGTCAATGCCGATGCCCGCCCCAGCCGCCACCACCCCAGTGGCCGCCGCCCCACGGACGATGCCAGTACCCGCCG
>NZ_SCNZ01000049.1:0-69441 GCF_005502655.1 Burkholderia sp. 4NA327C6 | reverse complement strand
CTACGCCCCCCCGCCCCCTTACGTCTGCATAACCAGCGACGTCAGCTGCGCCGCCCGCGCCACCGCCGTCTTCGCGTAGATCGACTTGATCTGCGTGCGGATCGTGCCGATCGACACGCCGCGCAACCCGGCGCATTCCTGCGGCGACAACCCGTCGCAACACAGCAGCACGGCAAGATCAGCCTCGGCCGACGACAGCCCGTAGAACACACGCAGCCGCTGCGCGCGGGCCGACGGCGAACGCAGGTCGGCGGCCGTCATCAGCGTTGCGACGCCCGGCCGCTCGCGCATCAGGCGCGATTGTTCGGGCACCGGCATCAGCGCCAGCGGCAGCGGTTCGCCCGTCGTGCGCCGTAACAACAGCCCGCCGCGCGCGTGCGCGTGCCGCCATTGCGCGTCGTCGACGCAGCCTTCCGGCGCGAATCGCCCGTTCACGACCCGCAGCGCCGGTTCCGCCGAGATCAGTTGATCGGCCGCGCGATTCGTGTAGCGCAGCTCACGCTGCGCGCCGAGCAGGAACACCGGCACCGGAATCGCATCGAGCACCGATTCGGCGGCGGCCACGCGCGCCTCGAGCTCGCCGATCCGCGCCTGGATCTGCAGCGCGCGGCTGATGTGCATCCCCATGTTTTCGATCGCATGGCGCTGATCGTCGGACAGCCCCTGCGATTCGAGGCCGCCCTGGACGCTGAGGAATGCGCCCGAGCCCTCGCTGCGATGGATGTACAGGCCCGAGATGCTGCCGAGCCCGAACGGGTGAAGGAATTCCTGATAGAACGCGCTGTGCGCGCGCTGGTGCGCGGTCAGGTGCTTGACGTCCTCGAACCAGCGGCCCGCCGGCCAGTCGGCGGCGACCGGCACGACCGGGTCGTACCGATAGAACTCGGTGTTGTAGGTGTGATGACACGCGGCGACCCATGACGCGTCGTCACCCGCCGCCTGCTCGATCGCCGGCACCCGCGCCGCGTCGTCGAAAGACAGCAGCGTGACCATGCGCACGCCGACCCACGATCGCAGCCCGTCCAGCACCGTTTCCCATCGCTGATCGCCCAGCGCCGCAGCGTAGACGTCATCGATCCATGCGGATGGAATCAACCCGTTCATTTGCATCTGGCCACCCCGCGCCGTGCGTTGTTGTCGAACGTCTTCTGCGCATCTTAGTCAATCGGCACGCGCGTTTAAATCACTCGTTCGCGTTTGATCGAAATACCACGTTTGTTACCGTTTATCATCAGACGTAATGGCCGTCATTCCGGCACGCACGATGCCGCCCGCTTTTCATCCGGATCACGGTATGCCATGATGCAGCGCATGACGATTCGAAACACCACGCTCTCGCTGCACCATCACCACGGACGCCCTCTGTTGCGCCGTGGCTCGTTTCGCATCTAGCAATTGCATCGGGTGAATGCCCGATCAAGACGACAACCAAGGCGCCTCCGGCGCCTTTTTTGTTTTTTGCCGCCTTGAAAGCGGACTGCGCCGATCATTCGAACCCGTACGGAGTGTTTTCAATGCAACAGCCCTGGAAAGACATCGCCTTGCCGGATTTACCGCTCCGCGACGACCTCAAGTCGCAGCACGCGTACGGGGCGCCGCAGCTCGATGTGCCGGTCCGCCTCAACGTCAACGAGAACCCCTATCCGCCGTCGGCCGCGCTCGTCGAGCGCATCGCAACCGCGGTGGCGGACGCCGCGCGCGCGGCGAACCGCTATCCCGATCGCGATTTTGCCGAGCTGCGCGCGCATCTGGCGGCGTATCTGACGCACGACACCAGCGTGACGATCGACGCATCGCGCATCTGGGCGGCCAACGGCTCGAATGAAGTGATCCAGCAGATCCTGCAGGCATTCGGCGGCCCCGGGCGCTCGGCGTTGGCCTTTACGCCCGCGTATCCCATGTATGACGAATACTGCCGCACGACTTTCACGCGCCTGCATACGTTGCCGCGCACCCGGGATTTCGCGCTGGATCTGGATCAGGCGCTCGACAGCATCCGCGAGCACCAGCCGAGCGTCGTACTGCTGACGTCGCCGAACAACCCGACCGGCACCGCGCTGCCAGTCGACGACATCCGCGCGATACTCGACGTCGCGCCGGGCATCGTCGTCGTCGACGAAGCCTATGCGGAATTCCGGCGTCGCGGCGTCCCCAGCGCGGTGACGCTGCTGCCGGACCACCCTCGGCTCATCGTCACCCGCACGCTGAGCAAGGCGTTCAAGTTCGCGGGCGGCCGCGTCGGGTATTGCGCGTGCGCGCCTGCGATCGTCGAAGCGCTGAAGCGGGTTCGATTGCCCTACCACCTGTCCGCCTTCACCCAGGCGGCGGCCTGCGCGGCGCTGGCCGCACGCGACGAGATGCTGTCACAAGTGGAGGCGATCAAGGCCGAGCGCGATTCGACCGTCGCATGGCTGCGCGGCCTGGGCCTGACGGTGGCCGATTCCGACGCCAACTTCGTGATGTTCGGCGAGTTTGCGGATCGGCACCGGATCTGGAGCGGACTCCTGCGTCACGGGGTCCTGATCCGGGAGTCCGGGCCGCCGGCGTATCTTCGCGTGTCGATCGGCACCGGCGCGGAGATGGCCGCGTTTCGTGCTGCGCTGCTTGACGTGATGGCGCTCGAATAAACGACCGGCCATCCGGTCGATGATGCGACGAAGCGCATGCCCGCGCCGTATCCGACGATGTGCTTACTTCATCGTCGCGAACCGCATTTCCATCGCGTTGATCTTCGCGAGCACCGCTTCGCTGAGCGTCCTGACGTGGCGCGGCACATCGGGCGTCGACAGCAGTTCCTCGATTCGCCCGCGCCAGTAGCTCGGATGCCGCACGCGCCCCGCACCCGACATCGACACATCGTCAGCGTTCGTCTCGCTGTCCAGGAGAGCCACCATTCTCTGAATGTGAGAGAGCTCTCGTTCTGCATAGTCTCGCGCCAGCATAATGATTGAAATTCCCCCGAAATACGACAGCAGGCCTTCCGTCATCAACGCGCCATCGTGTCGCGGTGCAAAGCATTCACCGCACACGTTTGTCGCCATCGTACGCAGAAGCTGTGTCAATAAACCGCGTGGGCATTTGCTGATTTCGATACGGAATGGGGAGCCTGTCCGAATGTTCTGACGACTTCCGGCCCCGATGCCCTGTGGTCAATCGTAGGCTTACTGTTGGGCGATGACATCTCCCAAAATGGAGATGCGGGGCGATATCGGCCGGGCGGTGTTTCCGGCATTTCCAGGTCGTCGGACGTCGCGCGGAAGGCATGCGGTTGCCGGCTGAAGCAAAATCGCGATCAGCTGACTACCTCGACTCCACGCGCGTCCGGCGCATGACCGACCGGCACGCACGAGGCGGACATTTGCCGTGTGCACGTTTTGCTTTCCGCATTGCTGGCGCGCGCCTTCACCAGCAGGCGTGTCGTGCATCGGGTGTCGAAATGTTTCGTGGAACTACATACTTGAGAGACACGGCCCGCTGAAGTCAGATACCGACATCGCCATGCTTCAGCCCGAAAATGAAATCGACCTCCACCGAAGCCCCTTTGGGCAATTGCAGCACACCGACCGACGTACGCGTATGAACGCCTGCGTCGCCAAGCACCGCATACAACATGTCGGATGCACCATCGGCGACTTCACTTTGCATCGTGAAGCCGGGTGCGCTTCGCACATAGACGGTGATGCGCGGCACTGTCGCTATCGCGTCGAGCGTGCCGCAGTGCTTCCTGATCAACGACAACGCACGCAGCGCCGATACGCCGGCGGCCCGGCGACCTTCGTCGAGCGAAACGGATTCCCCCACTATGCCCACGAAATGCACCACGTCGCCGATCCGCGGAATCTGGCCGGCAACGTAGGCCGTATTCCCGTCGACCAGAATGGGCGTGTACTTTCCGCCAATCCTGATTTCCTCGTCCGGATTGAAGCCGAATTCGGCCGCGACCTGGGTCAGCTTATCGTCTCGGTTCATCAGTGAATCCCCCGATACTTCAGAAAAATGTAAAAAATAATTAAGCCTCGCCCGCTTGTCTCGAGGAAGAAATCCCGCCGCGAACGATCAAAGAGACGTGCCGCTGCCGTTAAAAGTTTCCGGGTAATCCTCTACGTTTTCTCATACATGACACACTTTTCAGGTGTTCGAAGCAGTCCAGCATCGCTTTATCGATGCCAAATCTCGTAGTCGACGAGAATTTGCTCAAAATTTTCCGCTGAAAACGCTATCATATGTGTACTCAACCTGAAGAGTGATATATGGCAACGTACAAGGAACTGAAAGCTCAAATGGAAGCTTTGGCCGAGAAAGCCGAAGCTGCACGTGCTGCGGAATTCCAGGCGATCGTCGACGACATCCGCACCAAAGTTGCGGAATTCGGCATTACCGAGAAAGACATTTTCGGTACGCGTCGTGGTCGACCGGCCAAGCAAGCGTCCGCCCCGGTGCAGGCAAAGTATCGCGACCCGAAGACCGGAGCAACCTGGTCGGGCCGCGGTCGCGCGCCCGCATGGATCAAGGACGCGAAGAATCGCAATCGATTCCTGATCCAGGAATAAGATTCTCGACGCGCACCGGCGCGCACTCTGGCGCGCCGTCCTGCTATTTGAGCATCGATACCGGCGGTATTAAAGCCGCTCCGGTACGGTGAAGGTTTGTGCCATCCGGCGCGTGGTTGCACGCTACGCGTCGGATGGCGTGCTGCCCGATCTTTCCCGATTCAACGTTCGTAATAGATCGCAAGCCAGACGGTTTGCGTTTCTTCGTGCGTCCACGCGACGCGATGACGGCAATGCGGCTCGATCAGCACGTAGTCGCCGGGATGCATTTCATGACGCGCCGGGCCTGCTTCGAATTCGAGTACGGCCGCGCCCGATAGCAGCACGACCCATTCGGCGCGCGAGTCGTCATACCAGAAGCCGTCGGGGCTCGCGTGCCCCATCGATACGATTCGCTCGACGTTCAGACGCTGCCCGGTGACAAGGAGGTCGATTTGTTCATCGTCGCCGCGCTGGCCTTCGGTGGTGAACAGGTTGCCGGTTTGAAGGTGCATGGGGCGGCCTCGTCGATGATCGTCGGTGGAAGGAATCGCGCGTTGAGTGACGCGCAATATTCACCGTAGTCTAACGATCACCGTCGACGCTGACTCGTTTCGTCGGAAAGCGCATCGTAGCGTGTCGCGTGCCTGCAATCGGGCATCAATCCGTTCAAGCGAGCTCCCGTACTGTTCGGGATCTCGCTCACCGAACGTGCTGTGATTGATGCCGTCAACATCAGCATGCTTTCATACCGCCGCCCGTTCACACTCGATCCAGCGGAACGGTAAGCAGGTCGATCACCGCTTGCGTCTCGGGGCGCACGCCGCGCCACCACGCAAAGGCTTCCGCCGCCTGCTCCACCAGCATGCCGACACCATCGGCTACGCCGGCGACCCCCGCATCGCGCGCCAGTCGCAAGAAAGGCGTGAGGCGCTTGCCATAGGCCAGTTCATAAGCCGTACCATGCGGGCTGAAAACGCCGGGCGGCACGGGCGGCAAATCGCCTGTCAGGCTCGCGGACGTCGCGTTGACCACCAGATCGAAGCGCCCCATGCGGTCGAGTTCCCCGTAAGCGCACGCCGTTATCGGGCCGTACGAAGCCAATTGCAATGCCAGCGCTTGCGCTTTCTCGACGTGACGATTCGCCATCACCAGTTGCGCGGGGCCCGCGCCCAGGAACGGAAGCAACGCGCCGCGCGCCGCGCCGCCGGCACCGAGCAGCAACACACGCTTGCCCGCGAGCGGCGTGTGAAGATTCACCTCGATATCGCGCAGCAGACCGATGCCGTCGAAGTTTTCCGCGAGAATCCGATCCCCCTCGAACTTGAACGCATTCGCCGCGCCTGCGAGCGTCGCGCGCTCGCTGCGCTCATCGGCCATGTCGAATGCCGCCAGCTTGAACGGTGCCGTGATGTTCATGCCCTTGCCGCCGGCCGCGATAAAGTTCCGCACCGTTACCGCGAACGCATCATCCGGTTCGCACGGCCCTTCGATGGCCGTGTAGTGCATCGCCTGTTGCGTCGCTTCGGCGAAAAGACCATGAATCAGCGGGGATTTCGTATGGCCAATCGGATTGCCGATCACCGCATAGGTATCGCTCATCGTCGCCTCACTTGTCGAACAGCACGCCATCGGTCTGCATCGCATCGATCTCGGCGGGCGTGAAACCCAGCGATTGCGCGACTTCGGTATTGTGCTGCCCCAGATCGGGGGCAACTTCGCGGATCGTGGTATCGCACCCGGAAAACCGGAACGGCAGATTCGGCAAGCGCAGCGTGCCGTAACGCGGATGCTCCTGTTCGACGATCATGCCGCGTGCCTGTATTTGCGGGTCGGCAATCACTTCGTCGATACGTTGCACCTTCGCGCAAGGCACATCGATGCCGTCGAGCAGCTCGAGAATCTGCGTCACCGTGCGCGCGGCCACCCACGGCTCGACCACGCCGAGAATCTCCAGCCGATGCGCATTGCGTCCCACGCTATTGTGAAACCGCTCGTCGGCGCCGAAGCCGCGGGGCCCGCCGTTCGCTTCGATCAGCGACGCGAAGCGCTTCCAGGCATCGTCCACCTGCGCGGCGATCACCAGATCGCCATCGGTCGCGCGAAACACGCCATAAAGCGTCGAGCCGGGCATGTCGTGCCCGGTCTGTTCGGGAAGCACATCGGCAAGCGTGTAGCACTGCACTGCATATTCGTGCATCGAGACGAGCGTGTCGTAAAGGGCCATGTCGATGTGCTGCCCTCGCCCGCTTTTCACGCGGCCGAGCAGTGCCGCATTGATGGCCGCGACCGCGTGAATGCCCGTGTACATGTCTCCGAGCGAAATACGCAGTAGCGGCGGGCGGTCGCCCGGCGTGCCGACCATCTGCATGATGCCGCTCTTGGCCTCGGCGATCAGTCCGAAACCCGCGCGATGGGCGTCCGGCCCCGTGTGGCCATACGCGGAAATGGAGCAGTAGACCAGCCCTGGATTGCGCGCGGAAAGCGCTTCGTAGCCCAGCCCGAGTTTGTCGAGCGCGCCGGGCCGGTAATTCTCCACGAATACGTCGGCCGAATCGCAGAGCCGCTCCATAAAGGCCTTTCCGCGCGGGTCCTTCATGTTCACGCTGACGCCGCGCTTGCCCATATTGAGCTGCAGAAAATAGCCGCTCGAGCGATCGTCGAGCACGGTCGCGTGCTGGCGCCCCGCGTCGCCGCCGCCGGGTCGCTCGACCTTGATCACTTCCGCACCCAGCGCCGCGAGGCAACGCCCCACATACGGACCCGCGAGAAAGTGGCTGTAGTCGACGACACGTATCCCTTCGAGTGGACGAGCCTGTTTCATCGTTCAGCTCCCGGCCGGCGCGGCACCATCAGACGATGCTCGCCTCGTTGCACGACTTCGCCATGCTGATTGATCAGCTCCGACGGAAGCGTCACGATGCCCCAGTCCGGGCGACTCTTGCTCGGGCGCATCGCGCCGATGCGAAACTTCACATGCAGCACGTCATCGACCTTGATCGGCAGAACGAAGTCCCAGCTCCAGCCCAGCGACATGCCCGGCACAAAGCGATAATCGCTCCGGGTCTTCAGGCCATCGGCAATCGAAAGACCAAACAGTCCATGCGCAACGAGGCAGCCAAAGTGGCTCGCGTTCGCATACGCTTCATCGACGTGCACAGGGGTGTAATCGCCCGTGAGATCGGCATACGCGAGAATGCGCTCCTTCGTGACGGTGTAGCTCGGGCTCACGCATTCGTCGCCTTCGCGTGCGTCGTCCCAGTATTTTTCGACGATGGTCATGTCATGCCTCCGCGCGCGGATCGATGGCGAGCGCCTGCTCCACGCAGCGCACGGGTTTCGCCTGAATGAATTCGACGGCAAGGCCATCGGGCAAACGCAACCAGTTCGCACCTTGCGGCATGGGCTGCACGTCGTAGCGGCGGGCGGCGGCAAGCGACGCTTCGACGTCCTCGCACATGATGCCCAGATGGCCAAGCCTCCCTTCGGGGCCCGAAAAATCCGGCTGGTGGATGAACTGCATGCCGCCAAGCGTCCAGTACTGGCGCGGCGCTTCGGTCGTGCCGTCGACCTCGCGCATCGTCATGCCGAACACCTCCTCGAAAAAGCGGATGTGCCAGTGGATGTCGCTCACGAAGACGGCGACGTGTTCGAGATAGGCTTTCGGCTGGCTCATGCTTGCGCCTCCGCTTTCCGGCGGTCGACCATCGCGCGCTCGATGCCCTTGATGCACGCAACCAGCGTGGCGTTGACGGGCGTCGGCACACCGTAACGCGCGCCCCAGCGCACGACCGAGCCGTTGATGAAGTCGATTTCGGTCACGGAACCTTTTTCGAGGCTTTGCAGCATCGACGTTTTGAACGCAGCGGGCAAACCCTCGGCGGCAAGCGACCACGCCTGCTCCGGATCGTTCATCGAAAGTGTGACGCCTGCCGCCTTCGCGGCCGCGATTGCTTCCGCGACGGCCGCCAGCGAAGTGGCCTTGAGCAGCGGCTCGTCATAAAGCTGGCCGTAAGTCAGCGACGTGATGCCGGTCAGCGCGCCCGTCGCGACATTCACGAGCAGCTTGTCCCACATGGTGCCGACGATGTTGTCGCTTACCTGCGTGTCGAGGCCCGCGCTGCTGAATGCGTCGGCAATACGTCGAACGCGATCCGTCACGCGTCCGTCCAGTTCGCCGATGATGGTGTGCTTGCCCACGACGCCCGACTCGATATGCCCGATGCCGCGCAGTACGCCACCCACATAGGTCTTGCCCGCGAGCACACGTTCGCGGCCTACGGCGTCGGCAAGGATGTCTTCGTGGCCGAGGCCGTTTTGCAGTGACAGCACCCGTGTTTCAGGCCCCACCAGCGCTTGTGCGCCGCGAATCGCCGCATCGGTATGGAACGACTTGACGAGCACGATCACGACCTCGGCCACCCCCGCTTCGTCCGGCCGGGTAGTCGCGCGGACTTGTACCTGGCGCGTGCCGCTTGTGTCATCCACGCGCAGGCCGTGAGCTCGCATCGCATTGACATGCTCGGGCGAGCGGTCGATCAGCCAGGTCTCGTGGCCGCCTTCGGTGAGTGTCGCGCCAATCGCGCAGCCCAGCGCGCCGGCACCCAGAATGGCAATTTTCAAGAGCGTCTCCTTGATGTGTGACGTCACGATAGGAGCCGCCGCATCATGTCGCAATACAATGGATACAATGACATCATTGCATTACGCAATAATAGAGACCTGCGATGATCCCGACCGATCTGCCCGACCTCAAGCTGCTGCAATTGTTCGACCTGCTCTACGACACGCGCAGCGTCACGCGCGTGGCCGAACAACTCGGTCAGAGCCAGCCGACCGTCAGCATCTGGCTCGCGCGGTTGCGCGAGCATTTGCACGATCCCCTCTTTATCCGGACGCCCGGCGGCATGGCGCCCACACCGCAAGCAGATGCGCTGATCGGCCCGTGTCGGGAAATTCTCGAATCGTTGCGGCGCTTCTCGGCCTGGGAAATCGACTTCGATCCAGCGACCGCGCAGAGACGTTTTCGCATCTGCATGACCGATGCGAGTCACGTGACGCTGCTGCCGCGCCTGCTCGCATACGTGCGCGCGCAAGCGCCTCGCGTGCGCCTGGAAGCTGCGCGGATCGACGGCAACACGGAACGCGCGCTCGAATCCGGCGAGGCCGATCTTGCGATTGGATACGTGCCGTGGCTGAGCGGCGGCATCTATCAGCAACAGCTCTACGAGCAGGATTGGGTATGCCTTGCGAATCGCCATCATCCGCGTATTCGCAAGCGGCTCGGCGTCAACGCGTATCGCACCGAAGGCCATGTAGCGATCACGGGAGGAACGGGCACGGCGCTGCTCGAGCAGGCGCTCGTGCGCGAGCGCATTGAACGGCAGGTGGTGCTTGAACTGCCCGGTTTCCTGGGGCTCGGCGCCATCGTGCAGACCACCGATCTGATCACGACCTTGCCGCGCCATATCGGCGAGACGCTGGCTCAGGCCAGTGATCTTTCGGTCCATCCATGCCCCATTCCCGTCGCGGGCTTCGCCGTTCGGCAACACTGGCACGCGCGCTACCATCAGGAGGCCGGCAATCGCTGGCTGCGTTCGGTCGTCGCCCGGCTGTTCGGCATGTCTGGCGCGGACGTTACAGGCTGACGGATTTACGGCTTCGGTATCAACGTCTGCCGGTCCGTCGCAAGCAGACAATTGCGCCCGGTCGCCCGTTGCCTCTTCAGGATCGGGGATCGCCACCCACGCCGGGCGGCTCGCGGCCGGGAAGTGTCGTTGACGGTGACGCAGGATCCGGCGTCCGTCAGTCCGTGTCCGTTTCGACTGGAACAGCGGACGCCCGTAGTGGGTTCGTACGGATCGCGAAAAGGGTGTCATCCACATGTCGAGCAGGCGCGCCGAGCTGGAATGGCTCGACGCCGTCAGCGCATGTTTTCACCACGCCACGCCAGATCGATCCGTATCGCGGGAATAAAACCATGCCGGCTCCGGTATATCGGGGCGTCAGGCCGCTCACCACGCCGAACGAGCCGGTGCACGACGCCCAACCGAAACGGAGAGACCGCAATGTCACAGCCCACCCACGTCGCCTACACACGCTTCGCGATCGCCATGCACTGGTCGATCGCCATCCTGATCCTGTTGAACCTGATGATCGGGATCTACATGGATACCTTTCCGCACAACTCGACTCAGTTCAATGGCATCCTGTTCTATCACGCGTCGATCGGCAGCCTGATCTTCATGCTGACCGTGCCCCGCCTCGCGTGGCGTGCGACGCATACCCCGCCGCCGCTGCCGCCCAGCGTTCCGGCGTGGCAGGCGCGGATCGCCGGCGCACTGCACGGCGTGCTGTACCTGCTGCTGTGTCTCGTGCCGCTGACCGGCTACGTGCATCGCCTCGCCGGCGCCCATCCGGTCAGCTTCTTCGGAATCACGGAATTGCCGGTGCTGGTTGGCCGCGACGAACCGCTGCGACTCCTGACCGATTCGCTGCATCGCGCGCTGGTGCTGACGCTGGGCCTGTTGCTGGTCATGCATGTCGCGGCCGGGCTGAAACACAAGTTCGTCGACCGGGACGGTGTCGCGGAGCGGATGGGAATCTGAGCGCGACCCGGCGGTTGATGTTCGCCCGAAACGGCCCCTCGAACATCGGAAATCCCGGCAGCCGCTGTACGCAGTGCGAGTGCGAGTGCGAGTACGAGTGCGAGTGCGAGTGCGGATGCGGATGCGGATGCGGATGCGGGATGATCGTCTTGCCATGCAGCAACTTCGTCACTGCCGGCAGAACGAACGATCGATGAGTGGAATTTTCAGCTCACGACACCCGCTCGAGGTGAAGTGCCGCGAGCAGGATGCTGCTGTGCCGGAGTAGTGCAGCCACTACTCCGGACTTCCACGCGGCGATCAGAAGCCGTGGTACATGCCGATGTTGACTTGAACCTGGTTGCCGCCCGATGCGGTATTGCCAAAGTCGGCGACGGAAGCCTGAGCGCCCTTGGCATGAACGTACCCGCCCATCGCGTACAGCGCGGTGCTCTTCGACAGCGAGTACGTCGCACCCAGCGACACCTGGTTGATCGACGCCATCGTGCGGCCTTCGGCAGCCAGCGCGGGCGTGGCCGCAGAACCGTACACATACGTGTACCCGGTCGCCAGCGACAGTGCCGGGGTGACCTGGTACTGCAGGAGGGCGCCCAGCACGTTGAAGTGGATCGACGGCTGGCCAGCGTTGCCCTGGTACTGCGCGTTCGAGTAGCGCAAGCCAGCCGTGTACGGACCAATCTGGTATTGAGTGGCGACTTGCGCGATGCCCGCGCTCTTGAATGCATTCCCGCCGTTGTAACCCGAACTCGGATAGCCCAGCGCACCACCGAAACTGGGTTGCGCCGTGGCGTTCGTCCACCCGTTCGCACCCTGGTTGACAGCTCGGAAGTAGCCGCCGGCGACCGTCAGACCGCCCTGAGCGTAGTTCGCGGCCACCGACCACGATTGGCCCGAACCCGTCGAACCGGCCACGCCGCCGAACGAGTACGCGCCTTCAGCCTGGAAACCGTGAATCAGCGGCGAAATGTACTTCACTGCGCTGTTCTGGTTCGTCGTGTTGTCGTTGTTGTCCACGTCGCCCGGGGTCGAGAATGTCGACGCCGAAATGGCGTCGCCCGTCAGGACCTGAACCATTTCCGTCACGGCGTCGAGCTGGCGCCCCAGCCGCACGGTACCGTACTGATCGGAAGCGAGGGATACGTATGCCTGGCGGTTGAACAACGAGCGCGTGGAACCAATAGGCCCCTGGCCGCCAATGCCGCCCGTACCGATGTTGAAGCCGTTTTCGATCTTGAAGATCGCCTTGAGGCCGCCGCCGAGATCTTCCGTTCCCCTGAGGCCCCACTTGTTCGAACCGGCGGCACCACCATCGAGGCCGTACCGACTGTGACCGTTGATGTTCGACGTGTAGCCGATACCTGCATCGAGCATGCCATACAGCGTGATCGACGACTGTGCCATCGCTGCCGACGATGCTGCGAAGGCGGCAACAGCGATAACGCTGACCTTGATTTTCTTGTTTTTCATCTGTCTTTCACTGTCAGGAGTGGTTGCGGGATTGTTTGAAACGGGTTTTGTCGTATTCGAATGCAGATGACGGCGCACGGCCTGCACGTCGTCTCAGGGTGCAACAGGTGGCTTCATGTTCGTCAGATCGGCATATTTGACTCGATCATTTCGTCATCCTCAAAATTTCATGCCGAAGGGCGCCTCGCATCTCGTCCTGTCCGGCATGCCATCGATTCGAACCATCGCGGCGTCCCGACCGGACGAAAGCCGCTTCCTTGCTTTTGCTGTTGCCCGAGCCATGCGGCACCGTGGATGGGTCGTGTGCCGATTCCACAATGCCGAAAACTCAAGCGGATTACCGCGCTAAGCCGAACGTTTCTCCGATGGCATTTCGAAGAAGTACTCCATTGCGATGGTCCAGGCCCACGCACTACCCGTGAGCGCGGTCAGCGATGACGAAAGCGGACCACGCTCCACCCGCGACGACAAACGGTCTGAGCGTACCCAACTCGCTCGCAGATCGATCGAGCGGCCGGCCAGCCGCTGGCGACGGGCGCGAACCCTTTCGCCACGCACCAACGCAGCCGGGACGCGCTTTGCAGGTGCGAAAAACCATATCAGGAACATAAATCGTCGTCAAAATTTGTTTGATATAAGTTAATCGCGTCTGATAACCCTTAGCTTTATCGGGATTACCCTAATAGAAACCGGCGCCAAGGTAATGCACCAGGGAGATCTGTGCCTGCACGCAGATGCACGGAATCGAACCGGCTGAAATGGCCTATTGGGAGGAGCGCCTGGCTGCCTCCAGTACCTCACTTCGAAATCCGCAGTGAAGCGGTCGATCGCTACGACAGGCAGGCATGAACCCGCTGACAGTACCAATCGTTGAATGTTGGCGACGACTCGCATCCCCCATCGGCGTCCATCACCCTCGACGTCACCGTCCGCCGCTCTTCGTCGGACTGCATTCGGCCAGTATGCGAAGCTCAACACATCGATCGGATGGACATTCAAGTGGCGCAGGTTTCTTGCGGATTCAACCCGTCGATGCAACGAATTGATGAAAGCGCTCAGCCGGTGTATCGAAGTCTGGCGTCTTTCGAGGACGCTCATTGAGCCGGCCGATGCGGACTCCGAACCGGGCAATGGGAGCGGCCCTGACTTGTCGGATCGAAAACACGCGGCAAAGCCGGAAAATGGATTTTCATATTCACTTTTCTTGGTTCCCCTGCTTTATCACGACCTATAGATTGGGCGCGCCCATGCGTTTTCGAATATTTAGAAAAAACACACGCCCCATATGTTCAATAGACGTCTACTAGCACTTGCCGTACTTCCGTTCCTCCTGGATGCGTGCGGAGGGGGAAACAGTTCGATTACTGCAGATAGCCAGAACCCGTTGGCGACGCCAGATCAACTGGCAGCAGAGAAACTCGCGATCACCGCGGTAGCGGACCCTTCCGTCATTGCGGCAAAAGCCACGTTGAAAGCCAACTGGCTAGCAGCGGCTCAAGCAAAAGGCGGGGTATCCAGTGAGGCATTGACGAACATCGATCAGGCCGTCGACGAAGCTGTTTTTTCTGTGGCGCTGGCGATTGCCGCAGGCGATCCCAGCGCGCCGAAGGTGGTATCGATTCTCGCGGCTCCGCACAATTGGTACGGAATGAACGTGCCAGGCTCGCGGACGACATTTGACAACCCGGACACCATCTATCGCCGCATTCCGGTTGACCCGGCGTCGAGCTATGTCTTGACGGGCAAGGTCCACGCGCAAAAGCCGGTCGATTTCAATTTCAGCGTCTACAACAGCGCAAGCGCGACGGTCTTCAATTTGCCGGGCGACCAGCTCGTCACCACCGCGGACGGCAGTTACGTCATTAACGCCACCTCGACCGCAACAGGGAATGGCAATGCCATCCCGCTCGCTTCGGGAGCGGCGTCGCTCTTCGTTCGAGATACGATCACCGAATGGGGCGTGCAACAGTTCAACAGTCTGGCGATACAGCGGGTCCCGTCGGTCTCGGCGCAACCGCTATCCGCTCAGGCGGTCGCGCAGACCCTCGCGGCGACGCTGCAGAAGCCGGGTGCCGGCGCCTCCTTCGCTGCCTTCAATGCGCTGGGATATGCGCAGGCTGTCAATACGCTTCCAGCGCCATCACTTGGCGGCTCGGGCGGACGCCTTGCAAATCAGGCGGCGACCTATTCCGCTTTTCAGCTTGCCGATGATGAAGCACTGGTCGTGAACGTCAACCTCGGCGGGGCCAAATACTTCATAGCGCCAGCTTATGGACGTTGGACGATCACGACCGACTATATCAATCACACCCAGACGTTGAACAACGCCCAAGCGGTGGCCAACCCGGATGGCACCTACACGTTCGTGGTGTCCCCGACGGACCCGGGCGTTTACAACTGGGTCGATACCGTAGGTCTGCATCAGGGCTTTCTCAACCTGCGCTGGCAAGGATTGCCGGCGACACCCGCGCCACAGGGGCCTTCGGCGACAGCCCAGCTCGTGAAGATCAGCGACCTTCGGACCGTTCTCCCCGCGACAACGAAGTACGTCACCGCGTCAGAACGACAAGCTCAACTGGCCGCGCGCGCCGGGAGTTATTCATCGCGATACGCACCTTGATGGTTTCGCGTCGGCGCCAATGAGCCGCTGGCGTCAACGCGAAACGTGCGCTGCACGTGCCTCCTTTGCGGTAACGCTCATTGGGAACGTGTATACCCGAACAATCAGTCAACCCGGTACCAGCGACCAGATTCCGGACACACGGCGGCTGGTGCGCCGTTCGACCAGACTTGCTCCTCATCGAGGTGCAGCGAGGTCGAAGGGGCGATGTCGAAGACTACCTCGAGTGCTTGCCCGACATGGACATCTTCGATGGGAAGCTCCCAGGTCAGGAATATCTGGACGCAATCCCGGTCCGTCGCGAAGTCGGCCGCATCAAAGCCGCTGCTGCGGCGCTGAATGACGCCATGAGGCTGGCCGGTATCGAATATCACGGCTGTCCCCCGGGTCAGGGGAATGCGATGGCCCGTAGCGGGAAAATGCAAGTCCAGCCCCCGGTCGTCGCTCAGGAATAGATTGCAGAAGGCCGCGCCGCCATATTGCGCACCGTCATGGTGGTACTTCGCGCCACGACAGGCCATGAGGGCTACGTCACTGGAGGCAAGCACGTTGGGCAGTCCCAGTGCGCACGTCCAGTCGGACATTGCCTGCACGCAGCGCTTATAGTCCGGCCAGCGCGCTTGCGTTCGCGCCAAAGGCATGGCCTCGACGTCCCCGGGTTCCAGGACGAGTCGCGACGATGTTTCTCTGTCCCAGTCTGCAAGCACGCGTGCGGAGGGAACGGGCACGTCGACCGTGCCTGATAGAACGATGTCACTTACGCGTCGACTGCGGATGGTGTCGCCGCTCCAGAAATAGGAAGTCAGCATGTCTCGAATTCGACGCTGTCGATAGGGGGGATCTGCGCGATTGTAACGATTCAGCCTGATCACGTCGGCGAAAATCGGCCAGGGGGCAAGGCCGGCGGCGATTGACGTCGAGGCGGCGGCGCTTGGAGTGAATGACCAGGCTGGTCACGGGCCATTGCCCGGCAATGTCTTCAAATGGGCTATTCGCCCAAGTCGGTCGTGGCCATAAACCGGCTTTCAGAGGGGCCTGATGCGTTTTCGAATGGCCGCTCTCGAGAACGCTGATTGACCGCCTGCGGCCCGGGCACGTTTATCGACGCTGGTAGACAACGCCCTGAATCAAGACCTGATCTGGCTCCGGCGCCTCGTCAAAACGCTTGTGCGCCTCGGCAATGGCGACCTGATTCTCGCTCGCCCAGTTGACCAACGCCATGACAGGCTTCAACAGCGTTCTGCCCATGTCAGTCAGTTCGTAATCGACGCGGGGAGGAATCGTTGGATACATCGTTCGCGTTATCAGTCCGTCGCGTTCCAGCCCGCGCAAGGTCAGTGTCAGCATCCGCTGCGAAATGCCGTCGATGCCGCGCTTCAATTCGTTGAAGCGCCGCGGGCCATTGGCCAGCATGGCGACAATGTAGAGGCTCCACTTGTCGCCGATGCGATCCAGGATTTCACGGGTTGCCAGGCAGCCGCCAGCGTTCGGTGCAGGCATATCGGCGGGTAGCTCAGGGTGACTAAGTGACATGCGTGTGCCTTCTTGTGGGGACAGGGAAGGAACCATACCATCCTACGTATGAATTGGTAAGTCAGGCTAATAATCTGACTTAGTTCTTATTTTATACCTGTGAGCCATCATGAGCCGCACCCTGCTTGTCACGTCCAGCCCGCGCGGGGGTGACAGCCTGTCGACCCGCTTCGCAACCGAAATCGCAGAGGGCATCCGGGCCCGCACGGGCGGCCTGCTGACCGTGCGCGACCTTGCCGCGAATCCTCCACCCCATATCGCACCGGCCTACATCCAGGGTCGGATTTCGTCGCCCGGAGATCGCACGCCGGAACAGGTCGAGGCGGTGAAGGTCGCGCAAGAGCTGGTCGATGAGTTGAAGGTCGCCGATGTCATCGTGCTCGGTTCGGGCATGATCAACTTCGGTCTGCCCTCGCAGCTCAAGGCGTGGTTCGATCACGTCACGTGGCCGGGCGTCACCTTCGGCTACGGCGATACTGGGCCGAAGGGGCTGCTGACCGGCAAGAAGGTCTATCTCGTTACCGCTGCCGGCGGCGTGTTCTCGGAAGGTGCTTGGGCACCGTTCGACTTCCAGACCAACTATTTGCTGCATCTGCTCGGTTTCATCGGCCTGACCGACGTTGAAGTGGTGCGTGTCGAAGGCACGGTTTTCGGCCCCGATGCGGCGAAGGCCGCAATCGCCAACACCGAAACGGCCATCAAGGCCTTGTTGGCGAAGGCTGCGTGACCTCATGGCCGGGAAAAAAAACGTCGCGCTATTCGGTGCAACCGGGCCGACCGGAACGCACATCATCGAGGAAGCCCTGAAGCAGGGCTACAACCTGTCGGTCTATACGCGCGACGCAAAGAAACTCGCGTCGTTCGCGGGAAGGATCGAAATTGTTGTCGGCGACCTGCAAGATCAGAGTGCCATTGCGAAGTGCATCCAAGGTGCGGATGCGGTCATCAGCGCCCTTGGCCCCAACGGTCTCAAGGTGCAGGGCGATAAGCCGGTCATGCACGGCTTGAGCAACATCATCGCCGCGATGAAGCGCGCAGGCGTGCGCCGTCTTGTCCAGATTTCAACGGCTGCCTATCGCGATCCCAAGGATGGCTTTGCCTTCAAACCCCATGCGTTCGCGCTGTTGTTCAAGGTAATCGCGCGCAACGGGTATGAGGACATCAAGGCGACTGGCGAATTGGTCGCCAATTCGAACCTGGACTGGACACTGGTACGTATTCCTAACCTCAAGGATGGCCCCGCCGATGGCAGCGTGGATGTGGGTTGGTATGGAACGACCAAACTCGGCATGAAGCTCTCCAGAGGCAATCTTGCGAAGTTCCTGGTTGACCAGTTGACCGACAGGAAGTTCGTGCGTGCCGCGCCCGGCATCGCTGATCATTGACCCGGCAGCATCTCGACAAGGTTCACGCCATGAGCGGATTCACCGATGCCGATGTACCCGATCAATCGGGAAAGACCTTTATCGTCACCGGCGCCAACACCGGCATAGGCTTTGAAATAGCGCGTACGTTGGCGGCGCGGCGAGCCAGGGTGCTTCTCGCGTGCCGTGACGAGTCGAAAGCGCAAGCGGCTATCAGCCGGATTCGTCTGAAGACCCCTGGAGCAAATCTCGCATTCCTGCCGCTCGATCTCGCAGACCTGACGAGCGTGCGGAACGCAGCAAAACTGGCCGAAAAGGAACCGCGCATCGACGTGCTCATCAATAACGCGGGCGTGCAAGGGCCGAAGCTAAAACACACGGTGCAAGGCTTCGAGCTGACATTCGGCGTCAATCATCTTGGTTGCTTCGCGTTCACTGCGCTCATGTTGCCCAAACTCGCGGAAATATCCGGGTCGCGCATCGTCGTTACGAGCAGCGGTCTGCACAAGGACGCGAAGATCGAGTGGGACGATCTTGATGCGAAGAAGCGTTACAAGTGGATGCCTCGCTATGCAGCCAGCAAGCTTGCGAATCTGCTTTTCATCTTCGAGCTGGATCGGCGACTGCGAGCGGCGGGTACGCCTGTTACGGCAGTGGCCTGCCATCCTGGCCTTGCTGGAACCAACCTAGCCCGCGATAGCTGGTGGGGCAACGCCGCCATGTCATTGATCGGGCTGTTTTTCAACACGCCGGCTCAGGGCGCGTGGGGTGCATTGCAAGCGGCGACCGGACAAATAAAGCCCGGCGGCTATTACGGGCCGACGAAAACTTCCGAATTGCGCGGCCCCTCTGGTGAATGCACACCGTCCGAGGACGCACGGAATCCGGAACTCGCACGGCGACTGTGGGACGTATCGGTTCAACTGACCGGAATCGATGCCGAACTGCCGGCAAGTTCATAGCGCGAAGATCGGATCCCGAGAACGTCGTATGCAAATAGACCTCTATACTGAAATCACATGCCCGTGGTGCATCGTCGGGCATCACCGTCTCGATAAAGTGCTGGCGGAGCGTTTCCCCAACCTGGCCGTCGACATTCGGCAGCATCCGGTCCTGCTGCTGCCGGATGCGCCGGCAGGCGGCCTCTACATTCCTGATTTGCTGCGCTCGCGCTACGGCATAACCGATCCGAAAATCGCCTTCACTCGCCCTGAACGAGAAGCCCGCGCTTCGGGCTTCGACCTGGATCTTGGTCGCCAGCTCCGGGCCTATCCGACTCAAGCTGCTCATGCCGTGATTCTGGCAGCCGCCGGGCTTGACACGCAGCACAGGCTCGCAGTTGCCATCAGCCATGCTTATTTCATCGCAGCGAAGAACATCGCCGATGCGGACGTGCTGGCCGACATTGCCGCCGACTACGGTTTTGACCGCGATCAGGCGCGCGCCATCGCTCTTGATCCCGAACAGCACCGTCGCGTCGAAGCGGAAGCACTCAAGTCGGCCAATGCCGGTGTCCGTTCGGTTCCTCACTTTGTCTTTGGGGGAAGCATTGCCATCAATGGCGGGCGCAGCGAAGACGAGATTGCCGCGGCGATACAGGCAGCTTCCGGCGCAGTCTCTCTCTGACGCGGCTTCGACAAATCCAAAGACGGACAGGACCTTCTCACCGGATTCACGGCAGTAGCGACGTCGATCACCCTGGCGTGCGATACCGGGAGCCGGGACGACCAATCGCGATGCCTGCGCCGAGATTCACCACGCCCCATCAAACCGCCGCCCTCAACCACCCCAGCACATCCCCCTGCGCACTCCCCTCCACCACCGGTTCCGGCGTCAACAAGCAGTAATGCGAGCCATCCTCGACGAATCCCATCGGCGCGACCAGCACACCGCTTTCGATGTCGTCTCGCACGAGATGCCACGGGCCGATGGCGACACCGAGCCCCGCGACGGCCGCCTGCAGACTGAAATAGAAATGGTCGAACGTCTGCCCGCGCCCGCCTGCGGCCGGCTGATTCGCCGCCACCGCCCATTCCTTCCACGCGTCCGGCCGGGTCCGCGTGTGCAATCGCGGCACGTCCGTCTTCAACGAACGACTCCCACGACGCGCGGAGAACCACGCATCGACCTTATCCGGCCGGCAGACCGGCCCCACCTTCTCCGCGAACAGCCGCTCCGCGTGATAGCCCGCCGGCCACGCAAAGTCATTGCGTCGAATCGCCATGTCGATGCCGCTGTCGAATGAAAACGGGCCGCCCGCGGCAGCCAGGTGAATGTCGACGCCCGCATGCCGCGCCTGAAAATCCGGCCAGCGCGGAATCAGCCAGCGCATCAGAAGCGTCGGTTCGCACGACAGGACCCAGCGCCGCGCGCGGGCGGCCTCGGTACGCAATTCCTGCGCGGCGTGACGCATCAGCCCCAGCCCGTCATGGACGGCCTGCGCCAGCTTGCGGCCCGCATCGGTCAGGAACACACGGCGGCTGCGCCGCTGGAACAGCGCGACGCCCAGGTCGTCCTCGAGCAATCGCACCGCGCGGCTGACCGCGCCGTGAGTCAGGCACAGCTCGTCGGCGGCACGGCTGAAATTCTCGTGACGCGCCGCCGCCTCGAAGCAACGCAGCGCCATCAGCGACGGCAGGTTCGTGCGAATGGACTGTGAGTCAATCTCACCATTCTGGTCAGAAATCATCGCTTTTCCCGATGGAACATGACTCATAAGATTGCGCCATCAAGCCATCAATCGCAAGGACAAGACGATGACCGAACTGATAGTTGTAGTCACCATCACACTGCTGGCCGTCATCAGCCCGGGGCCGGACTTCGCGATGGTCACGCGCAACAGCCTGATGCTGTCGCGCCGCTCGGGCGTGCTCACCGCGCTGGGTATCGGGCTCGGCGTGACGGTTCACGTGAGCTACACGCTGCTGGGCGTCGGCCTGCTGATCCGCCAGTCGCTGTGGCTCTTCAATGCCGTCAAGCTGGTCGGCGCGATCTACCTGATCTACCTCGGCGTGAAGATGCTCATGACGAAGGCCGGCAACGGGCACACGGATGCACCGGCCGCACCACTATCCGACCTGGCCGCGCTGCGCACCGGCTTCCTGACCAATGCGCTGAACCCCAAGACCACGGTGTTCATCGTCAGCCTGTTCATGCAGGCCGTGCGGCCCGACACGCCGTTGATCGTGCAGATCGGCTACGGCGCGTTCATCGCCGTCGCGCATGCCGGCTGGTTCAGCCTGGTGGCCCTCTGCTTCTCCGCGACGGCCGTCCGCGATCGCCTGCTGGCGCTGCGGCACTGGATCGACCGCACCTTCGGCTGCCTGCTCGTGGGCTTCGGCGTCGCGCTTGCCATCGCCCGCGGCGGGCGCTGACTCGAAACGGCGCGCCACGCGCCGAGGCAACCGACGGGCGCGCTTCGCCGGCGCGCCGGATACATCGTTCGGCAGCGTCAGAACGTGCGCGCGATGGTGCGGGCCTCGTCGATCGCGCGACTCCGATCGACCGCTCCGTCGGGACCGAACAAGGTGCGCTCGACGACGATCCCGGTGACGTCCGTCACGCCCACGAACTTGAGCCAGGTCTCCATGTACGGACGCTGAAGATCGAATTCGGCAGCTGGCGTAAACGAGCCCGGCGACTGATAGCCGAGCCCGCGCGCATAGACCACCGCCGCCTTTTTCCCGGCCAGCTTGCCGGCGAAACCGGCGCCGTCGAACGTGAACAGCACGTCCTTCTGCGAGATCGCGTCGATCAGGTGCTTGAGTTTGTACGGAATACTGAAATTCCACAGCGGCACGCCGAACAGGAGCTTGTCCGCTTCGTGAAACGGCGCCGCGAGCTGCTCGATCCGTTGCCATGCCGCCGCCTGAGCCGGCGTCAACGCCTTGCCGCTCAGTCCCGCATATTTCGCGGCGAGCGCGGCTTCGTCGAATTCGGGTATCGCCAGGTTCCAGATGTCGAGCTTCTGTATCTCGTGATCGGGATGGGCGAGCCGGTACGCATCGAGAAAGGCATTGCACACGTCGATGGATGCCGAGTAGTCCTTGTTGGGTGAGCCTTCGATATACAGCACACGTGTCATGAAACCGGTCCTTGCCGAAAGTGACGGCGATGCGCGGGATGCGCGGTCGCCCACTGCACTTCGCAGCCTATCGGATCGACCTATAATCCGGAAACGATATGAATTGATCGAATTAACCTGATTTGGTGATGAATGAACATGCCCCTCGACACGTCGCTGCTTCATACGTTCGTCTCCATCGCCGACGTGCGGAGCTTTACCGGCGCAGGTCGCCGGCTGAATCTCAGCCAATCCGCGGTCAGTGCGCAGATCGCTCGCCTCGAGGAGCAGGTCGGCCGGGCGCTGCTCGCCCGCAATACGCGCAGCGTCACGCTCACCGAGCACGGCCGGATGCTGCTCGGCTACGCGCGCGCGATGCTCAACCTGAGCGAGGAAGCGAAGACGAGGCTGGGCAGCGGCAAGGCAGTCGATGTGACGCTGCGTATCGGCGCATCGGAGGATTTTGCGGGGGGCTGGCTTCCCGACGTGATGCGCCGCCATGGCGCCGCGCGGCGCGGCTTGCGGCTGAATCTGACGGTCGACATCGGCGACAGCCTGTTTCAACGGCACGCAAACGGCGAATTCGATCTCGTGATCGGCAGCCGGTGCGCGCACACGGGCCACGGCGCGACGTTGTGGCGGGAGCCGCTCGTCTGGGCGTTTGCGCGCCACGAGCCGCTGCCGGAAGGCGATGTGCCGCTCGCGTGCTTCCCCGATCCATGCCCGTACCGGGGCGCTGCCATCAAGGCGCTCGCACTGGCCGGCATGCCCTATCGCATTGCATGCGAAAGCCCGAGCGTCACCGGCATCCTCACGTTTGCACGCGCCGGCATCGCGATCGCGCCGGTGCCGCGCAGCGCGATCGACGACACGCTCCGCGAGCTGGGCGTGGCCGAAGGCTTGCCGGCGCTGCCGGACATGGCATTCGTGATGATGCATGACGCGAAAATGCCGGCCGCCGTCGAATTCGCCGCGACGCTTGTCGACGAAACCGCCATTCGCAATGGGGCCGTCTCGCGCAACCGGCCTTAACCGGCATCCTTCACGGTCGAGATTCGATCCAGCCACTCACCGACACACGCGCCCTCGACCACAACGGCGCGCTGCGTGCGAAACAGCCGCGCGCCGGCGCCGGTGCATCATCGGTCTCAGCGCTTCGCGCTCAATCCCGCCCGTGCACCCGCCGGTTCCCGGCTGCGCCCGAGCAGCGCCGCCAGCGACAGATCCGCGAGCTTGCCGAACGGCGCGCGCAGCAGGCTCGGCAGGTTCCAGCGCCCCAGCACGAACACGCCCTTGGCATGGCTCATCGCGCGGAATCCCTCGATGCCGTGATACGCGCCCATCCCGCTCGGGCCGACGCCGCCGAACGGCAAGTCTTCCTGCGCGACATGCAGGAGCGTGTTGTTGATGCCGACATTGCCCGACGTGGTGCGCTTGAGCAACGACTCGCAGTCGCTGTCCTGCGCGCCGAAGTAATACAGCGCAAGCGGCCGCGGGCGCGCATTCACGTAGTCGACGACTTCGTCGATCGTGCGATACGTGCGCACCGGCAAGATCGGCCCGAAGATCTCTTCCTGCATCACGGTCGTATCGTCGCCGGCCCCGACGATCAGCGTGGGCGCGAGCGTCCGCTTGCGGGTGGCCGCCTGCTGCGGGTTCACGCCTGCCTCGATCACGCGCGCGCCCTTGCTGCGCGCTTCGTCGACGAGATATTTCAGGCGATCGAAATGCCGGTCGCTGACGATCGACGTGTAGTCGGGGCTGGTCGGCCCGTCCGGATAGAAACGCGCGACAGCCGCATCGTACTGCGCGACGAACGCGTCCAGGTCGTCTTCATGCACCAGCGCATAGTCGGGCGCGACGCAGGTCTGCCCGCCGTTCGACAACTTGCCGAACACGATGCTGGACATCGTCCGGCCGTCGACGTGCCCTCTCGCGACGATCGCCGGACTCTTGCCGCCGAGCTCGAGCGTCACCGGCACCAGATTGTCGCTGGCCGCCTTCATCACCTTGCGGCCCACCTGCGTGCTGCCGGTAAACAGCAGATGGTCGAACGGCAAGCCGCTGAAGGCGGCACCGACTTCCGGGCCGCCGAGCACGACCGCGACTTCTTCGCTCGAGAAGGTATCCGCGAGCATCCGGCGCATCACCTCGCTGGTGCGCGGCGTCAGTTCCGACGGCTTGAGCATCGCGCGGTTGCCCGCGGCCAGCGCGGTGGCGAGCGGAATGAACGTAAGCGCGAACGGGTAATTCCACGGCGCCATCACGCCGATCACACCCAGCGGCTGGTACTCCACGTGCGCCTGCCCGGCTCGGTAAAAGATCCCGACGTGCCGGCGCTGCGGCTTCGTGAAGCGGCGCAGGTTGCGCGTCAGGTAGTCGATCGCCTGGATCACGCCGACCAGTTCCATGATCGCGGTCTCGTGTCGCGAGCGATGCCCGAAATCGGCGCTGACCGCCTCCTCCACTTCGCTGCGATACGCGAGCACCACGGCGCGCAGCCGCGCGAGCCGTGCCTTGCGCTGCTGCACGCTCGGCGGCCCGTCGCTCACGAACGCGTTGCGCTGGCGGGCCAGCAACACCGCCGGGTCGAAGCTCGAGCTTGATTCTGCGGAAACGGCCATGGTGCACCTCACGGGGTTGCGTCGATGTAGACACTGTCAACTTGCATGCGGCGGATCATAGGACCACAATGTGTTCCCTGTCAACATAGGAGCTACACGATGTCGTCGGATGCGGATTCGGACGCCGGGCAAAAGGCTTATCACCACGGGGATCTGCGTCGCGCGATCATCGAAACGGCGCTCGACACGCTGCAGGAGCAACAAGGCTGGCAGTTCACGCTGCGCGAAATCGCGCGGCGCGCGAACGTCAGCCACTCGGCGCCGTACCGGCATTTCCCGGACAAGGCCGCGTTGCTGCACGAGCTCGCGCTGATCGGCTTCGATCGCCTGCACGAAGACCTCAAGGCGTCCGTCGATCCCGCGGCGGACGCACCGGACGTGCTGCTCGCGCTCGCTTACGCCCATCTCGCGTTCGGGCAGCGCAATCCGGATCTCTATCGACTGATGTTTGCCGCGGATGCTGGCGAGCCCACGGACATCCATCTCGATCCGCGCGTGCAGGCGCCGTTCCTGCTGGTCGTCGACATCCTGGAACACGGCCAGCGCGCCGGCACGATCCGTCCGCGCCCCGCGCTCGGGCAGGCGACGGCCTGCTGGGCGCATCTGCATGGTCTGACGATGCTGGCGATCGACGGGCGGCTGGTGCGCGAGAAAGTCGGCGATCACGCGATCGAAGATGCGCTGACCACCTTGCTGGACGGTCTCGTGCTGCCCGCCAGCCCCGCGCGGGCCGCGAAGGCGAAAAGGGCTTGACCTTCAACCTCGCTCAAAGGTTATGGTTTGCCTCGGCAGCGTATCGAAGTCATGGATAGGTGCAATGCCATCCGACAATCCGGCGGCGCGTCGACAACGTCCGCCTGTGGCCGATGAAAGGGAACCGCATCATGAGCAAGCGCATCCTGCACGTCGTGAGCAACGTCGCGCACTACGCCGATCCGTCGCAACCGACCGGCCTGTGGCTGTCCGAGCTGACCCATGCGCATCACATCTTCGCGGCGAAGGGCTATGAGCAGCGGCTCGTGAGCCCCAAGGGCGGCGTGTCGCCGCTCGAACCGCGCTCGCTCAAATGGCCGCACGCCGACGCCGCCGCGAAAGCGTGGCGCGCCGACAAGGCCAATGAAGCGCTGCTGGCCACCACCGCACGCCCCGACGAGATCGATCCGGCCGATTTCGATGCGATCTACTTCACCGGCGGCCATGCGGTGATGTGGGACTACCCGGACGATGCGGGGCTGCAGCGGCTCACGCGCGAGATCTACGAGCGTGGCGGCGTCGTGTCGTCGGTCTGTCACGGCTATTGCGGGCTGCTGAACACCACGCTGTCGGACGGCTCGCTGCTGGTTGCCGGACGCCGGATCACCGGCTATTCGTGGGTGGAGGAAATCCTGGCCGGCGTTGCGAAGAAGGTGCCCTACAACGTCGAGGCGCAGATGCGGCAGCGTGGCGCACGCTACGAGAAGGCGCTGCTGCCGTTCACGTCGAATGTCGTCGTCGACGGGCGGCTCGTGACCGGCCAGAATCCGCAATCGGCGAAAGCGACTGCGGAACAGGTCGTCGCATTGCTGTGATTGTTGTTTCGCAATCCGATCTTTATCGGCTTTCCGACGAATGGCGACCAGGCGGCACGCGCGCTCAAACCACCTCGAACCGCAACCCCGCATGGCGCACCAGGCGCTCGACGTAGCGCGCGTCGAACATCGTCGCGGGCGTCCAGAAGCCGCCGCCGCGACCGGTCTTGACGCCGTCTCCCGTGCAATCGAGTGCGAGGCTGATCGCAGCCTGCCCGAGCATCTTGCCGGTGGAGCCATAGCCCGGATCGCGGTCGCCGGTGACTTTCACGCGCAAGGTCTTCCCGTCGTCGGTGCGGCCGAAGAATCGCAAATCGTAGCGGCCGGCCAGCTGCGCCGCGGCGCTCGGCCCCTCGCCGGGTTTCGGCAGCAGGAAGCGCTCCATCACGCTGCGCACCGGCTGGATGACGACACCCACCATGAACGCACCGAGGCCCGCCACCATCGCCACCGCGCTCAGGCGGCCCTTGAGGCCCGTGCCCGTCATCACCGCTTCGTCATACGTGAAGCGGCTGCCGTACGCGTTGCCGGCAAGCGCATTGGAGCGATGCACGACACGCTCGTTGATCGCCGCCATCACGAAGGGCGCGATCCATGCGTCGAAGTCGCGATCGAATGCGGCCGATCGCACCGCATGCTGGCGCATCGTGAAGCCATGCCCGTTCGGACACAGTGAATAAGGATCGAGCAGTTCGCGACGCAACGCGGGATCGGCCGCGGCTTCCCGGACGACGTTGATCACGCTCGCCACCGTGCCGCCCGACGCGCCGCCCTTCAATGTCTTCACCCGCATCTTCACCTGCGTGGCCGGTACGCCCCACTGCTGCCGCGCCTGTTGCTGCAGGAAGAACACGCCCATGTCCGACGGCACCGAATCGAAGCCGCAGCAATGGACGATGCGCGCGCCGGATTGCCGGGCCGCGGGCTCGTACCTGTCGATCATCCGTTTGATCCAGTGCGTCTCGCCGGTGAGATCGCAGTAGTCGGTGCCGGTTTCCGCGCAGACCCTGACCAGCGGCTCCCCGTAAAGCGCATAGGGGCCGACGGTGGACACGACCACCCGCGTCTGCGCGCAGAGCGCGCGAAGCTGCGCTTCGTCGGCTGCGTCGGCGACGATGATCGGCACCGACTGCCCGGCCGCGCCCAGCGTCTCCCGGACCTGCCTGAGCTTCGCTTCGGAGCGGCCGGCGATGGCCCAGCGCAGCGTCTCGCCGGCGCCCGACAGGTACGCGGACAGGTAGCGGGCGAGGATCTGCCCGACGAAACTGGTGGCGCCAAATACGACGAGATCGTGGGTCGGACGGGTCATGGGCGATTCCTTCGGCGCGGGCGTGCCGCGAAGTGGCGTGGCGTCAGCGTGGCTTTCCGGGTTCATCGAAGGCCTTCATGGGAGTCGGCAGGTTCAGCACGAGTTGCGCGTCCTTCACCACGTCGAGACGCAGGATGGTGGACGCGCCCAGCCCGTCGAGCAGCTGGCTCAGCGGGCCGCCGTGCCGCACGAGCTCGACGTTGCGCGGCAACAGGCGCTGGGCGAACGATAGCGCATTCGTCTGCACGAGTGTCTGGTGCCATTCGCCGTCGATGCGGTTGATCATCGTCGACGTGCCCATGTGCGACTGCGACGCGACGTTCGTCAGCTCGGGCATCGGCACGCTCAGGCTCAGGTCCGGCCGGCCGCCCGGGCCGGCAATGCGCGCGCGGGCAGTGGCGCCGAGGTTCACGTCGATGTCGGCGAGCCACTTGGGCAGCTGGTAGCCGTGCACGCCACGCACCCGCGCGATTTCCGTGGTGACGGGCAGCGCGAGCACGTGCGCGAAGAAGCTGCGGCGCCGCATCGAGTCGATCAGTTCGAGCGCGTGCGACCCGGTCGCGCCCGGCCGCCGGATCACCACCGCGACCGACACTTCGTCGTACGGATCGTTGTCGCATACCGAATACGAGAAGAAGGTCAGCGCGACCAGCCCGTACCCGGGGAGCGCGCGCAGCGGCTCGAGCGGCACCGGCAGCGTGGTCCGCAAGCGTTCGAGCGGCGCCAGGAACAGCAGCTGAATGCTGCTGGAACGGTAGTAGAAATTCGGTGCCCAGGTCGGGCCGACCCGCGACTCGACCTGACGCTTCGGAATCCGACGGAAAAAGTCGATGTTCCCCGCCGCGGGATCGCGCGCCACCTCGTCGAGGTCGGGGTTCATCCGGAACCGGTCGTAATACCCGCCTTCGGGCACGTCGACCTGGTGTGGACCGAATTCGACCTGTGTCAACCGCCTGTCCATGTTCGTCGCCTCTCGTCGATGATCGGCCGTGGCAGGCAACACCCGATGCCCGCTGACTCACTGCCGTCAGCAAGCACTCTAAGATTCAAGTCAACTTCAAGGTCAAGGCGCCGAGTAGAGGGGCACGTCGGATTGCGTTCGAGCGACTGGCCGACGCTGCCCCGCGGGAGCCAAATCACTCGGCGGGCGCGCGACGGTCCTTGCCGCGTATCGATACCTCGCGGTGGTTACGCAACCGCACCCGTCACCCGGCGTGTGCACGCCCGGCAATCCGTCCTTTCGCATCTCAGGCTGAAGGCCGCCTATTCCGCAAGGCTGGAGGCCCGAAGGCGCTAGTCGAGCCCGCGAAGAAAATCGGGAACCGCTTCTCCGATCGAGGCAAGATAGCCGGCCATCGCACCGGCGACCTTGCGCACGGCGGGACGCGCCGTCATCCGCTCGCGCCAAGCGAGCAGGCGGGGCGTTTCGTCCGTCATCGGTGCGCCCTTGCGCGCACCGAACAACTGCGCCATGTAGAACGCGATGTCGGCGTAGGAATACGATTCGGCCAGAAACTCGCGATCCGCCAGCACGTGCTCCATGCGCCGATAGTATTGAGCCGCTGCGGCGCGTGCAGCCTCTGCCGCCGGATCGTCCGGTGTCTCCTCCAGCCCCATCAGCCTGACGACATGCGGAAAATAGATTTCGTCGCTGCGGTGTTCGAGCTGACGCGCGATCGCGCGCGCCGCCGGATGCGCCGGCCATAGCGCGGGGTCGGGCTGCAGATCCTCGAGATACTCGAAGATCTGCGTGGAATCGAAAAGCTCCAGATCGCCGTCGATCAGCACCGGCACCTGCCGCTTCGGGTTGATGCGCAGCACATCCGGATGTTTGGGGTCGTAGCCGCGACGCTGGCTGAACGGCACCATCACCAGCTCGAAACCGATGCCCTTCTCGTGCGCCGCTATCTCGACCTTCGCCCCGAACATGCTCAGCGGCCCGGAAATGATCTTCATCGTTTGATCCTCTGTGATGTCGTGATGCGTAACCCGCGTCGCTGGAACGGATCGGGAATACGGCCAAGCATAAGCCCGAAAACATGACACCTCATGTCAGGTATTTGAGGTAACGTGTCGCTCATGAAAGCGAGCCGACTGTTGTCGATCATGATGATGCTGCAGGCGCGCGGCCGAATGACCGCGCCGGCGCTCGCCGAAGCGCTGGAGGTATCCGAGCGCACGATCCTGCGCGACATCGACCAGCTCTCCACGGCCGGCGTGCCGATCTGGGGCGATCGCGGCCGCAACGGCGGCTTTCAGTTGAGCGACGGCTGGCGTACCGATCTCACCGGGCTCACCGAGCACGAAGCGCACGCGCTGATTCTGGCGGGCTTGCCCGGGCCGGCGAGAGAACTGGGCCTCGACGGCATGGCGACTTCCGCGCGGCTGAAGATGATCGCGAGCCTGCCGCCCGGCTCGCGCGAACACGCCGATCGCGTCGCCAGCCGGCTGCACGTCGACACCGTCGACTGGTACCGCGCGCAGGAAACGCCGGCATTCCTGCGCGAAGTGGCCGATGCGGTGTGGGGTTCGTACCGTATCGACGTGACATACCAGAGCTGGCGCGGCGTGTCCCGCCGCGAACTGGAGCCGCTCGGCCTGGTGCTCAAGGGCGGCGCGTGGTACCTGGTTGCCAGGGTGGTCGGCAAGCCCGGCGCACTCACGTTCCGGCTCGCGAATATCCTCGAACTCGATGCATCGCGCCGCCGCTTCAAGCGTCCCGCACGGTTCGACCTCGCGACGCACTGGCGCGACGCGATGAGCCGGTACGAAGCCGAGCTCGATCGGCTGACCGCCCATGTCGCCGTGTCGCCGCGCGGCGAAACCTGGCTGGCCAACGCTCGGATCAAGGCCGAACCTGCGGAGCACGAGGCAGGCAGCGCGGAAGTGCCGCCCGGATGGAAAGCGTTCCTGATGCCGATCGAATCGATCGAGCACGGCGCGCGGAAACTGCTGGGGTTCGGCGCACACGTGAAAATCCTCGGGCCGCAGGCGCTCAAGGATGAATTCCTCGAAGCGTTGGTACAGGTGAACGCGCTTTATCAGGCAGGTGACGCTTGAAGCATCGACTTCCGCACCGACGCGGTCGAGACGAGTCGAAACAATGGAACCGTTGAGTCTCCGCCAAGTTCGAAGTCGCGCGTTTCAATGCAACGGAGGTTTCGCGGGCAGAGCCGGAGATCCTCTCGCGCCGACGCGTCCATCACCCGCATCGAGCCTTGCGCGTCAGACAACGTCGGTATCTGAAGGCCGCATCGGCACGATCAGATCTCGTCGGAAAACTCGTCGAGAAAGCGCTGCAATCGGTCACGGCGAACGATCGCCATACGCGTACCCGTGACGGTCTGGAAACCGGTTGAAAGCCGCAGCAGTTTCGTGCGGAAGTGATCGATCGCGAATCGCTTGTCGTCGAGTTCCCGCGCCGATGCATGCGGATCGACCGGGTCATACAACGCGCTGCCCATCCGGCCCGCGACGTAAAAGCACCGCGCGACGCCCACCATGCCGATCGCATCGAGCCGGTCGGCATCCTGCAGCACCTTGGCTTCCAGCGTCTTCGGCGCGATACGGGCCGAGAAACTGTGCGCCTCGACCGCATGCGCAACCGCGTCGCGCTTCGCGTCCGGCCAATCCAGCGACTTCAGCACCTGCCGGGCCTTTTGCGCCGACAGCCGCGATGCCTGCGTGCGAAGCGGGGAATCTTTCTCCACCGCCACGCAGTCGTGCAGCAGTGTCGCGGCAAACAGCACTTCGGCGTCTCCGCCCTCCTTCGCCTGGATCGCGGCCGCGTTCTTCCACACGCGTTGCAGATGCGACATGTCGTGCGAGCCATCGCCATTGGCGTCGCGCCAGTGTGCCAGCAACGCGTTGGCCAGATCCTGAAAGGGTGCGAATGGGGGGAGCGTCATCGGGAAAGGCGGTCGAGGTCGGGATGCCGATTATCGCCGCAAGCGCCGCGCGGCAGACGATCCGCCCTCGATTCCTGCATATCAGGCAAACTGCCACCGCCAGCAGAACCCGGTTGGCTTATAGTGCGGGTTACCAATTCGACGAGGAGCGCTGCAATGACACGGGTGGCCAATGGTCCGTTTGAAGTGAAGCTGAATCCGGAATCCCTGAGTCCCGTCGCGGAACAGACCGGGCTCGGCCGCATGTCGCTCGACAAGCAGTATCACGGCGACCTCGAAGCCGTCAGTCAGGGCGAAATGCTCGCGTTTCGAAGCAGCATCCAGGGCTCCGCCGGCTACGTGGCGATGGAAACCGTGCAAGGCGCGCTGGGCGGCCGGCAAGGCAGCTTTGTCCTGCAGCACAGCTCCACCATGACGCGCGGACAGCCGCAGCAGTCGATCACCGTCGTGCCCGATTCCGGCACGGGAGAATTGCTGGGGCTCGCGGGCTCGATGATCATCACCATCGACAACGGCAGGCATTCGTACCGCTTCGACTACACGTTGCCGGAATCGCCTCAGTAAGCCGGCTCATGCAGCGGATGCGGCTGCTTCGTGGTGTCGCCGCGCCGGCGCAATGACACGTTCCATCCCGCATTCATTTGCCCGATACCCGGCAATTGCACTTCGACGAAGTGCATTGCCGGGTTCTCCCGTGATCGCGCGGATGCGTTCGACCGTGGCGACACGCTCACCCATCACCAAGCCATGACACCACGATCGCCACGCGTTCAATTCCACGCATGGCGCGCCGGCCGCACGCCGTTCAGGTAGTAGTTGCCGACGAGGTGATATTTCCACCGCACCGGATCGTGCAGCGTATGCGTGCGTGCATTGCGCCAGTGCCGGTCGAGGTTGTGCTCGGCCAGCGTCGATTGCGTACCGGCCAGCTCGAACAGCTTCTCGCCCGCGAGCAGTGCGACTTCCGTCGTCAGCACCTTCGCCTCGCCCACCGCCACGGACGCGCGTGCGACATCGTCCTCGGTCACGTCGCCGCGCGCCGCGATCTCGTCGAGCGTACGTGCCGCGCGCTCAAGCAGCGCCTCCGCCGCGTGCAGCTGGATATGCAGATGACCGATCTCGCGGATCGTCAGCGGATCGTCGGCCGCCCGCTCGACACCGCTGTCGACCCACGGCCGCGTGCGCGTGCGCACGAACGCCAGCGTATCGTCGAGCGCGGCCTTCGCGATGCCCGCGTCGATCGCGGCCTGGATGATCTGCGACAGCGGCCCGTTCAGCGTCGGCAGATCCGACACGCGCTGGGCCGGCAGCACGTGCGACGCCGGCACACGCACGTTGTCGAGCACGACGGTGCCGCTCGCGGTGGTTCGCTGCCCGAACCCCGACCAGTCGTCGATCACGGTCAGCCCAGGCGTGGGCTGGCGAATGTACGCGAGCCACGCGCGGCGCTCGTCGTCGAGGCCGAGCACCGGCACGTAATGCGCGAACAGCGCGCCGGTCGAATAGAACTTGGTGCCGTCGACGACATAGTCGTCGCCGTCCCGGCGCACGCGCGTCTTCAGGTCGAGCACGTGCTTCGTGCCCTTCTCCGAAAAGCCGTTGCCGAACCGCTTGCCGCTCAGCACTTCCGAGAACAGGTGGCGCTTCTGCGCGTCGGTGCCGGTCAGCGCGATCACGTCGACCAGCCCGAAATGATTCTGCGGCAACTGCCCGAGCGACGGATCGGCCGCCGCGACGATCTTCACCACCTCCGTCAGCGTCACGTGCGACACGCCCGCGCCGCCGTAAGCCTTCGGGACGGTGATGGCCCACAGCCCCGACTGCGAGAACCATTCGATCTCGTCACGCGGCAGCCGGCGCTCCCGGTCGCGCTCGGCCGCCCCTTCCGCGAGCCGCTGCGCAAGTGCATGCGCGGCCGCGATGGCCTGCGCGTCGTCGGCGATCACACGGACCGCCTGCGGTTGCGTGTCGGCCGGCCGTTCCTGGATCGTGGCGCTCGTCTCTGACATCGGGCTCTCCTGCTGATTGACGGAAACGTTCAATCTAGCAGCGCGCCGAACGCCGGCAAACCGAGCGATTCGCACAACGATATTCCTTCGCATGACAAACGATGCAGTGTGCGGCCCGCGACGAACCGCGCATCAGCGACGATATCGACGCCTCTGCATCGACGCCACGCCGCCTCGCCCGCGTAATGCCCGATGACGATAACGATTTACGAATCCGTTATTGGATCGTCCGCAGTGTGCTTCCTATACTGGCCTGCCGGCATCGACGGCCCCGCCTTTCAAGGATCTCTGCATGACTTCCTCTCCCGCAGCAACCGAACTTTCCATCGGCACCGACTATGACGCGCTTGCCAGCCGCTTCAGGCCGATCTTCGAACGCATCGCAGCCGGCACCGCGGAACGCGAACGCCGCCGCGAGCTGCCGCACGAGGCGATCGGCTGGCTGAAAGCCGCGGGCTTCGGCGCTGTGCGGCTGCCGGTGCGCGATGGCGGCGCCGGCGCGTCGCTGCCGCAGCTGTTCCGGCTGCTGACCGAACTCGCCGCCGCCGATTCCAATCTGCCACAGGCGTTGCGCGGGCACTTCGCGTTCGTCGAGGACTGGCTGAACGCGCCGCCCGGCGCCGATCGCCAGACCTGGTTCGACCGTTTCGCGAGCGGCCAGCTCGTCGGCAATGCGTGGACGGAAACCGGCGACGTGGCGCTCGGCCAGACCATCACGAAGGTATCCGAAAAGAACGGCCGGCTCGTGCTGAACGGCCGGAAGTTCTACAGCACCGGCAGCCTGTTCGCCGACTGGATCGACGTGTTCGCGCAACGCGCGGACGACGGCAGCGACGTGATCGTTGCCGTCTCGACCGCGCAGCCCGGTGTGATCCGCGAAGACGACTGGGACGGCTTCGGCCAGACGACGACCGGCAGCGGCACCACGCGCTTCGAAGATGCGGCGGTCGACGCACGGGACGTGATCGACTTCGCGCGACGCTTCAAGTACCAGACGGCGTTCTACCAGCTCTTCCACGTCGCGACGCTGGCCGGCATCGGCCACGCGATCGTGCGCGACGCGGGCGACCTGGTGCGCCGCCGCACCCGCGTGTACAGCCACGGCAACGCCCCGCGCGCGGCCGACGACGCGCAGCTGCAGCAGGTGATCGGCGAAATCGCGTCGTGGGCCTATGCGGCCGACGCGCTCGCGCTGCGCGCCGCGCAGCCGCTGCAACAGGCCTACGAAGCGCACTTCGGCGGCGATGAGGCGGCCGAGCACGATGCGAACGTCGCGGCCGAGATCGAATCCGCGCAAAGCCAGCTCGTCGTGTCGGACCTCGTGCTGCGCGCGGCGACGCGCCTGTTCGACGCGCTCGGTGCGTCGGCGACCCGCAGCACGACGGCGCTCGATCGTCACTGGCGCAACGCGCGCACCGTGTCGTCGCACAATCCGCTCGTCTACAAGGCGCGGATCGTCGGCGACTGGATCATCAACGGGCGCACGCCGCCGTTCGTCTGGCAGATCGGCAACGGCCCGGGTGCGAGCACGAACACGCACGCAGAGACGGGAGCCGCCCAATGAGCAAGACCATCCGCTTCAACGCATTCGAGATGAACTGCGTCGGCCACCAGTCTCCCGGGCTGTGGGCCCATCCGCGCGACCGCTCGTGGCAGTACAAGGATCTCGACTACTGGACCGACCTCGCCCGTGTGCTCGAACGCGGCATTTTCGACGCGATCTTCATCGCGGACGTGATCGGCTACTACGACGTCTACAAGGGCAGCAACTACCACGCGCTGCACCAGGCCGCGCAGATCCCGGTCAACGATCCGCTGCAGCTCGCCGCGCCGATCGCGATGGCGACCGAACATCTCGGCATCGGCATCACCGCGTCGACGACCTTCGAGCACCCGTACACGTTCGCGCGCCGGCTGTCGACCGCCGACCATCACACGAAGGGCCGGCTCGCGTGGAATATCGTCACGTCCTACCTTGAAAGCGGCGCGAAGAACGTCGGCGACAACGGCCTGCGTACCCACGACGACCGCTATGCGGTCGCAGCGGAATACATCGAAGTGCTGTACAAGCTCTTCGAAGGCAGCTGGGAAGACGGTGCGGTCGTGCGCGATCGCGACGGCCGCGTGTTCACGCACCCGGAGAAAGTGCACGAGATCGGCCACAAGGGCCGCTTCTTCGACGTGCCCGGCTACCACCTGTGCGAACCGTCTCCGCAGCGCACGCCGGTGCTGTTCCAGGCCGGTGCGTCCGGCCCCGGCAAGGCGTTCGCCGCGCAGCACGCGGAATGCGTGTTCGTCGCCGCGCCGACCCGCCCGCAGCTCGCGCGCTACGTGGCCGACGTGCGTGCGCAGGCCACGGCCGCCGGGCGCGACGCAAGCAAGGTCCTGATCTACAACCTCGTCACCGTGATCGTCGACGAAACCGACGAGAAGGCGCAGGCCAAGTTCGACGAATACCGCAAGTACGTGTCGTACGACGGCTCGCTGGTGTTCATGTCCGGCTGGACCGGCATCGACTTCGGCCAGTACGCACCGAACGATCCCGTCCGGCGCGTCGAAACGAATGCGATCGTGTCGGCGGTCGAGCATCTCGCGGGCGGCGACACCGCATGGACGATCGAGGAGCTGGCGGCCTGGGGCGGCATCGGCGGCCTGGGCCCGGTGTTCGTCGGGTCGGCCGCGACCGTCGCGGACATCCTGCAGGAATGGGTCGCCGCCACCGACGTGGATGGCTTCAACCTCGCGTATGCGGTGGCGCACGAAACCTTCGAGGACGTCGTGCGGTATCTCGTCCCCGAACTGCAGCGGCGTGGCGTGTATCCGACCGGCTATGCGCCGGGCACGCTGCGCGAGAAGCTGTTCGGCGGGTCGGCGCGGCTGCCGGACGAGCATCCGGCCGCGCAGTATCGCGACATCGAGCAGGTCAAGCGCGATGCCGAGCAGGTGGCTGCCTACGCGTGACGACCCTGCGTCGGCTGGTTGGCCCGCATGCGAGCCGGCCGGCTTCACGATGAGCGGTAATCGGTGCGTCGGGCCATCATTCGTCCGGCGC
The DNA here is from genome assembly GCF_005502655.1 of Burkholderia sp. 4NA327C6. Taxonomy (NCBI): domain Bacteria; kingdom Pseudomonadati; phylum Pseudomonadota; class Betaproteobacteria; order Burkholderiales; family Burkholderiaceae; genus Burkholderia; species Burkholderia sp. 4NA327C6. The sequence continues at coordinate 32,787 of NZ_SCNZ01000049.1, read as the reverse complement.
GCCGCAGCCTGATCGCCCCTCTCCCCTCAATCGACACCCGATGCAGCCCAATGCAGGCTCCCGCTTCCGCGCTCGCACGTCGAGCGGGGGGAACACGGCGGCGCTGATAACGACGACGCGCGCACTAACCGTGCGCGCGTTTTACTGGCGATGAACGAACTCGACCGCGCTCAAACGACGCCGTCGTCGTCGATGTCACGCGCCGTCGGCTCGTAACGCACGATCAACAGGAACACGATCGGCGTGGCGGCGCTGATCGCGACGACCCAGAACATGTCCGTGCCGAGCCGCGCCTGCAGGATCGGCAGCACGAACAGCGCGAGCGCCTGACCGATGCCGCACAGCGAACGCCCGAAGCCGACGCCGGTGCCGCGAATCGCCGCCGGATACGACAGCGTCGGATAGATCATCATCTGCGCACCGGGCCCGAACCCTTCGGCGAACAGCCAGGTGCCGAGCATCAGCAGCACGAAGCCGATCGCGAGTGCGCCATGCGGATGCCCCGCCAGCGCGAGCGCCACGAGCGCGACGAACTGCAGCGCGAACCCGGCGATCGCGACATGGCGCGACGCATGCCGATGGGCAAGGCGCATGCCCAGCAAGCCGCCGGTGAACGCAAACAGCACGTTCAGCGCCAGCGACGCCGCGATCGTTTCGAACACGCCCGCGCCGAGAAACTGCGACAGGATCGACGGCAGGAAGAACGCGATCGCCGTGTATTCGAACGGAATGCACAGGTTCATCACGCTGGCGACGATCGTGCGCCCCAGGTACGGGCGCTGGAACAGCACGCGAATGCGCACGGGCGGCTGGCTCGGCGCGCGTCGGGCGTCCTCCGCTTCGTGTGCATGAATCCCGTACGACTCGCGCAGAATCCGCGCGGCGTTGGCCAGGTCACCCTGGTTCGCGGCCCACAGCGGCGATTCGTTCATGAACCGGTTCCGGAACAGGATGATGACGAGCGCCGGCACCGCGCCGAAGATCAGCGACGCGCGCCACAGCCACCCCGCATGCTCGGCGGGCAACAGGAAATACAGCCCGAAGATCAGCAGGAAGCAGACCGACGACGCCACGTACCACATCGGGCACCACGCCGCGAGACGCGACGCCTTGTTGCCGCGGCCGTTGAACTTCGAGAATTCCGCGAGAAACGCCATCGCGACGGGCAGGTCGATGCCGACACCGAGCCCCATCACGAAGCGCGCGCCGATCAGCACCCAGACGTTCGGCGCGAGCCCAGCCGCGATCGCCGCGACCACGAAAAACAGCATGTCGGCCATGAACACCTGATAGCGGCCGATCTTGTCGGTCAGCCATCCGCCGATCAGGCTGCCGAAGATCGTGCCGATCATGATCGCCGACCCGACCAGCCCGGTCAGCGCCGGTGTCAGGCCGAACTCGCGCGCCACGTCGTCGATCCCGTAGGACAGCGTCGTCAGGTCGTACGCATCGAGAAACACGCCGCCGAGCGCCAGCAGCACGATCATCCGGGCATGGCTGACCGAGCTGTCCACCGTGTTGATGAGTCGCGCGACGTCGCTGGCCGAACGAATGGGTGAGGAAACCGGGGTGACGGCGTTCAGATCGATCGAACTCATCGCATTCCTTAGTTTTTCGCCGAATGACCGGCGAGGTCCGCATGGAGCCGGAAGTCGCACGTATTGCTTCGCGATCGACAGAGGCCGTGTGCAGCCAGGCACCACTCGACACGCCATCACGTTCCGGCAGCACGCATTCTGTTCTCCCGTTCCGGTTATCCCAAGCGATATAAACCGATAAATTAATCGGCCCGCGTCATTAAGTTGCCCGGCGTTCGCGCTTAGCAGCAGCTTGCATGTTCAATCGCGGATTTCTTCGTTCGCGGATCGCCGATGCTTCGTTACATTAACCGGTCACCCTGCCTGTTCGCGGCGCGTTGCCGCCCTTCCGGAGAATCCCCGATGAAGCTGTCCTGGTCCCGCGCGTGGCAATCCGCGGCCCTCGTCGTTGCCGCGTTCGCCAGCCTCGTTTCGGTGCACGCACGCGCCGCGACGCCCGCGGAGATCCGCGTCGACTACGCGTACTACTCGCCGGAGAGCCTGGTGATTCGCCACTTCGGCTGGCTCGAAGACGAATTCAAGGCCGACCGCACGTCGATTCGCTGGGTGCTGAGCCTGGGCAGCAATCGCGCGCTCGAATACCTGAACAGCGGTGCGGTCGATTTCGGTTCCGCCGCGGGCCTCGCGTCGGTGCTCGCGCGTGCGAACGGCAACCCGATCCATACGGTCTACGTATTCTCCCGTCCCGAGTGGACCGCGCTGGTGGTCCGCAAGGATTCGCCGATCCGCTCGCTCGCCGACCTGAAGGGCAAGAAAATCGCGGCGACGCGCGGCACCGATCCGTTCCTGTTCACGCTTCGCGCGCTGCACACGGTCGGCCTGACCCGCGACGATGTCGAGATCGTCAACCTGCAGCATCCGGACGGGCGCACCGCGCTCGCGAACGGCCAGGTCGATGCGTGGGCCGGCCTCGATCCGCACATGGCCGCGGCGCAGCTCGACGACGGCGCGCGCCTGCTCTATCGCAACGTCGCGTTCAACACCTATGGCTTCCTGAACGTTCGCGACGCGTTCGCCAGCCAGTACCCGCAGGCAGTCACGCGCGTACTGAAGGTCTACGATCGCGCACGCCAGTGGATCGTCGCGCATCCGGCCGACACCGCGCAGATCGTCGCCGACGAATCGAAGGTGTCGCTGCCGGTGGCGAAACTGCAACTGCAGCGCAACGATTTCAGCGATCCCGTTCCGGGTGATACCCAGCGCGCGGCGCTGAAGGCGGCCGCCCCCGTGCTGACGTCGGAGCAGTTGACCAAGCCCGGCGTCGATCCCGCGAAGATCGTCGATACGCTGATCGATCCGTCGTTCGCGCGCCCGCTCGTCGACGCATCGCGCTGAAACTGCCGACCATGCCCGACACCGCCGCCCGCGACGACGCCCTCGCGCCTCGCCGCCCCGCTTCGCCGCCCGCCGGCCGGCGCGACCCGCTTCGCCGGTGGCGGATCGCGGGCCTCGCGCTGCCGTTCGCGGCGCTCGCGTTGCTGGAGGTGGTCGTGCGGCAGGGCTGGCTGCCGAACCATCTCGTCCCGGCGCCGAGCGAAATTCTCGACACGCTCGCCCGCCTGGGCATCACGCGCGTGGCGCGTCATGTCGGCGCGAGTACGCTGCGGGTCGCGGCGGGGTTTGCGGCGGGCGCCGGCTTGGCGCTCGTCGTCGGCGCGGCGATGGGCCTGAGCCGCCGGATCGACGCGCTGTTCGAACCGACGTTCCAGGCGCTGCGCGCGATTCCATCGCTCGCGTGGGTGCCGGTGTTGCTGCTGTGGCTCGGCATCGACGAAGCACCGAAGATCACGCTGATCGCCATCGGCGCCTTCTTCCCGGTGCACCTCGCGGTGGTCGCCGGCATTCGCGACGTCGACCGCAAGCTCGTCGAACTCGGCGCGGTGTACCGGCTCGGCCCGTTCGCGCTGTTCCGTCGCATCCTGCTGCCGGCCGCGCTGCCCCAGATCGTCACCGGCTTGCGCACCGGCCTCAGTCTCGCGTGGATGTTCATGGTCGCCGCGGAGCTTATCGCGGCGACACGCGGGCTCGGCTTCCTGTTGAGCGACGGCCGCGAAACCGGCCGCCCGGATCTCGTGTTCGGGGCGATCCTGCTGCTGGCGTTGCTCGGCAAGCTGACCGACGGCGCGATGGCGCGCATCGAGTCGCACTGGCTCGGCTGGCGCGACGCCTACGACCACACGCCACGCAAAGGGTCGGCATGAGCACGCATTCTTCTGCACCCACGGCGGCGAGCACCGCGACACCGCTGCTCGACCTGCGCATCACCCGCAAGCTTTACGGCGATCGCACGATCCTCGCCGACGTCCCGCTGCAGGTTGCGCGCGGCGAAATCGTCTGCGTGGTCGGCCCGAGCGGTTGCGGCAAGAGCACGCTGCTGCGGATCGTCGCCGGCCTCGACACCGATTTCCGCGGCAGCGTGAAGCTGGGCGGCGTCGCGCTCGACGGCCCCTCCCCGCGTGCGGGCGTGATCTTCCAGGAGCCGCGGCTGCTGCCGTGGCTGTCGATCGCGGACAACGTCGGCTTCGCGGCCGGCCCGCGCGGCGGGCGCGAGCCGTCCGTCGCCCGGCTGCTCGACGAAGTCGGCCTGGCCGGGGTCGCCCGGCAACTGCCGGCCACGTTGTCGGGCGGGATGGCCCAGCGCGCGGCGATCGCGCGCGGGCTGTTCGGCGAGCCGGACCTGCTGCTGCTCGACGAACCGTTCAGCGCGGTCGATGCGATCACCCGGATGCGGCTGCAGACGCTGCTGCTCGATGTCGTCGAGCGGCACCGGACGGCCGCGATCGTCGTCACGCACGATCTCGACGAAGCGCTGTATCTCGGCGATCGCGTGCTGATGCTCGCACCCAACCCGGGCCGCATCGACGACGAGATCCACGTCGGGGTCGTCCGGCCGCGCGATCGACGCGACCCGGCGCTGGCCGTGCTGCGCGCGCGGCTGCTGGACGCATTCCAGCAGCTTCAGGATCGTGCCGACGAGACGAAGCGCCGAACGCACGACCTTCAGGCCTCCGAAGCCTGACTTCGCGCCGGCCGATTCACGACCGGCGTCGCCCGGCCTCGATGCGGCACGCGTTCACCGCAGGGGCGACGCATCCGTCATCGGATACGGGCGCGACAAGAGTCGTGGTCGCACCGGAGCACCGATCGATCGGTGCGCGGAAAATCGCGCGCCCGCTCACCCCGCAGCGGAGTGACAGGCTGCAACGTACCGGTGCACCGGCGCACTTCAACCGTGCGTATGCCGCAACTCGCCGTCGATCGTCTGCGGCAGTCGCAGCAGGTTGAAGATCGGGCATACGGCCTCGACTGCCTGATGCAGTGCACGAATCGATTCCGGCGGTTCGGGCGAGACGATATCGAGGGTGTAGCGGAGGTTATGCGGGAACACCGGCACATGCTCGAAACCCGGTTGCTGCGCGAGCGGATGCTGGTCGCCGGTCACTTCGACCTCGATCGAGTCGATTTTCAGGCCGCGCTCCGCGGCCTGAATCAGCGTGATGTGCGTCAGGCAACTGCCCAGCACGCCGAGCTGCAGCTCCGGCGACGCCGGGCCGAGGTTGTAGCCCGCGAAATCGGGCGGGCTGTCGCTGATCACCTGGAAATCGCGAATGCGGATCTCCCGCACGCCGCTGCGGCCCAGCGCGCGCACGGTCGCTTTCAGCGGGGTGGCCTTGAGTTCCGGATTGCTGCGCGCGGCTTCCTTTTTCGCGAGCCAGGCGTCGCGCTTTTGTTCGAGATAGTCGTTCAGTGTCGTCATGTCGGGCCGATACGGTCGCAATGACTGGCCACGCATGCGGCGGCCAATCGAGAGGGAGCTTCATGCTATTCCCTTCCGCGACCGCCACTAAACGATCAATCCAGCAAAGCAATTCGCAGTATCTGATGTCGCATTGCGGCACGCGCGCGCGGGAATTTCGACTGTCGTTCATCCACCTCGAGTTATCCACAATTTCCGTGCATAACCCTGTGGAGAACGTCGGAGAAATTGCCCGCCCGCCTTTACCGGCAAGGATCGCGGCGACGCGGTGCTGCCTCGCGGGCGCTGAACGCAGACAGCATCGCATCGGGTTCGGCGATCGTTAGATTGTGTGCTTCACCGGCGCCGGCGCATCGATCGCATCGGCGTCGGCAGTCAGGAAGTCCGCACCGGAAACGTGCCGTTTCGACAGCGATGCACCGCGTCGGACACCCGTCCTGCCCGACGATCCCGCTCGGGCGCCGATATCGATGCATCAGGCGAGCGCCTCGTCACGCAGACGGAATTGCGCAACCGCCGCACTCAGCCGCGCGCCCTGTTCGTCGAGCGACAGCGCCGCGGCCGCGGCCTCTTCGACCAGCGCGGCATTGCGCTGCATCGTCTGCTCCATCTGGATGACCGCGGCGTTCACCTGCTCGATGCCCGACGCCTGCTCCTCGAACGCCTGGCCGGTTTCGCTCATGATCATGTTGACGCGCTCGACCGCCGCGACGAGTTCGGCCATCGCCGAGCCGGCCAGTGCGACGAGGCCGCTGCCGTCTTCGACACGCTGCGCGGAATGGCCGATCAGTTCGCGGATCTCCTTCGCCGCCGACGCGCAGCGCTGCGCGAGCCCGCGCACTTCCGTCGCGACGACCGCGAAGCCGCGCCCCTGCTCGCCGGCGCGCGCGGCTTCGACGGCAGCGTTCAACGCAAGGATGTTGGTCTGGAATGCGATGCTTTCGATCACGCCGACGATCCCGGAGATCCGCGTGGAGCTGAGCGAAATCGCCGACATCGTCTCGACCACGCGCTGCATCGCCTCGCCGCCGCGCGACGCGATGCCGGCCGCGCCTTCGACATAGGTGCGCGCATCGCGTGCGTTGTCCGCGTTCTGGCGCACGGCCGCCGTCAGCTGCTCGACGCTCGCCGCCGCCTGTTGCAGCGAGACGGCCTGCTGCTCGGTGCGCGCCGACAGGTCGACGTTGCCGCTCGCGATCGTGCGGACGTCGCCGACGATCGTCTCCGTGCTCGCGCGCACCTGGTTCACGGTGACGACGAGGCCGTCCTGCATCCGCTTCAGCGCATGCAGCAGATAGGCCATCTCGTTCTCGCCGGGCACGACGACCGTTCCGGTCAGGTCGCCTTTCGAGATCTTCTCGAACTGGCCGACCGCGAGCTTGATCGGCTCGATGATCGCCTTCGCGAGCACGCGCTGCGCAAGGAAGCCGACGACGAGTGCGAAGGCCGCGACCGCCGCCATCCCCCACACGATCCGGTGGAACTGCACGCCGGCCGCGTCGTAGCGCGCCTTTTCGCGCGCGACCTGGAACGCCTCGAGCGCATCGATCGCCTCCTGGTAGACGGTGAACAGCGCGGGCGGCGCGGTACGCTGCGTGTCGAGGAAGCCGAAACCGTCGTCGCCGTCGAGTTGCGAGAGCGCCTTCAGGAACACGCCGTCGAGCAACGCCCGACGGCGATTCTGCAGCGTGTCGAAGAGCGTCTGCTCGTCGGCGTTGCGCGCGTGCAGGCCCGCATAGGCATCCAGTTCGTCGTTGCTCTGCTTGAGAAGCGTGCGGAGTTTCGCGATCTCTTCCTTGCCCGAGTGACCGGCGCTGATGATCTGCGCGACGTCGCTCATGCGTTCGCGCAGCACGAGCATGCGCTCGGAGCTGGTCTTCAGGTGCAGCAGCGACGCGGTGTCGTCGCGGTACATCGCCTCGAGCGAACCATTGCCCATATAGAGGGCCGCGATGCTGGCGCCGACCACCAGCACGAGCAGCACGGTATAGCCGGCGATGGTCGCGACGAGACCACCACGGATAGTGAGTTGTTTTCGCATGACGTTCCCTTGCGCCGGCCGGGCGCGGCCAGCGGCGGATGTGGATTCCGGATCACGAAAGACGCGCGCCGCGTCGCAACACGGGGCGCATGGGCTGCGAACGGGTTAACGGCGGCGGGAACGGGGAGGTTTTACCGATACGCGACGTGAATCTTGACGATTGCGACAGGGGCACGGGGATGAATGCGCCCGATTTTCGCCCCCAGCAGTACCAACGATCGCCTCGGCGGATTTCCGCGAGCGTCGTGCGGAACCCGACGCCTTCGAGTCGCTCGACGCGCCCCAACGGGCAACTAGCCGCCGTTGGCCAGCCTTGAACGGATCTCGTCGGTCGAGAGGTCGCGCAGATGCGTGGCAATCTGCCAAAGATTCCCCCACGGATCCTTCACCATCGCCCGCCTGTCGCCGTACGGCATGTCGGCCGGGGCTTCGAGCGGCGTCGCGTGTGCTGCAAGCGCCCGCCGATAGGTCAGGTCGGCATCCTCGACATACACGTACAGAAATGCCGGCATCGGCTCACGCAGGCCGTCTTCCCCGCTGATCATCAACACGGAATCACCGATCCGGATTTCCGCAGGCAAGCCCGGGCGGTATTCGCCCTGCGCATGAAAAACCGTCCGGATGAATCCGATCAGATTGTGCGGATCCGGCACGACGATCCGGGGCGTGACGGTGTGCCATCCATCGGGCTGGAACCTGGTCATGTCGGGCAGCCTCCGAAGAGATTTCCGGGGGTATTGTGCGCCGTGCTCCCGCTGTCGGCAAAAAGGGGCTCCGCGGAAACCCGCTGCCGCTTCAATCGACGATGAACAACTTGGCGCCTGTCGTGGTCGACGATCGATGCGCTTCCGCATGGTCCGCAACCTGGTAGCTCATGCCCGGGCGTAGCGTGAACCGTCGCCCGTCGTCGAGCTCCGTCAGCAACTCGCCTTCGAGGCAGTACAGGATGTGGCCTTTGACGCACCAGTGGTCGGCTAGGTAACCGGCCGAATAGTCGACCTGCCTCACGCGGATCTCCCCGAACTGCATCGTCCGCCAGCGCGCGACCCCGCGTTCTCCGCGGTGCTCGGTCGGTTCAACGGTGCGCCAGTCGGTCGTGGTAAACGGGATGTCGGTCATTTTCATCCTGCTGCTCCCTGTCGTGGCCTTGCTCGCGGGGCCTGACGCCCCCGTCAGAGAATCTCGACTTCGACGAACACTACTTCGTGATCCGTCGCGTTGACGACGTTATGCTCGACGCCCTTCAGCCCCGCATAGCTGCGCCCGGCGTGCAGTTGCGACTCGCGGTTGCCTTGTGCGGTTTCGAGGAGAAGCTGACCGTCCGTTTGCGGCACCACGACATAGTCATGCTGATGAACATGCCAGCCGGTCTCGGCGCCGGGCGCGAATCGCCATTCGGTGACGATCACGCGCTCGTTCGCGACTTGCTGGGTCGGGACGGCTTTCGGACGGTGTTGCATCGTGTGTCTCCAACTTATCGGGTGGCGCGGCGGCCCCCATCGGATGCCGCAATTCTGATGGCTCGCCATGCCCGCTGCTCATTCTAAAGTCGAAGCGCATCGTTCGACACATTCAGATGCGTCGCGATTTCCCGCGCATCTGTATTCGCCGATACCGTGTCTGCGCCGGGCTCCATTCAGAGAGAAACAGCTTCGACATGGCCGACGACGCGTCCCCTCTTCCTACGACATACATCCACGCAGCCTCGTGTTTAACTCACGCCCAACCGGATCTGGAACCTGAATGGTGAAAAACGCCGAACACATGAATTTCCACAGCGCGATCGCCTGTGCGCCGGCAGCAGATGAGCCGCTCGAGTACCCGCCCGCATGCGTCTGATCTGCTTTCCCTATGCGGGCGGCTCGGCCGCCGTCTATCGAACGCTGCAAGCGTCGTTACCCGGCATCGAAGTGCGCCGTCATGAACTTGCAGGCCGAGGCAGCCGCCTGTCCGAGCCTGCCGTCCGAGACATGGCGACGCTGGTCGACACGTTGCTGTGCGACCTGGACGACTGCTTCGATCGCCCTTTCGCGCTGCTCGGACACAGCATGGGTGCGGCCATTGCGGCCGAACTGGCCCTGCGGCTTCCCGCCCACGCACGACCGAACCTGCGGCATCTGTTCGTGAGCGCGCGTGCCGCACCGGGCCACGAGCGCCACGATCGGCGCATGCAGGCGCTGGACGACCGCGCCTTCATCGATGCGCTGCGCGAAATGGGCGGCACACCGAAGGCGGTGCTGGACAACAGCGAACTGATGGCGCTGCTGATGCCGGCGCTGCGCGCGGATTTCACGATGATCGAAAACCACCGGCCCGTGCCCGGGCCCGGGCTGGCGGTGGACATCACCGCGTTCGCGGGCCGGGCGGATAAAGAGGTGCCCGTCGATGCCGTTGAAGGTTGGGGCGCCGCGACGACCGGGCGCTTCGATTTTCACGTCTTCGACGGAGATCATTTCTTTTTGAGAAACGAAATGCGGACGATGGCCGGCATCATCGCGGCGCGCATGCGGCGCCCGGAGCACGCCGCATCGAGCGCACTGCAGGCATGACGGGCCGATCCTCGCGATCGGCGTGCCGGCCGGTGCCGTGATCGTCGAATGAAAACGCCCGTGCGCCTGATCCGCTTCCCTGCCGGAGCTGCGGGCCGGTCAAGCATGCGGGGAGGCAGCGTGGCTTCCCTGCGCGCGATACCTGGAGTGCAATTGTGCAACGTAATCGAAAGCGAATCCTCGTAACGGGTGGCGCGGGTTTCCTCGGTTCGCATCTTTGCGAGCGTCTCGTCGAACTCGGTCACGACGTATTGTGCGTCGACAACTATTTCACCGGCACGAAGCAGAACGTGGCCGCGCTGCTCGGCAACCCGAGCTTCGAGGCGCTGCGCCACGACGTCACCTTTCCGTTGTACGTGGAGGTGGACGAGATCTACAACCTCGCCTGCCCGGCTTCGCCCGTCCACTATCAATTCGATCCCGTACAGACCACCAAGACCAGCGTGATGGGTGCGATCAACATGCTGGGGCTCGCCAAGCGCACGCATGCGCGCGTCCTGCAAACCTCGACGAGCGAGGTGTACGGCGACCCGGACGTGCATCCGCAACCGGAGAGTTACCGCGGCAACGTCAACCCGCTCGGGCCGCGCGCCTGCTACGACGAAGGCAAGCGTTGCGCGGAGACCCTGTTCTTCGACTATCACCGCCAGCAGAACGTACGAATCAAGGTGGTACGCATCTTCAACACGTACGGGCCGCGCATGCATCCCAACGACGGCCGCGTGGTGTCCAACTTCATCGTGCAGGCGCTGCGCGGCGAGGACATCACGCTGTATGGCGACGGCAGCCAGACCCGGGCATTCTGCTATGTCGACGACATGGTCGACGGCTTGATCCGGATGATGGCCGCGCCCGCTGAACTCACCGGCCCGATCAACCTCGGCAATCCGCACGAGATCGCGGTCAGCGAACTGGCGCAGATCATCTTGCGCCTGACCGGCTCGAAGTCGCGGCTCGTCTTCCGTCCGCTGCCGAAGGACGATCCGACGCAACGTTGCCCCGACATCAGCCTCGCACGCACCCACCTCGACTGGGAGCCGACGATCGGGCTCGAAGCGGGGCTCCGGCGGACCATCGATTATTTCTGCTCGGCCCTCGCTGCCTGACGCCGCGCCCGGAAACCCCGCTTCGATGATCGGGAGGCAACGGCATGACGTGGCGAAGTCATATGGGCGATGTCCCATTTTCAGGTGACAGACGCGATACGGAGACCATGCTCCAATCCGGTCGTACCGTTAACACCATTGGCCAGGATGAAGCGATTCTCGTGCGCCAGTGTCCATCAATCCGCCTTGCAAGCCGGATCTGCGCGCATGGAAAAACTCGAGTATCTGAAGCAGGTCGAATCGAACGCGCGAACCTACGCGACCTCCTTCCCGCGGCTGTTCACCCATGCGAAGGGCATACGCGTACGCGACGCCGACGGGCAGGAATACATCGACTGCCTGTCGAATGCGGGCACGCTCGCGCTCGGACACAATCACCCGGAAGTCAATGAAGCCGTGATGCGGTTTCTGTCGTCCGATCAGATGCAACAGGCACTCGACCTGGCGACACCGGCGAAGCACGCATTCGTCGAGCAGCTTTTCTCGCTCCTGCCCGGGAAGATCGCCGAATCCGGCAAGATCCAGTTTTGCAGCCCCAGTGGCGCGGATGGCGTCGAAGCGGCAATCAAGCTGACCCGGCACTATACCGGCCGGCCGACGATCATGGCGTTCCACGGCGCCTACCACGGCATGACGTCCGGCGCACTCGCCGCGTCGGGAAACCTCACGCCCAAGTCGGCCGGCGGCAATGGACGCGACGTTCATTTCCTGCCCTATCCCTACGCCTTTCGCTGCCCGTTCGGCACCGACGGCTCGGCGACCGATCAACTCAGCATCAACTACATCCGGACCGTCCTGTCCGATCCCGAGAGCGGGATCACGAAGCCGGCGGCCATCATCGTCGAAGTCGTGCAAGGCGAAGGAGGCTGCATCCCCGCTCCCGACACCTGGTTGATCGAGTTGCGCGAGCTGACGCTGCGGCATGAAATCCCGTTGATCGTCGACGAAGTGCAGACCGGACTCGGTCGCACCGGCGCCCTGTTCGCGATCGAACATTCCGGCATCCGGCCGGACGTACTGGTGCTGTCGAAGGCATTCGGCGGCGGCTATCCGTTGTCGGTGGTGGTCTATGACGAGCGCCTGGACACCTGGCCGCCCGGCGCGCATGCCGGCACCTTTCGAGGCAACCAGATTGCGATGGTGGCCGGCTTGTCGACCATGCGCATCGTCGAGAGAGAAGATCTGTCGGCGCACGCGGACAGGGTCGGCAAACTCCTGGTTGCCGGCCTCGAGCGGCTTGCCGAACGCTTCCCCTGCCTGGGCCAGATACGCGGCCGCGGCCTGATGATCGGCGCCGAAGTCGTCGTGCCCGGCACCCACGGCCGAGCCGGCCCACCCCACACGGAATGGGCAAAGGCCATCAAGCGGAACTGCCTGCGCAACGGGCTCATCGTCGAAACCGGCGGCCGCAACGGCGCGGTACTCCGGTTCCTGCCGCCGCTGATCGTTTCGGAAGCGGACATCCACGACATTCTCAATCGCTTCGAGCATGCCGTGGAAACGGCCTGCCGTTCATAGCCGCGCCGCGGCGCGACCACGCGGGCCGACCCGTTCGGCTTCGCCGTGATCCACGTACAGGAAAGGACTATTGACGATGCTGGGCATGACGGAACGCAAGTTGCTTGCCGAGGGAAGCTCGCCGTGGCTGCTGGAGCCTGTGTCGAATGGACGCGATCTGGCGCAGGCGGTGAACGACAACCGGGCGGCACTCGAATCCCGGCTTCTGGAGCATGGCGCACTCCTGTTTCGTGGCTTCGACGTTTCATCCGTGGGCGGCTTCGAAGCGTTTGCTCACGCGATTTCGGCCCATCAGTCCGACTACGTCTATCGTTCCACGCCGCGCACCTCGATCGGCAACGGCATCTTCACCGCAACCGAGTATCCGCCGAGCGAGACGATCGCCCTTCATTGCGAAAACGCGTATCAACGAAGCTGGCCGCTGAGAGTGGCCTTCTGTTGCCTGACACCGGCCGCGACCGGCGGCGAAACGCCGATTGCCGACATGCGTGAGGTGAGCCGCAGGATCGGACCGCGCATCCTGGATCACTTCGAGGCGAGACAGGTCCGCTATGTCAGGCACTACCGGCGGCACGTCGACATTCCGTGGGAAACCGTGTTCCAGACCAGCGACCGCAGTGAGGTTGCAGCCTTCTGCGCAGACAACGGCATCGCGCTCGAATGGCTCGACGACGACACAATGCGCACCGCCCAGGTCAACCAGGGCGTGGCCTACCATCCGGTCACCGGCGAGCGGGTGTTCTTCAATCAAGCCCATCTGTTCCACATCTCGAACCTGGAAGCATCGCTCGCCAGTTCGATCGTCAGCCTGTTCGGCGAGGATCGCATTCCGCGCAATGCCTGCCATGGCGACGGGAGTCCATTCGATCTCGCCGACCTCGAGCAGATCCGCCGCGCGTTCCGCGAATGCGCGATCACGTTTCCCTGGCAACGAGGCGACGTCCTGCTGGTCGACAACATGCGCTTCGCGCATGGCCGCAACCCGTTCGAAGGCGAGCGCAAGGTCGTCGTGTCACTGCTGGACCCGTACACGCCCGACATCGAAGGAATCGCCGGTCGTTAGCGAGCGCGAGCGTACACGTCAACGACAAGCGGTATCGATCCAGTGCGCGAAACGCCGTGTCCTTGGATTACGGGGCAGACGCCGGATTAGAGCAATGCTCTAATTTCAATACCGTCCGATGAAGCACGCTTGGCGGGATCGCCACAACCGGTCCTGAGATATTCAACGTTTAGAAGACAACGAAGGTTGAGCATGCTTCCCGATACAAAATTCAGGACTGTTACAGAAATTTTGTTGTTTCGCGGCAAGGTCGAACCGGAGAAGACCGCATTCATTTTTCTCGAGAACGGCGAAGCGGAGCTGACCCGCCTCACGTTCGGCGACCTGGACAAGCGGGCTCGCGGCATCGCCGCCAGGCTGCAAGATATCGCGCAACCGGGCGATCGCGTCCTTCTGGTTTATCCGCCCGGGCTGGAATTCATCTGCGCATGGGTGGGATGCCTGTACGCCGGCCTGATCGGCGTACCCGCCTATCCACCGCGCAGGCATCGTCCCGCCGATCGTCTCAAGGCCATCGTCGCCGACGCCACGCCGGTCGTCGCGCTGACGGACGCCGCGACGCTCGACGGCATCGCGCATCAGGCGGACGGTTATTCCGACACGCTGGAACTGAAGATCCTGGCGACGGACCAGCGCTTCGACGCCCCGGCCGAACAATGGCGCGCACCGGACATCACGCCGCAGACGCTGGCGCTTCTGCAATACACGTCAGGCTCCACCGGTACGCCCAAAGGCGTGATGATCAGCCATGCGAACATCCTGAGCAACATGGCGGTCATCGCCGAGGCGAGCGATGCCGATGTGTCGGCGGTATTCGTCAGCTGGCTCCCGGTGTTTCACGACATGGGTTTCTTCGGGAAGGTGCTGCTGCCGATCTATCTCGGCGTGCTGTCGGTGCTGATGGCGCCCGCGGCATTCGTGCAGAAACCCGTGCGATGGCTGCAGGCCATCACGAAGTATCGCGGCACGCATTGCGCCGCGCCGGATTTCGCGTATGACCTGTGTGCTCGCAAAATCTCCGATGAAGCGCGCGCGCAGCTGGACCTGAGCAGCTGGCGGGTTGCATTCAACGGCGCGGAACCGGTGCGCGCGGAGTCGGTGGCGCGTTTTTCGCGCGCCTTCGCCGCGTGCGGCTTCCACGCGCACACCATGCGCCCCGTCTACGGGATGGCCGAGGCGACCTTGTTCATCTCCGGCCAGCCGGCACGCTCGCTGCCGCGCGTGGCGGACTACGATGCCGACGCGCTGGCACAAGGCGTGGCGACGAGAAGCGACTCCGGCAAGCGCCACGCGCTGGTCTCATGCGGCCGGACCTGGGCTGAGCACCGCGTGCGGATCGTGAATCCGGATACCGGTGAGCGCTGCGCGCCCGGCCGGATCGGCGAAATCTGGCTGACCGGCCCGAGTGTCGGCGTCGGCTACTGGAACCGTATCGACGAAACGGAGCGCACCTTCCGCGCGAAGCTGGACGGCGATGACGCGCGTTACCTGCGCACGGGCGATCTCGGCTTCGTCGATGGCGAGGATCTCTTCGTTACCGGCCGCTTGAAAGACCTCATCATCGTCGCCGGCCGCAATCACTACCCGCAGGATCTCGAGCAATCCGCGGAGGGCAGCCACCCCGCGCTGGCGCCGAACGCATCGGCGGCTTTCTCGATCCACGTCGATAACGTGGAGCGGGTCGTCGTCGCCTGTGAAGTGCGCCGGGAAGCGCTCAACACGCTGGACGCGGAAGCCGTGGCCGCCGAGATCCGGCACACGCTCGCCGAAGTGCACGACGTCGATCTGTATGCGGCAGTCCTGTTGAAACCTGCCACGATCCTGCGCACGTCCAGCGGAAAAATCCAGCGGAGCCGGATCAGGCAGGCATTCCTCGATGAACAGGGGCTCGCGATCGCGGGCGAATGGCGGCGTGCGTTCTCCGCGCCGCCAGCGCCCCCGCAGACGGCCGAGCCACGCGACACGCAAGCGCTCGTGCAATGGTGCATCGAGCGTGTCTCGCGTCTGTCGGGAATCGCTTCCGGCAAGATCGACCCCGACGCGCCGTTCAGCGTCCACGGGCTCGATTCGAAGGACGCCATCATGCTCTCGGGCGAGCTGCAGGACTGGCTCGGGCGGCCGGTTTCCCCGACCGTCGTCTACGATTTTCCGAGTATTTCCCTGCTGGCGCGCCATTTGAGCGGCACCGGGAATGCCATGCCGGAGCAGGCGCCGGGCTCGGCCGGAGCACGCGCGGATATCGCGATCGTCGGGATGGGATGCCGCTTCCCCGGCGCCGGCAATCCCGACGCATTCTGGCAGCTTCTGCTGGAGGGCCGGGACGCGGTCGGTGCGGCGACGCAGCGCGCCGCCGCCCTTCCGCCCGCCGGACTGCTGGACCAGGTCGATCAGTTCGATGCGGCGTTCTTCGGCATCAGCGCCCGCGAAGCCGAATCGATGGATCCGCAACAGCGCCTGCTGCTGGAGGTGGCCTGGGAGACGCTCGAGCATGCGGGCGTCGCACCCCGCAGCCTCGCCGGCGGACGCACCGCGGTCATCGTCGGCATCAGCAATTCGGACTACATCCGTCTGGCGCAGGACGAAGTCGCGGACGTCGGCCCTTATGTCGCGACGGGCAATGCGCTCAGCGTCGCCGCCAACCGCATTTCCTACGCGCTCGATTTGCGCGGCCCGAGCTGGGCGGTCGACACCGCGTGTTCGTCCTCGCTCGTCGCGGTTCATCAGGCGTGCCGCGCGCTGCAGCGCGGCGAGTCCGATGCGGCGCTGGCCGGCGGGGTCAACCTGATTCTGGCGCCGCAATTGAGCGCGTCCTTCACGCAAGCGGGCATGCTGTCGCCGGACGGCCGATGCAAGGCGTTCGACGCGGCAGCGAACGGTTATGTGCGCGGCGA
Organism: Burkholderia sp. 4NA327C6; assembly: GCF_005502655.1. Taxonomy (NCBI): domain Bacteria; kingdom Pseudomonadati; phylum Pseudomonadota; class Betaproteobacteria; order Burkholderiales; family Burkholderiaceae; genus Burkholderia; species Burkholderia sp. 4NA327C6. The sequence goes on along the minus strand of NZ_SCNZ01000049.1, from coordinate 16,264 downwards.
AGGCGTGGGCATGGTGCTGCTCAAGCGGCTCGACGATGCGCTCGAGAACGGCGACACCGTGTTCGCCGTGATCCGCGGCTCGGCGGTGAATCAGGACGGACGCAGCAACGGCCTGACCGCGCCGAATGGCCCGGCCCAGCAGGCCGTGATTCACGGCGCGCTGCGCGACGCCGGCGTGCGCGCGCAGGACATCGGCTTCGTCGAGGCGCACGGGACGGGCACGCCGCTCGGCGACCCGATCGAGTTGAACTCGCTGGCGGCCGTGCTGAACGCATCCCGCCGCCCGGACGATCATTGCTGGATCGGGTCGGTCAAGACCAACATCGGCCATCTGGAATCGGCCGCGGGCATCGCCAGCCTGATCAAGACCGCCCTGGCGCTCCACCATCGCGCGATTCCGCCGAACCTCCATTTCCGGTCGATCAATCCGCAAATCGCGCTCGACGGCACGCCCTTCCGGATTCCTCAGCAGGTCACGCCCTGGCATTCGGAACACGGGCCGCGCCTGGCAGGGGTGAGCTCGTTCGGATTCGGCGGCACCAACGCGCACCTGATCCTGTCAGAAGCGCCGCGGCCCGCAGCGGTCGAAGCCGAACCGGTTGCACCCGCGACGCGCGTCGTGACGCTCTCCGCGCGCACGCCGGAAGCGTTACAAGCGCTCGCCGCGTCCTATGCGGCCTATCTCGACGCCCATCCCGAGGCCCGTGTGCGGGACGTCGCGTTCACGGCCAATACCGGCCGCACCCACTTCACGCGGCGCGCGGCCATCGTCGCATCGAGTCTCGATTCGTTGCGTGCGCAACTTGATGCTGTTGGGTCCGGCGAGCCTGCCGAAACACCGCCCGCGGTGACGTTCCACTTTTGCGCCGACGACGGCGCCAGCGCCGACGCGGTTCGGCAATTGCGCGCGGCCAGCACCGCTTTCGACGCGCTGATGCAGCGGCAACCCGACGCATCCGACGCGCCCGGGCTCGCCCCCGACGAAGCCGGGTTCACGACATTCCAGCGCGCACTCGCGCAACTGTGGATGTCCTTCGGCATCACGCCGGACGCGGTCAGCAGCACCGGCGACGGGCATCGCGCCGCAGCCGCGTGGGCCGGCGTGCCGCAGGTGCCGGACGGCGGTGCGGCAGGACACCCCGGCATCGTGATCGACATCGGCGCGCACACGGCCGCGTGGGACGCGATCCTGCACACGCTCGCCGCGCTCTACGTACGCGGCGCGTCCATCGACTGGGATGCCGTGGAGCAAGGTGCACCGCGCCGCCGGCTCGCCCTGCCGACCTACCCGTTCGAGCGTCGCGGCTTCTGGATCAGCCCACGTGCGCCTCGGCATCCGTTGCTCGGGCGCCTCATGGAGCAGCACGCGCATGCGCCGGCCACGTGGATCTGGCAATCGCGTCTCGATGCGCCGGCAACCACCTTTCTCGACGGTCATCGCGTCAAGGGGGCGCCCGTGCTGCCCTATGCCGCCTTCGTGGAAATGGCGCTGTCGGCAACGTCGGAAATCGGCGCTGCCGGCCATACGACATTGAAGGACCTCGCACTGCATGCGCCCCTGCCGCTGCATCCGCACGAATCGCGCACCGTGCAGACGGTGCTGAGCCGCCGGTCCTGGGGACCGTTTTCGTTTGCCGTCTATCACCGGATCGACGACACCCGCGCCACCGCGACATGGCAGATGTGCGCGAGTGCCGAAATTCACGAATCGGATCGGAGCCACGCATGAAATTCGGCCTGATGTTCTTCGCCAGCAGTGAAGAGGCGCTGTCCGGCAACAAGTACCAGCTCGTGATGGAAAGCGCGCGTTTCGCCGATGCGAACGGGTTCTCCAGCGTCTGGGTGCCGGAGCGCCATTTCACCGAATTCGGCTCGCTTTACCCGAATCCCGCCGTCCTGCACGCCGCGCTCGCCGCGGCCACCCAACGCGTGAAGCTGGTCGCGGGCAGCGTGGTCGCCGCGCTGCACAACCCGATCCGGATCGCGGAAGAATGGTCGATGGTGGACAACCTGTCGAACGGCCGCGTGGGCGTGTCGTTCGCCTCCGGATGGAATCCTGACGACTTCGTGTTCGCCCCGGACAAATATGCGACCCGGCAGGACGACATGCTGACCACGATGCGCGCCGTCCAGCATCTGTGGCGCGGCGGCACGCTGGACGCGACGAACGGCGTCGGCAAGCCGGTGCGGTTGCGCATCTATCCGACGCCGGTGCAGCCGGAGCTGCCCGTCTGGGTGACCGCCGCGAGCAATCCGCAGACGTTCGTACGTGCCGGCGAAGCCGGCGCCAACCTGCTGACCCACGTGCTCGACCAGGATCGGGACCAGCTCGCGCACAAGATCGCCCTCTACCGCGAAGCGCGTGCGAACCATGGCTTCGATCCGGCGGCCGGCACCGTGTCCGTGATGCTGCACACGTTCGTCGGCGACGATGCGGCGCAGGCGCGCGAACAGGCGCGTGTGCCGTTCTGCAACTACATCCGCAGCAATATCGGGCTATTGAACGGGCTGGCGCAGAGTCGCGGCCAGTCGGTCGACGTGCGCGCGATGGGCGCACGCGAACTCGACGAGTTCGTCGAGTTTCTCTATGAACGCTTCGCGCAATCGCGCGGGCTCATCGGCACGCCGGAAACCTGCGTCGAACTGGTGCGGGATCTCGAGTCGATCGGCGTGGATGAAGTGGCCTGCCTGCTCGATTTCGGTCCGCCGGTCGAGCGGATCCTCGGCAATCTTCCGCAGCTGCGCCGGCTCCGGGAAATGTGCGCCCCCAGGCGATCCGCCGCGCCGACGCGATTCGATGCCGCCGAAGTGCAGGCCCGCTGCACCGAAACGACGTCGGGCGCGGACTTCAACGGCGAAATCCGGCAGCACGGCGTGCAGATCGACGGCGTGTTCGACGCGATCCGGCAGATCTGGCGCACGACCGGCGAGGCGCTGGGGAAAATCAGCCTGCCGGCCGATGCGCTGGCGTCGTCGCCGTACCAGGTCCACCCCGCCTTTCTCGACGCGTGCAGCCGCGTACTCGCCGCCGCCATCGACCCGGACGCGCTGGAGTCGGGCGACCTGTACCTGCCCAGCTCGATCGGCGCGGTACGGGTCCATCAGCCGCCGGCGTCGACCGAGGCATGGAGTCACGCCACGCTGCGCACGCCGATCGGACAGGGCGCGCTGGAGGGCAACATCCGCGTCCATGACCTGGCCGGCCGACTGCTGATCGAGATCGATGCACTGCGGTTGCAGCAGGTGCGCGCGGCGCGCGCCGTCGAGCGCCACGACTTCGCCACGCTGCTTTATCAGCGCGTGTGGAGACCGTCGAACGTCGACGCGGCAACCGGCGGTTCGGCGCCCGGCGAGTGGCTGATTCTCGCGGACCGCGGCGGCGTGGGCGCCCAGCTGTCGACTCTGCTGGAAGCCCACGGCGATACATGCACGCTGCGCTTCGCCGACGCGACGCCGGAACTGCCCGCGGCCGACCGCCCGCTGAAGGGCGTCATCCACCTGTGGAGTCTCGATCTCGCGCCCGCCGACATCGCGGCGAGACGGCGTGCCAGCGCGAGCGTGCTGCACCTGGTCAGGGCGCTTGCGTCACGCGCGCCGTCGGCCCGGCAGGCTCGCCTGTGGCTGGTGACGTCGGGCGCGATGCATGTTCTGGATGGCGAATCGATCGCGGTGGCACAGGCCCCGCTGTGGGGATTGGGCCGCGCGATCGCGGTGGAGCATGCGGCGCTGTGGGGCGGGCTCGTCGACCTCGATCCCGCGCAGCCGTCGGCAGCGGACATCATGCAATCGGTACAGGCTGGCGGCCGTGAGGACATGATCGCGTTTCGCCGCGACCAGCGCTACGTCGCGCGCATCGTCCGAGACAATCGCGAATACGTCAGCCACCGGCCGATCCGGTTCCACGGTGACGCGACCTATCTGGTGACCGGCGGGCTCGGCGGGCTCGGCCTGCGGCTCGCGTCCTGGCTTGCCGACAACGGCGCCGGGAAAATCGTGCTGCTGGGGCGCGGCGAACCTTCCGCCGCAGCCGGGAAAATCCTGCGCACGCTCGACGCGCGGTTCATTCGCGCCGACTTGTCGCGTCGCGAGGACGTCGAGCAGGCGCTCGGTGAAATCGCGCATTCGATGCCGCCGCTCAAAGGGATCTTTCACCTCGCCGGCGCACTCGACGATGCGCTGCTGACACGCCAGGACGACGACTTCTTCCATCGCGCCGGCAGCGGCAAGGCCGACGGCGCGTGGTATCTGCACGAGCTGACGGCCGACCTGCCGCTCGACCATTTCGTCTTGTTCTCGTCGATGGCCGCGCTGATCACCATGCCGGGCCAGGGCAACTACGCGGCCGCGAACAGCTTCCTCGACGCGCTCGCCCAGCATCGGCGCGCGCAGGGGAAACCGGGGCTCAGCGTCAATTGGGGGCCGTGGGCGGAGATCGGCCACGCCGCCACCGACTACGGACGGCGCGCGCACGAACAACTCGGCGCGCTCGGCGTCGGCACGCTGCCGCCCGAACTGGCCATCGCGACGCTGGAACGGCTGATGGCGTCCGGCGTCGCGCAGTCCGGGGTCGCGCAAATCGACTGGCCGACCCTGTTCCGGGTCGATGCGCCGGCCGCCGGGTCCGCGCTGTTTTCCGAGCTGGCGCAACCGGCCGCGCGGCAGCCGCAGCAGGAGACGGCGTTGCTGCGCCAGCTGCATGCGTGCGCGCCGCGCGAACGGGTCGAACTCATCGCCGACACGCTCGCGGCGATGCTGGCTGAAACCTTGCGCCTTTCCGGCCCCGACGCCATCGCGCCCGAGCAATCGCTGCTCGATCTCGGCCTGGATTCGCTGGTCGCGCTCGAACTGACGGACCGCCTCACCAAGGTGTTCGGAAGACCGTTTCGCGCGACGTTGTTCTTTTCCTATCCGAACCTGCAGACGCTCGCGCAGTACGTACTCAACGAACTGTCGCCATCGCTCCCCGCGCCGGTCGTCGACGAAGCATCCGACGACCTCGACGAGGACGACCTTTCCGAACTGATCGCCCAGGAGATCGGCGCCCAATGAACGCCAAGGCCACGCATGCACTGAAAGCCGCGCTCGACGAACTGCGCCTGCGGCGCGCGGAAATCGCGGCGCTGCGTTCGGACCGCAACGAACCGATCGCCGTCATCGGCATGGCTTGCCGCTTCCCCGGACGCAGCGATACACCGGACGCGTTCTGGCAATTGCTCGACGGCGCGCGCGATGCCGTCACCGAAGTGCCGGGCGAACGCTGGGACATCGATCGCTACTACGACCCCGATCCGTCCACGCCCGGCAAGATGGCGACCCGCCACGGCGCCTTTCTCGAACGCGTGGATCAGTTCGACGCGGCGTTCTTCGGGATCGCGCCGCGCGAAGCGACCTACCTCGATCCGCAACAACGGCTCCTGCTCGAAGTGGCGTGGGAGGCGCTCGAGAACGCCCATCTCGCGCCCGAGCGCTTCCGGCAGTCCGCCACCGGCGTGTACGTCGGCATCACCTGCTTCGACCACGCGATCCAGGTGTCCAATGCGTCGATGCCGTCGAGCAGCTACGCCGGCACGGGCAGCGCGCTGAACATGGCCGCGGGCCGGCTGTCGTTCGTGCTGGGCCTCACCGGCCCGAGCATGGCGATCGATACCGCCTGTTCGTCGTCGCTGGTGTGTCTGCACCTCGCCTGCGAAAGCCTGCGCTCGCGCGAAAGCAACATGGCGCTCGCGGGCGGCGTCAACCTGATGCTGTCGCCCGAGGTGATGGTCAGCTTCTCGCAGGCGCGCATGCTGTCGCCGGACGGACGCTGCAAGACCTTCGACGCGGCGGCGGACGGCTATGTGCGCGGCGAAGGGTGCGGCATGGTGGTGCTCAAACGCCTCGCCGACGCGCTCGCCGACGGCGACCGGGTGCTCGGCATCGTGCGCGGCACGGCGGTCGACCAGGGCGGCGCGGGCGGCGGGCTCACCGTGCCGAGCCGCGATTCGCAGGAACGGGTGATCCGCCGCGCGCTGAACCAGGCCGGCCTCGCGCCCGGCGACGTCTCCTATGTGGAGGCGCACGGCACCGGGACGTCCCTCGGCGACCCGATCGAGGTCGAAGCGCTGGCCGGCGTCTACGGCCCCGGGCGCGCGGCGAACGAGCCGCTCGTGATCGGTTCGGTCAAGACCAATATCGGGCATCTGGAATCGGCCTCCGGCATCGCCGGCCTGATCAAGGTGCTGCTGTCGTTCGAGCACGACCGGATTCCGGCGCACCTGCATTTCACGCAACCCAATCCGCATACGCCGTGGCAGGACATCCCGATCCGCGTCGCGGCCGATCCGGTCGCGTGGCGGCGCGGGGAACGCAGGCGCATCGCCGGGGTGAGCGCGTTCGGATTCAGCGGCACCAATGCCCACGCGATCGTCGAGGAACCGCCCGTCGCGCCGGCACACGCCGCGCAGCGCGCGCTGCTGCTGCTGTCGGCAAGGTCCGAAGCGGCGCTGGCGGCGCTCGTGCAACGCTACGAGCGCGCGATCGCCGGCGCGACGCCGCAGGAGCTGGCCGCGATCTGCCGTGCCGCCGCCACCGGGCGGAGTCACTATCCGTTTCGCGCCGCCTATGTATCGGGCGAGCGGGTATCGTCGGCGGCAGCGGCGCGCACGGGCAAGGCGTTGCGCATGGGCTTCCGGTTCGGCGTGCCGGACAGCGGCGTCGCGCATGCGCTGCACGCGTCGGAACCGCTGTTCCGCGACGCGTTCGCGCGTTGCTCGGTGCCGCTGGACGCACTCGAGACCGACGCGGGCCGGTTCGCGATCCAGTTCGCGTGGGCGGAACTGTGGAAGGGATGGGGCATCCGCCCGGCCGTCGTGTCGGGCCATGGCATCGGCGAATATGTCGCGGCCTGCGTGGCGGGCGTCGTGAGCGTGGCCGACGCGCTGCGCCTCGTGGCCGCCCGTTCGGATGCCGAAGCGTTGCGCGCCGTGCTTCGGGACATGCCGCTCGCACGGCCGTCGGTCCGCCTGATTTCCGGCTGTCTCGGCGCCGACGTGACCGACGAGGTAACGCACCCGCAGTACTGGTTGCAACTGGCTGGCGCGCCGGATCAGGCCGACGCATCGCACCCGCCGGAGGGGCTCGCCGACGGCTGGCTGCCGCCGCCCTGCGCGGGCGATGCCCTGGAGCGCGCACTCGCGGCGCTGTACGTGCAGGGCGCGCAGTTCGACTGGCGTGCGCTGTTTCCGGCGCCCGCCCAGCCCGCCACGACCCTGCCGAACTACCCGTTCGAGCGTCAGCGCTTCAGCCTGGAGAAGATCCCGTCGCCGATCGTCGGCATGGATGCCGGCAGCATCGACGCAGCGTTGCGGCACCTCAAGTCGTCCGGCAAGTACCCGGAGGACATGCTGAACGCGTTTCCGGACCTGCTCCGGACTGCATTCGCCCCCGCCGAAACCGTCGCGCCGCACGCACACCCGCTCTATCACGTGGTGTGGGAGCAGCAGGCCGCGACGCCGGCTGCACTGGTCGCCGCCGACGCGTCCCCATGGCTGATCTTCGCGGACGCAAGCGGTGTCGGCGGGCGGCTTGCAGCGCTGCTGCGCGCGCGCGGCGCATCCTGCTCGCTGGTCCGCCCCGGCATCGACTATGTCACCGGCGCGGAAGCGGGCTGGCAGGTCGCGCCCGAGCGGCCGGACGATTTCGTCCGCCTGCTGAACGAGACCGCCGCCCCCGGCCAGCGCATCGTCTTTTTATGGGCGCTGGACGAAGCCGTCGGCGAGACGCGCATGTCCGCCGCCCTGCTGCATCTCGTGCACGCGCTGGTCGGCAGCGAGCGCGAGTGGACGCCTTCGACCCGGCCCAGGATCTCGGTGGTCACGCGCGACGCGGTGGAAGCCGGCGAAGCGCCGCACGTATCCGGGCTCGCCCAGGCTGCGCTGTCGGGCCTCGCACGCGGGGCGATGATCGAGCATCCGGAATGGTTCGGCACCGCGATCGATCTCGATCCGGCCGCGCCGGAGAACGAGACGCAGGCACTGCTTCAGGAGATGCTCGGCGAGAGCCGCGAGGAGCAGGTGGCGTTGCGGCACGGCGCGCGCCATGTCGCGCGCCTGAGCCCGCTCGTGCAAGCCGAAACGGCCGCGCTGCCGGTCGACCCGGACGCGGCCTACCTGATCACCGGCGGGTTCGGCGCGCTCGGGCTGCACACCGCCCGATGGCTGGCGGCGCGCGGTGCGGGCACGCTGATCCTGGTCGGCCGGCAAGGGGCCGCGAGCGACGAGAGCCAGCGGGCGATCGCCGAGCTGCGTGAGCGGAACGTCACGCTGCGCTGCGAGCGCCTCGATATCGCCGACCCCGCAGCGGTCGCCGCTTTCTTCGCCGCGCTGCGGCGCGACGGCGTGCCGCTGAAAGGCATCGTGCACGCGGCCGGCATCGTCGGCTACAAGCCGATCATGCAGGTCGAGCGCGACGAACTGGACGCGGTCCTGCAACCGAAGGTCGCCGGCGCGTGGCTGCTCCATCAGCAGAGCGAGCACTTCCCGCTCGATTTCTTCCTCCTGTTTTCGTCGATCGCGTCCGCGTGGGGCTCGCGTGAGCAGGCGCACTACAGTGCCGCGAACCGTTTCCTCGACGCGCTCGCGCATCATCGCCGCGGCCAGGGCCTGCCGGCGCTGAGCGTGAACTGGGGGCCCTGGGCGGAAGGCGGCATGACGTTCCCCGAGGCGGAAGCGCTGCTGCGGCGTGTCGGCATCCGGTCGCTGGCGGCGGAGCGCGCGCTCGACGTGCTGAATCGTCTCCCCGCCGTGCCCCAGGTCGCGGTCGTCGATATCGACCTGGCGCTGTTCCAGGGTTCCTACGAGGCGCGCGGACCCAAGCCGTTCCTCGACCGCGTGCGGGTGGCCAAAAGCGCGCCGAGCGCGCCGGCAATGCCGGCGTTGAGCGACGCGTCGCCGCGCGAGCGCAAGCGCCTGCTGGCGGACAGCATCGATCGCGCGGTGGCCCAGGTGCTCGGCTACGACGCGGGGACGCTGGATCGCGATCTCGGCTTCTTCGAGATGGGCATGGATTCGCTGATGGCGCTGGACGTGCGCACGCACCTCGAAAATGCGCTGGGCATCCCGCTGTCGGTCGCGCTGTTGTTCGATCATCCGACGGTCAACGCCCTCGCGGATTTCCTGGCGGAGCAGGCGTCCGGCACGGCGCCGGATGCGCACGTGGCGCCGGCTCAGGCGCAGTCCGTGCCGCCGCAGCAGCAGCAGCCGCGACCGGTCGCGCCGGCCATCGATGCCCGCGAGGCCGGCACGCCGGAGCCGATCGCGATCGTCGGCATGAGCTGCCGGTTTCCGGGCGCCGCGCACGATCTCGACGCCTACTGGAACCTGCTGAACGACGGCGTGGATGCGATCTCCGAAGTGCCGCGCGAGCGCTGGGATGTCGACGCGTACTACGATCCCGATCCGGAAGCGCCGGGGCGTATGTACAGCCGCTTCGGCGGTTTTCTCGACGACGTCGACCAGTTCGATCCGGCGTTCTTCCGCATCACGCCACGCGAAGCGGCCGCGATGGACCCGCAGCAGCGCCTGTTGCTCGAAGTCAGTCACGAAGCGCTGGAGCATGCCGGCATTCCGGTCGACAGTCTCAAGGGCAGCCGCACCGGCGTCTTCGTCGGCATCACCACCAACGATTACGCGAACCTGCAGCTTCGCAACGGCGGCGGCAGCGGCATCGACGGCTATTTCTTCACCGGCAACCCGCTGAATACGGCGGCCGGCCGCATCTCCTACGGACTCGGCGTGCAGGGGCCGAGCATGGCGATCGACACCGCCTGCTCGTCGTCGCTCACCGCGATCCATACCGCCAGCCAGAACCTGCGCAGCGGCGAGTGCGATCTCGCCATCGCGGGCGGCGTCAACCTGATCCTGTCGCCGGACAACTCCATCGCCGTCTCGCGCACGCGGGCGCTGGCGCCGGACGGCCGCTGCAAGACCTTCGACGCGGCGGCGGACGGCTTCGTGCGCAGCGAAGGCTGCGGCGCGCTGGTGCTCAAGCGCCTGTCCGATGCGCTCGCCGCGGGCGATCGCGTGCTGGCCGTGCTGCGGGGTTCGGCGGTCAACCACGACGGCGCGTCGAGCGGCTTTACCGCGCCGAACGGGCGGGCGCAGGAAGCCGTGATCCGCCAGGCGCTGGGCGGGTTGCCCGCCGCTTCCATCGATTACGTGGAAGCGCACGGCACCGGCACCCCGCTGGGCGATCCCGTCGAGTTGCAGGCGCTGGCGACGGTGTTCGGCGCAGGCCGCGACGCAGGCCGGCGGCTGCGCGTCGGCTCGGTGAAAACCAACATCGGCCACACGGAGTCCGCCGCCGGCATCGCGGGCGTCATCAAGGTCGTGCTGTCGCTGAACCACGACCGCCTGCCCGCCCACCTGCATTTCCGCCAGCCGAGCCCGCTGGTGCAGTGGGACGCGCTGCCCCTCGAGATCTGCGCCGAGGCGAGCGCGTGGCCGCGTGGCGAACGGCCACGGCGAGCCGGCGTCAGCGCGTTCGGCGCGAGCGGCACCAATGCCCACCTGGTGCTGGAAGAAGCGCCCGCGCCGGCGCTGCAGGCGACGCCGTCGAGACACAAGGTGCATCCGCTGGTGCTGTCGGCCAAGACCCCCGCGGCGTTGCGCGAGCTGGCCGGGCGCTATCAGCGGCGGCTCGAAGCCGAACCCGGTCTCGACATCGCGGCCGTGGCCTTTTCGGCGGCGACCGGCCGCTCGCATTTCGCGCATCGGCTGGCATGGCCGGTGACGTCGCTCGACGACGCCATCGACAAGCTGCGCGCGTTCCACGCGAAGGAACCGGCCGGCGCGGCGCAGCCCGCCCCCCGCGTGAAGATGGCCTTCCTGTTCACCGGCCAGGGCTCGCAATACGCCGGCATGGGCCGCCGTCTGTACGACGCGTATCCGGTGTTCCGCGACGCCATCGACCGCTGCCGCGCGGTGGCCGATCCGCTGCTCGACAAGCCGTTGCTCGAGGTGCTGTCGGCCCAGGGCGAGGACATCCACCAGACCGGCTACAGCCAGCCGGCCCTGTTCTCGCTGCAGTACGCGCTCACCACGTTGCTGGCGTCGTTCGGCGTGGCGCCCGACGCCGTGATGGGCCACAGCGTCGGCGAGTACGCGGCGGCTTGCGCAGCCGGCGTCTTCTCGCCGGAAGACGGCCTGCGGCTGATCGCCGAACGCGGCCGGCTGATGCAGGCGTTGCCCCGCGACGGCGAGATGGCGGCGATTTTCGCCGACCTCGCCACGGTCGAGCGCGCGATCGACGCGTGGCCGCACGAAGTTGCGGTGGCGGCCGTCAACGGCCCGGCGAGCATCGTGATCTCCGGCAAGCGCGAGCGCATCGCAATGCTGGTCGATACGTTCGCCGCGCGGGACATCCGGTCCGTGCCGCTCAATACGTCACACGCGTTTCACTCGCCGCTGCTCGAGCCGATGCTGGACAGCTTCCAGCTCGCGGCGAAAACCGTGCCCGTCGCACGCCCGGCGATCCCGTTCTATTCGAATCTCACGGGCGCCGTGATGGACGAGGCGCCCACCGACACGTACTGGCGCCGCCACTGCCGGGAGCCGGTGCAGTTCGCGAGCAGTGTCGAGCGCCTCGCCGAAGCCGGTTTCAACGTGCTCGTCGAAATCGGCCCGAAGCCGGTGCTCGTCAACCTGGCCCGCGCGTGCTGTGCGCCGGACGCCGGGATCCAGTTCCTTGCCCTGCAGCGGCCGCAAGTCGAGCAGCAAGCGCTGATCGAAACGCTGTCGAGCCTGTATGCCCGCGGCGTCGACGTCGACTGGGCCCCGACCGAAACACCCGCGCCCGCGCGCATCGCATTGCCGTCCTATCCCTTCCAACGCAGCCGTACCTGGTTCCAGAAAGCGGACACGTCCATGACTCAGACAAGCGCATCACCCATCGCCGCAGCACCCACGCACAATCGCAGCGGCGAGATTCTCGAATGGCTTCGCGGCAAGATCGGCGAATTGATCCAGGCCGATCCCGCCACCATCAACATCGAACTGCCCTTCCTCGAGATGGGCGCCGACTCGATCGTACTGATCGAGGCCATCCGGCACATCGAGGCGGAGTACGGCGTGAAGCTGGCCATGCGCCGCTTCTTCGAAGACCTGGCGACGGTGCAGGCGCTCGCCGAATATGTCGCGGACAACCTGCCGGCAGCCGCCGCGCCGTCCGGGGCCGAGGCCGTAGCCGTGGCCGTGGCCGTGTCGGAACCGTCCACGCCGGCGGTCGCGGTCGCGCCGTCCGCGGCGGGGCTTGCGCCGCTCGCCGCCGCCCCGGCGGAATGGGTGGCGGCCGAAGGCGACTCGACGGTCGAGCGCGTGTTGCGGGAGCAGAATCAGCTGCTGTCGCACGTGATGAGCCAGCAGATGGAACTGCTGCGCACGTCGCTGACCGGCCAGCCCGGCGTCCGGCCGGCAACGGCCGCCGTGCAAGCCGTCGCGAGCACGGCGAGCGTCGCACCCCAGGCGGCGAGCGCGGCCCCGGCCGCCGCACCCGCGGCAAAGCCCGCGCCTGCGGCTGCCGCGGCGCCCGCGGCCGACAATCCGCCGCCCAAGCCGATGATGCCGTGGGGCAGCCCGGTCCAGCAGCGGGCGCGCGGGCTGTCCGCCGCGCAGCAGGAGCATCTCGAGGCGCTGATCGTGCGCTACACGACGCGCACCCGGAAATCGAAGGACTCGGTGCAGGCGTCGCGCCCGGTGCTGGCCGACAGCCGCGCCACGGTCGGCTTCCGCTTTTCGACCAAGGAGATGCTGTATCCGATCGTCGGCGATCGCGCGGCCGGTTCGCGGCTGTGGGACATCGACGGCAACGAGTACATCGATTTCACGATGGGCTTCGGCGTGCATCTGTTCGGCCACACGCCGGATTTCATCCAGCAGCAGGTCACCCGGGAATGGCAGCGCCCGCTCGAACTGGGCGCGCGCTCCAGCCTCGTCGGCGAAGTCGCCGCGCGCTTTGCCCGCGTGACCGGCCTCGATCGCGTGGCGTTCTCGAACACCGGCACCGAGGCCGTCATGACCGCGATGCGGCTCGCGCGCGCCGTGACCGGGCGCGACAAGATCGTGATGTTCACGCATTCGTATCACGGCCATGCCGACGGCACGCTCGCCGCAGCGAACGCGGAAGGCGTGACGGAAACCATCGCCCCGGGCGTACCGTTCGGCTCGGTCGAGAACATGATCCTGCTCGATTACGGCAGCGACGCCGCGCTCGAGGCCATTCGCGGAATGGCGCCGACCCTCGCCGCCGTGATGGTGGAGCCGGTGCAGAGCCGCAACCCTTCCCTGCAGCCCGTCGCATTCCTCAAGGAACTGCGTCGCATCACCGAGGAGGCCGGCGTCGCGCTGATCTTCGACGAAATGATCACCGGTTTCCGCGTCCATCCGGGCGGCTCGCAAGCCATGTTCGGCATCAGGGCCGATCTCGCGACGTACGGCAAGATCATCGGCGGCGGCCTGCCGCTGGGCGTCATCGCCGGCACCAGCCGCTTCATGGACGCCATCGACGGCGGCATGTGGACCTACGGCGACCACTCGTTCCCCGCGGCGGACCGCACCGCGTTCGGCGGCACGTTCTGCCAGTATCCGCTCGCGATGGCGGCCGCGCTGGCCGTGCTCGAGAAGATCGAGCAGGAAGGGCCGGCGCTGCAGGCCGCGCTCAACGAACGCACCGCGCAGATCGCCGGCACGTTGAATGCGTTCTTCGCGGAGGCCGAGGCGCCGATCAAGGTCACGTGGTTCGGCTCGATGTTCCGCTTCGAATTCACCGAGAACCTCGACCTGTTCTTCTATCACATGCTCGAAAAGGGCATCTACATCTGGGAATGGCGCACCTGCTTCCTGTCCACCGCGCATACGGATGCCGATATCGACCGCTTCATCCGGGCGGTGAAGGACAGCGTCGCCGACCTGCGCCGGGGCGGCTTCATCCGGCCGCACTCGAAACACGGCACGGTGGCCGCGCTGAGCGAAGCGCAACGCCAGCTGTGGGTGTTGTCGGAAATCGATCCCGAAGGATCGCTCGCCTACAACGTCAACACCACGCTCGAACTGAACGGCCGGCTCGACGAAGCCGCGATGCGCGCCGCCGTCCAGAGCCTCGTCGATCGGCACGAGGCGCTGCGCACCACGATGATGGCGGACGGGTCGGGCCAGATCGTGCATCCGTCGCTGACACTCGAGATTCCGCTGATCGACACGGACCCGAACGCGTGGCGGGAGCAGGAAAGCCGCCAGCCGTTCGACCTGGTGAACGGGCCGCTCTTTCGGGCCGCGCTCGTGCGCCTGGGCAGCGAGCGTCACCTGCTGGTGATGACGGCCCATCACATCATCTGTGACGGCTCGACGTTCGGCGTGCTGCTCGAGGATCTGGCCCGCGCGTATGCCGGTGCGGCGCCGGCCGACGCGCCGCTGCAGTTTCGCGCGTACCTGAAGCAGCTCGACGGCCAGCGCCACAGCCCGGAAACGAAGGCGAATCACGAGTACTGGCTGGCGCAATGCGCGCGTCAGGCCGCACCGCTGAATCTTCCGCTGGACTACCCGCGGCCCGCGGTGAAGACGTTTCACGGCGAGCGCGTGTCCCTGCATCTGGACGCGGCGGCGGCCGCGACGCTGCGTACCGCGGCCCGTCAGAACGGCTGCACGCTCTACATGGTGCTGCTCGCCGGCTTCAATCTGTTCCTTCACCGCGTCGCCGGCCAGCAGGAGATCGTCACCGGCATCCCGGTGACCGGCCGCTCCGTGGCCGGCAGCGACCGCCTCGCCGGCTACTGCACGCATCTGCTGCCGCTGCACTCCACGCTGCCGGAGCAGGCCACCGTGGCCAGTTTCCTGGCCGGCACCCGGCAGAACCTGCTCGACGCGCTCGAGCACCAGAATTATCCGTTCGCCGAACTGGTCCGCGAAATCGGCGCACAGCGCGATCTCAACGCCGCGCCGCTGGTATCGGCGGTCTTCAACCTCGAACCGGTGTCGGCGCTGCCCGAACTGCGCGGCCTGACGGTCGGCCTCGTGGCGCCGCTGATCCGCCATACCGCGTTCGACCTGAACGTCAACGTGCTCGACGCGGGGCAGGCACTCCTGATCGATTGCGACTACAACACCGATCTGTTCGACGCGAGCACGGTACAGCGTTTCCTCGACATCTACCGGACCCTGCTGACGCATCTCGCGGACGATGCGTCAGCTGCCGTTGCCCGTCTGCCGTTGTCGAGCGATGCGGAGCGGAAACTGCTGACCGTCGAGTGGAACCGCACCGACACGGATTTCGGCGACGCCGCCGCACAACCGCTGCATCGCCTGTTCGAGCAACAGGTCGAGCGCACGCCCGATGCCGTCGCTGTCGTCTTCGATGACACCGCGCTCACCTACGCCGAACTCAACCTGCGCGCCAACCGCCTCGCCCACCACCTCGTCGCGCTCGGCGTCGGCGCCGATGCACTCGTCGGCGTCGCCATGGAGCGCTCCCTCGACATGAGCGTCGCCCTGCTCGCGATCCTCAAGGCCGGCGGCGCCTACGTCCCCGTCGACCCCGACTACCCCGCCGAGCGCGTGCGCTTCATGATCGACCACGCGCAGTTGCGCTGGCTCCTCACCCAGCAGCATCTGCTTGACGCGCTGCCCGACACCGACGCGCACGTGATCGTCGTCGATCGCGACGCGCTCGACCTCGATGCCGCGGCGACGTCCAACCCCGCACCCGCGCTGAACGGCGACAACCTCGCCTACATGATCTACACGTCCGGCTCGACCGGCCGACCCAAGGGCGCGCTCAACACCCACCGCGCGATCACCAACCGCATCCTCTGGATGCAGCACGCCTATGCGCTCGGCGCCGACGATGCCGTGCTGCAGAAGACCCCGTTCAGCTTCGACGTCTCGGTCTGGGAACTCTTCTGGCCGCTCGTCACCGGCGCGCGCCTCGTGTTCGCCCGCCCCGGCGGCCAGCGCGAGACCGACTACCTGGTCGAGCTCATCGAGCGCGAACGCATCACCACGATCCATTTCGTGCCGTCGATGCTGCGCGCGTTCCTCGATCATCCGGACCTCGACGCGCACTGCGCGTCGCTGCGCCGCGTCGTGTGCAGCGGCGAAGCCTTGCCCCACGACCTGCAGCAGCGTTGCCTCGAGCGCCTGGACGTCGAGCTCTACAACCTCTACGGCCCCACCGAGGCCGCCGTCGACGTGACCGCGTGGGAATGCCGGCGCGACGATCCGCACCGCATCGTGCCGAT